>CAYRFN010000041.1:0-27745 GCA_964423495.1 uncultured Desulfobacteraceae bacterium
ATAACCAGCAACCAATTTTTCGTTTTCTGAAAAGAGAGCCCCATGTCCTGCCTTTTATGGTACTAATCTATGGTTAGGGCATAGGGGGTGTTCCATAAGCATGTAAGAATTCTTGTTGCGGATTTCCTAAAAGAGAGTTCCATGTCCTTCAAAATGCGAAGCCTTTTGAACGTTATCAACTAATGGGGCAAAACTTTATTAAAAACATCGTTGGTCAGAGGGAGCTTGAGGACTTTAAAGGTCTGAATAGCAGGAAGGAAGTGAAATGAAAAAGATAGATTTTGAAGCCCATTTTTTTACTCAGGGACACCTTAATGCGCTAGCCAAAAATAAGGGCTATCCTCGGTTCGTAGAGGGCGATGGGGATCGGGGCCGCCGCATGTGGCACACCCCTGATGTGGGACAGCCTTACGGGGAACCCCTTATAAATTCGCTCACCGAATTGGGAGAGATAAGGCTGGCCAAGATGGATGCTTGTGGTGTAGATGTGCAGGTCCTAAGCGTGTCCGCGCCGAGTATTGATCAATTGGATCCTGAGGTCGGTACCACCCTGGCCAGGGAGGCCAATAATGAGCTTTCAGAGGTTATCGGAAAGTATCCGGACAGGTTCATGGGTTATGCCGTCCTTGCTCCCAAGGCACCCGAAGAGGCGGCTGATGAGCTTGAAAGGACGGTAAAAGATCTCGGTTTCGTGGGGTGGAACACCCATTCAAATTATGGGGGTTCATACCTCGATGAAGAGCAGTACCTGCCCATACTTGAAAGGGCGGAAAAATTAGGGATCCCTATCTATCTCCATCCCACGGTGCCTGCGATGCCCCAGGTAAGAACCTACGGATTTGCGATAGCAGGGGCTCCTTTCGGGTTCGGCATGGAGACAGCCATGTGCATGATGCGTCTCATCTATAGCGGACTTTTTGATAAATTTCCCGGGTTGAAATTCATTCTCGGACATCTGGGAGAGGCCCTGCCTTTCCTGATGAAAAGAATTGACTGGGCCTATGTGAGGCCGTTCGATCCTGCCGAGCGACCGTCAATATCCAGGAAACCGAGTGAATATCTCCGGAGCAATGTATTTGTAACGACGAGTGGTAACTATTATGAACCTGCCTTTATGTGCACACGCGAAGCCATGGGGATCGACAGGATCCTTCTTGGTACGGATTATCCCTATGAGGATTCGGATGAATGCATCCAATTCATCGAAGAGTTGCCTATTCCGGGGGAGGAAAAAGACAAAATCTACAACGGGAACGCCTACCAACTGGGCATCCATGTGTAGAGAGAAACTGCGATGAAAAAGATAGATTTTGAAGCCCATTTTGTAACTGAAGAATGGCTCGACGCGCTCTATAAGAACAAGGGGTACCCAAGACTTGTTGAGGATAATGCGAAAAAGACCCGAAGAATGTATTTCACGGCTGATGCAGCCGAGCCCTTTAGCGATGTTCTTTTAGAAAATCTTCTCGACGTGGGAGAGAGGCGCCTAAAAATCATGGATGCCGCCGGCGTGGATTTACAAGTCCTCACCCTGACCGCACCGGGTGTTGAGTCTCTGGAACCTGAAATGGGTGCGGCCCTGGCTAAGAGCTCAAACGATGCGCTTGCTAAGATTATTCAGAGATATCCGGACAGGTTTGCGGGATACGCCGCCCTTGCGCCTAAAAAACCTGAGGAGGCCGTCAATGAACTCGAACGCGCAGTCAAGGAACTGGGTCTCAAGGGATGGAAAACCCATTCAAATTATGGAGATTCCTATATTGATGAAAAGACCTATTGGCCCATCCTGGCCAAGGTTGAGGAACTTGAGGTGCCTATTTATCTCCATCCGACCGCAACTATCATCCAGCAGTTTAGGGCCTATGGATTTGCCTTGGCAGGGACCCCATTCGGATTCGGTGTCGAAACGGCCATGGCCATGATGAGACTTATCCTCAGCGGAGCCTTTGACGCCTTTCCTAATTTAAAGGTCATCCTGGGACATCTCGGAGAAGGGTTGCCTTTTATTTTACAGCGAGTTGACTTCCCCTTTGTGAGACCCCATTTCAAGACTGATCCGGGTTTCCTGCCGGATATCAAAAAAATGCCGAGTGACTACCTTAAAGATAACATGTTTGTAACAACCAGTGGAAACTATCTGGAACCAGCCTTCTTGTGCACAAAGGAGGCCCTGGGTATAGATAGAATCCTTTTAGGCACGGATCACCCCTATGAGGATTCGAATGAATGCATGCAATTTCTTGAAGGACTGCCTATATCTCAGGAGGATAAGGACAAGATTTACTCATTAAATGCAGACCAGGTCGGTATCACAATGTAAGGTTTCGTCAGGATGGTAGAATTAAATAGCTTTTAACCTTTAACAAAAAAGGAGGGTTAGGAAATGAAGAGACAACTTATTATTTGCGTATTGGTGCTTATGTTTGTATTTGGCTTGGCAGGTGCGGCTCCTTCTCAAGCTGCCGGGTTGCCTAAAGTACTTAATTTGGCGACAATGCCTCCGGGGATGATTGTCAATGCACAGGGTGTCGGTATAGCTGACATATGCGGCAAGTACACTCCCATAAAGATCAAGGTCATGCCCGCGACAAACGAGATGGTGTGGGTACCCATGACGGCAACCAAAGAAATCGATGTGGGAGTTGCCAGTTCACTGCCTATACGACAGGCATATTTGGGGTCATTTGTTTTTGAGGGTATAGCCAAAAAAGCGAAAGTGAAAAATTTCCCACTGCGTATTATAGGGGGTGGCTCGCCGCTGCGTGTGAACTTTCTTGTTCGAGGTAATAGTCCGGCAGAGAAGATAACAGACCTAAAGGGGAAAAGAGTTGTTACCTTTCGTGAGGGCACTCATTTTGACCTTTATACAAAGGCTCGTTTGGCTAACGCGGGGATGACCCTTAAGGATGTAAAACATGTTCCTTGCGCGAACCCCATAGAATCTGCCAGAGCCGTCATGGAGGGTCGTGCAGATGCAGGTGATCTCGCGGTCGGTGCACCGATTGCCACTGAAGCCGTCGCGAAGGTAAAGGCTCGCTGGCTCCCTGTAGACCCATCGCCCGCGGCCGTGAAGCGGATGAAAGAATTCATTGAGACCGCTTATGTCGCTGAGGTTCCGGGTGGGGTACACATTGGAGTACCAAATTCACAATATTTGATGCACATGGACGTCATCTTTGTAGCCCGGGAAGATATCAGTGAGGCTGCCATATATGAGCTAACAAAGGCAATTTGGGAACACAACTCTGAACTAGTTAAGAAACCAGGATTAATGGAATGGACGACAGACAAATTTCTGACAAAGGAGCCACAGCTCCCCTATCATGATGGCGCCATTAGATTCTACAAAGAGAAAGGGGTTTGGACTGAAGAAATGGCCGAGTTCCAAAAGGCGGTATTGGCCGGGAAGCCATAAAATAAATCATATACAAGTATTGCGGAAGGTTGGTCATAATACCGTTCTCGTGTTTACGGAACCGTAAAAACCTGGAAGGGAGTCTATGGACAACCTTTCGCGCCTTTTAATATCGGGTTTTCACAAGGGGCTATGTAAAATTGAGCACAGAAACGGCAGAGAAGGGATTGACCCGCAACAGAAGACATGGCGGTATCCTCGGTGTTGTGGAAAGGATCTTACTTATAAGTATCCCTATTTTAGGTAGTATCTCCATACTGTATATTCCTCAACGATTAGGAATACGTGTCTGGGTTGAACAGTATCTTGCCGTATTTTTGGGAGTATCTCTGATCACCATTTTCCTCACTACTCCTGCGACCCAAAAAGAATCATCCAATAGATTGCCTTGGTATGATGTTGTGCTGTGCATTCTTAGCCTTGCAGTAAGTGCATACGTTGCAGTTAATTGGCCTGACATAGTTGATACGGGCGGAATTATTACATGGGCCAGGGTAACGTTAGGGATTGCATCCGTCCTGCTCTTGCTGGAAGCCACAAGACGGATCTTTGGCTGGACTCTGGTCGTGCTGGTAATCATCTTTATAATTTACGCTCTCTTCACAAGCCTGTTTCCAGGTCCGTTCTACGGCAGGTCAATTAATTGGCAGCGGCTGGCCGTTTCGCTTTATCTGGATAAAAGTGCTCTTTTCGGTATTACACTTAAGGTTGCTGCCACTATTGTCCTTGCTTTTGTGGTTTTCGGTCAGTTGCTGTTCGCCTCGGGTGGAGGGAAATCCATTATAAATCTTACGCTCACAGTATTTGGAAAGATGAAAGGGGGTGCTGCTAAGGTTCCGGTGGTGGCGAGCGGCGCTTTCGGCTCTCTATCAGGTATTGCTGTGGCTAACGTATATGCCACCGGACAGCTGACCATCCCCTTAATGAAAAGATATAAGATTGAATCCCATGTTGCCGGAGCCATAGAAGCGGTAGCTTCAACGGGCGGTCTCATATTACCCCCGGTTATGGGCGTGGTGGCTTTCATTATGGCGACCTTTTTGAATACAACCTATGTCAAGGTCTGTATTGCAGCAGCCTTACCAGCAATTCTCTACTACCTTGCTTTATACATCCAAGTAGACAGGTTTGTAGCGAAAAAAGGTTATGGCAAATTGTCGGCGGAAGAGACCCCATCCGTAACACTTGGGGAATGCTGGATATTTATCCTGCCCATCGCGGTTCTTATCTACACACTGTTTTTCATGGGGCTGGAGGCTGAGGCATGTGCCTTATATGCGGCAGGCGCTGTTCTAATCGTTAGTATGTTTAGAAAGGACAATCGTCTGACCTTCCGCAAATTTTGTGATGCGTTAGAGGTATCTGGGCAAGGCATCTTACAGATAAGCGTTGTTTGTGGTATAGCCGGTTTCATAATTGGTGTTGTTTTGTTTACCGGCCTGGGCTTTTCACTAACCCAGATGCTTGTATCATTATGTCAGGGAAATCTCTTCCTGCTCCTGGTTTTTGCAGCCCTGATGTGCATTATTCTTGGTATGGGGATGCCGATCATTACTGTCTATATCATAACTGCAATAATAGTTGCCCCGGTCTTGGAAACCCTGGGCGTATCCGGTATGGCAGCCCATATGTTTGTCTTTTATTGGGGAATGCTTTCTTTCCTGACGCCGCCAGTAATGTTGTCCGTTTACGCTGCTGCCACATTAGCTAATGCCAATTCGTGGGCTACAGCAAGGCTAAGTATGCGCCTGGGTATAGCCGCTTACATTGTTCCTTTTGCTTTTGTCTATGATTCTTCTTTACTGGCTGAAGGCTCATCCATCCAAATTGCTATTAGTGCTATTAGAGCTATTATCGGAATTGGTATAATAGCCATCGCGCTCGAAGGTTACCTCTATGAAGCACTGAAATGGTTTCAACGCATATTGATGGTAATAGCGGGTTTGGCATTACTGGTGCCCAGCGCAACCGCAAGGTTTATTGGGTTTGGTTTAGCTCTATTTTTATTTTCCTGGGAATGGATAAGGGTAAGGCATTTACGCCAATCGCAAGGTATCGAATGCTGAACCCCAATGATTAAGATAATATAATTAACGGGAATATAACTTTAAATAAATCTTAACCAGGCCAAAAAATATGAAAACCTTTGTTGCCGCAGTTCAGAAATTCGGCAAGGTTTGAGTTTTAGCAAATCATTGCGATACAAGAGGGTTTATTATCGTCCACGTGGGCGTACTTTCCGTGTAGGTGTCGCGACATTTTGTAACTATAACAGGAGGTATTTTTATATGGGAAAAGTAAAACTATATGATTTAAGTCATCCATTTGGTGACAAGTGTCCTTTATGGCCGTATTTTGAGGATGTCAAGATCGAGCGCAAGCATTATCACGCAAAATCCGGGGTGCTCTCTCAGGTCATCACGACCACCATGCACTGTACGACACACGCCGATTCACCGGCCCATGTCTTTGAGGGCGGCATGTTTACGGATGAGATTCCCCTGGAAAAGTATTACGGCACTGGCGTGGCCGTTTCTATTCCCAAGAAAAAGTGGGGAAAAATTATGCCCGAAGACCTGGAGAATGCACGCCCAAAGATTGAAAAGGGTGACATCGTCATGATCAATACCGGCTGGCATCACAAATACTCTGACAGCGTCGAGTACTTTTGCTACTCGCCCGGACTGTATAGAGAGGCAGGCGAGTGGTTTGTGGAAAAGGGGGTAAAGTGTGTCGGTGTTGACCAGCAGGCATTGGACCATCCTCTGGCCACCGCCATCGGCCCCCATGGAACGGGCCCAATAAGACCGGATATCTGCGAGGAATATAAGAAAGAGACAGGCCGCGATGTGATAGAAGACTTCCCGGAGTGGGAGCCGTGCCATAATCTGCTTTTGCGCAACGGCATCATGGGTTACGAAAACGTTGGTGGTGACCTGGAAAAAGTAACGGGTAAGAGGTGTACGTTTGCTGGTTTTCCTATTCGGTGGGAGAAAGGTGACGGGTCTATCGTAAGAATTGTAGCCATCGTAGATGAGGGAGATCAATAACCGGAGTTTTTACTTGTAATGGAGGCCAAAGATTATGAGAAAGATTGAATTAAAGGATGTAAAAGCCTATGAGGCACCCGGCCATTTTGGCATGACTGCAATGAGGCTGCATGGCAAAGAGGAAACAGGGGCGCAGAAGTTTTGGATGGGTTTATCCCATTTTCTGCCGGGTGGCGGCGCTGAGTGGGGTTACGAGGATAACCCCTTGGAAAAAATCTACTTCGTCTTAGAAGGCGAAATCACGGTTAAGACTAAGACCGAGGAGTATGTCCTCCGCAAGTGGGACTCTATTTTCATGGGACCTAACGAAGGAAGAGAAATCATTAACAATACCAACAAGCCGGCAAGCATGTTGGTGGTTATCAATTACCCTGAAAAATAAATACAAACATTACTTTAGTCAGGAATGACTGGGAATAAAATAAAGGAGTGAAAAATATGGGAAAAATAATCATTACAGCAGCTCTGACAGGAGCTATTCATACGCCATCAATGTCCGAATACCTTCCATTCAAAACGGAGGATATCATTGACGATGCCGTAAGATCTCATAATGCAGGCGCTGCCGTTGTACACGTCCATGGCAGAAACCCGGCAGACGGCGCACCCTCTTCAAGTGGTGACATCTTTAAAGAGATTCTGAGCGGTATCAAGGCCAAATCAAACGTAGTCATTACCCCCACAACCGGCGGAAGCCCTACAATGACGCCCCAAGAACGGCTCGCTGTTGTGAGCGCATTGCAACCTGAGATGGCCACTTTTAATGCGGGTTCCCTTAACTTTGCATTATATCCGGTATTGCAAAAGTTTCAGGAATTCAAATATGAATGGGAGAAGGGCTATCTGGAAGCCACTGAAGCCTTTATCTTCTCAAACCATTTTGAGTCTCTCCACATCTACTCAAAGACCATGAGTGAGATGAATACCAGGCCGGAGATCGAAATCTATGATGTGGGTCAGGTCAATAATGTCGCCCAGCTTGTGAGAGAGGGCTACCTCAAAAAGCCGATCTACCTTCAGTTTGTCCTTGGTATCCTGGGTGGCATTCCTGCGACCGGAGACAACCTGCTCTACCTGATCAGGGAAGCCAAAAGTTTGCTGGGGGATAACTTTAAATGGTCTGTATGCGCGGCTGGAAGGTTCCAGTTCCCAATGGGCGTAATCAATGTGCTTGAGGGCGGGTTTTGGAGAGTAGGCCTGGAAGACAACCTCTACCTTGAAAAAGGCGTACTTGCGAAAAGCAGTGCCGAACAGGTTGAAAAGGCCATCCGTATTATCCGTGAGCTGGGATATGAACCGGCCACGGCAGATGAAGCCAGGGAGATACTGCAGCTTAAAGGAATTGGTAAAGTCAATTACTAAATCAACCCTTCCATAGAATATGGGCGGCATCCATTAACGGATAGATGGGGATAACGTGGAGGCCGGTTAAAAACTTTTTCCACATGGTTGAAGGAGGAGATAGAAATGGCAATCAAAAAAGGAATGGAACTGCTAAAGGACCTCTTTGATATTTCAGAAAAAGTGGCCCTCATAACGGGCGCGACCGGTGGCTTTGGCCATGCTGCCGCCAAGGCATTGGCAATGGCCGGTGTGAAGGTAATGGCTACCGGCCGGAGTGAGGAAAAACTCGAACCTCTTGTTGAAGCAATAGGGAAGGAAGGCGGTGTTGCGGCCTATGCCGCAGGCTCACCCATTGAACATGAAGATGTCAAGCGAGTTGTAAAAGATACGATTGATCAATTCGGTAAAATAGACATCTTAATCACGGCAGCCGGTGTGAATAAGACTAATCCCATTGTTGACCAACCCCTGGAGGAATGGGAAATGATCATGGATGCCAATGTGAAAGGTACATGGCTCTATTGTAAAGAAGTTGGAAAGGTCATGATCGAGCAGGGAAGCGGAGGCAAGGTGATTCTCTTGGGATCGGCGCGCGGCGAACTGGGCATGGCCAACTATACCGCATACAGCCCGTCCAAAGGGGCTGTCCATCTCTTAGCCAAATCACTGGGGTGCGAATGGGGCCAGCACGGCATCAATGTCAATGCCATCGCACCCACTGTATTTCGGACGGCTTTGACTCAATGGATGTTTGACGATCAAGCATTCTACAAAAATTTTCTGAGACGAATTCCCATCGGCCGGTTGGGAGAACCGGAGGATTTTATAGGGACGGTTATATATCTGTCTTCAAAAGCGTCGGATTTTTTAACAGGGGCTGTTATTTGCGTAGACGGCGGTTATACCGCAGGTTAGGAGGGTACATGATATGTCAAAAATAGAGAACATCACTATCTTAGGCGCCGGAATGATGGGCCCGGGGCTCGCTCTGATCTTTGCGGTTAAGGGCTATAATACAACGATCTGGGCGCGCAGGCCGGAAGTACTACCCGAGGCCATTAAAGTGATCCGCTCCAATCTGGAGCTCATGGCAAAAAACGGCATCGGTCGTCAGGAAGATATCGAGCCAGCCGTTGAACGGGTCAAAACAACGAGCAATTTCGAAGAGGCTGTCTCCAATGCGGATTTTGTAGAGGAAGCCATTGGAGAGGATCTGGCCCTAAAGCAAGAATTTTTCCAGAGATTGGATACATTATGTCCTGGGAAAGCAATTTTAGCTACCAATACATCTGTCATCAGCCCCACGGAAATCGCGCAAAAGTCAAAACGTCGGGAGAGAATCGTCGGGACCCATTTCTGGAATCCTCCCCACCTGATTCCTCTGGTAGAAGTCGTTAGAGCAAAGGAGACCTCTGAAGAAACCATGGAAAAAACCATGGCCCTCTTGACGGAAGTGGGAAAAAAACCCGTATGGGTAAAGAAGGATGTTCCGGGATTCTTGGCAAACAGGCTTCAGCATGCCTTATGGCGAGAGGCGATTTCCATTGTTGAAAATGGGATTGCCGATCCTGCCGAGGTCGATGAGGCCGTAAAAAACAGCTTTGGCCTCAGGTTGCCGGTCTTAGGGCCCATGGAAAACGCTGATTTGGCGGGACTTGATCTGACACTGGCCATTCATAACTATGTTCTAAAACACATTGAAGACTCTCACGGTCCTTCCCCCATATTAAAAGAAAAGGTTGAGAAGGGCGATCTGGGCTTGAAAACAAGCCGAGGCTTTCAGGAATGGCCACCCGAAAGGGCTGATGCATTAAGACAGGGGTTGGTAAATTACCTTCTGAAATGGACCAGGGAACATGGGTAGTTCGTAATTGGTATGTAAGGTCTCATAATTTTGCTGAGATATAAACTAGAACCGCTACCCCGCGGCCTTGCTTCGGTGGACTAGGGTGTGGTTGGCGGGGATTTTTGTCAACAAATGAAAATG
Source organism: uncultured Desulfobacteraceae bacterium (assembly GCA_964423495.1). GTDB lineage: Bacteria > Desulfobacterota > DSM-4660 > Desulfatiglandales > Desulfatiglandaceae > CAYRFN01. Next base: position 9,797 of record CAYRFN010000041.1, read on the forward strand.
AATATAGGCTGAGGGCCTATTAAGGGGAAAGCTATGGCCAAACTATTGTGGGAACCCAATGAAGAAGAGAAAAAAAATACAAACATGTATAGATTCATGGGATTTGTTAATGAAAAATTCAACCTGAATTTTAATGAATACGAATCCCTTTACCGATGGTCGGTTGAAAACCTCTCCAGTTTTTGGTCGGCAATATGGGAATTTGTTGGCATCAAGGCATCACACCCATACGATCAGGTCATTGATGATACGACCAAAATGCCTGGAGCAAAATGGTTCTCAGGAGCCCACCTCAATTTTGCGGAAAATCTCCTTCAATTTCGGGATGATCAAGTGGCCCTGATTTTCAAGGGAGAAGACCATGACACCATAAAGATGACCTATGCCCGGCTTTATGATGAAGTTGCGCGAGTGGCTAAATCATTGAAAGACACCGGCGTTCGGCCGGGCGACCGGGTCACGGGCTTCATGCCCAATATGCCCGAAACGATCATAGCCATGCTGGCAGCAGTAAGTATAGGCGCTGCCTGGTCATCCTGCTCTCCGGATTTCGGCATCAAGGGTGTTCTGGATCGGTTTGGGCAGATAAAGCCCAAAGTATTGTTCACGGCTAACGGGTACTGGTTCAAAGGGAAAAGCCTTGATTCCCTCGAAAGGGTCTCAAATATATTGAAACAGCTGCCGGACATCGAAAAAGTCGTAGTGGTGCCTTACTCCGAGCAGGACCCTGATTTAGGGGATATCCCCAATGCCGTTCATTACCAGGACTTTAAATCCGCCGAACCGAACCTTGAAATCGAATTTGAACAGATCCCCTTTGATCACCCCCTTTATATTATGTATTCCTCAGGCACTACGGGACTCCCAAAGTGCATGGTCCAGAGCGCAGGTGGCATTCTTATTCATCAATTGAAAGAACTCATTTTGCATACGGATCTAAAACGAGAAGATACCATTTTCTACTTCACCACCTGCAGCTGGATGATGTGGAACTGGCTGGTTTGTTCCCTGGCCGTTGGTGCAAAAGTGGTTCTTTATGACGGCAACCCGTTTCACCCGAATCCCGGCGCACTGTGGAAAATGGCCCAGGATGAAAAAATCACGGTTTTCGGGACCAGCGCAGGATATATTGCCGCCCTTATGAACGCTGGTGTAAAACCCGGTAAGGAATATGATCTTACGCCTCTCAGGGCGGTCCTTTCAACAGGGTCACCTCTTTCTGTGGAAGGGTTTGAGTTTATTTACAAGGAAGTCAAAGAGGATCTTCAACTCTCGTCCATTTCCGGAGGTTCGGATATCAACGGCTGCTTTGCCCTGGGAAACCCCATGGGGCCGGTCTATGCGGGTGAACTTCAGTGCCGGGGTTTGGGCATGAAAGTGGAGTCTTTTGACGAAAATGGAAGACCGTTGATCGGCCAGCAGGGAGAGTTGGTCTGCACGGCCCCGGCACCTTCCATGCCGATCTATTTCTGGGACGACCCGGATAACGCTAAATATAAAGCCGCTTACTTTGACGTTTACCCTAATGTATGGCGACATGGTGACTTTATTGAGATTAATGATCGCGGGGGAGTGGTTATTTACGGAAGATCGGATGCAACGCTTAATCCCGGCGGGGTTCGTATAGGTACAGCTGACATCTACCGGCTTGTAGAAAAATTTACGGAGATTGAAGACAGCCTTGTCGTGGGCCAGGATTGGAAAAATGACGTTCGCGTTGTTCTCTTTGTTAAGATGTCTGAGAATGTTGATTTAACCGATGAATTGAGGAACGTGATAAAGAAATCCCTTCGGGAAGGAGCCTCACCAAGGCATGTTCCGGCCAAAATCATTGCTGTCCCGGATATTCCATATACTCTCAATATGAAAAAAGTGGAACTTGCAGTAAAAAAGGTGATTCAGGGACAGGAGGTCCTGAACAAGGATGCGTTAAAAAATCCGGAATCGTTGGATTTTTATGCGGACATCAAAGAGCTTAAAGATGATTAGGATGACTGTCCGTATTTTTCAGGCCCAAGGCGCAGGGCACACGGTACAAGAATAATAAACATGTAACGCTACTTTTTTAAATAGGCTCTAAACCATAAGCCTCGTTTATTGGCATGACCGAAGAATGGTTTTCTCTGTAGAATCATCGTGTTAAAAGCTTTGTGCCAAAACCTATGAACGATACTAAATAATTACACGTGAGCTGTGCAATCGCGATGATATCTTATTGGCCGTTTCCTTGAGTGCCTCGATGAACCGGCTGTCCCACTTTTTTTCCATCCTATATGAAGGAACCACAATAAGAATCGCCGCCACCGGATTATTTTCGTGATTAAAGATAGGCACTCCGACGGCATATATTTCGTGGAGATACTCTTCCCAATCATAGGCAATACCGGTTTGGCGGATTTCCTGGTAAATCTTACGCAGCTTATCCGGGTCCGTGACGGTATTTTCGGTGAATGGAAAAAAATCTCTGGTCAGGCACCTTTCAATCTCTTCGGGTTTGCTAAATGCAACGATGGCCTTGGCGCCGGCGTGTGCGTGGGGCATCACCTGATCGCCGACCTCAATGGTTAAGGATATGGGGTTTGGGGTTGCCGCCGCATATGCCAGATAAATATTGTTGCCAGAGACAACCTCTATATGTACCGCCTCTCCGACTTCATCCCTCAACTTATCAGCGAATGGCCGGGCTACTGCCACCACTTCGCCATTCATAGTTCGGCTAACTGCACGGGCCATCTGGGCCATGGCCGGACCCAGGCGATAACGGCGCGTACTCGGATCCTGTTCCAAGAAATCGTGGTTCTTCAAGGTGGTAAGCACACGGCTCATTGTGGCCTTATTGATGCCCAACTTTTTGGATAATTCTGTTGTGCCCAGCGAAGAATTCTCCTGGGCAAAGCACTTGAATACTAAAAGCGCTTTTTCGATAGTCTTTAGTTCCATTATAATTAGCTCCAGATGATGTCTGTATGATTTTATCTCTTTTTTCTTGACAATAAATAGAAATTTTAATAATTACACTATTTGAAATATTATTGCAATATTTGTTACAAATATCAAGCTTACCATTCGACATAGTTGATGCCTTCCTGTAAATGGAGGGGAAAGAACCTGATATATATGAGGCAGATTATGTTCCGCTATATTGGGAACTTCCCAATATAATAATACTCCTCATCAAAGCTCTTCCATAACTTTAGGTCATATATTGAATATTACGTCATTAAGTACTCTTCATCTTAACATAATTTATTTTACAAAGGAGAAATATTATTGACAAAAAAGGAGGTGTTTATGAGCAAGATAGAAAGACTGACCAATGGTAGCACGGGAGGGCCTGTCTTTGTCTATGTGCAAGACGGGCGCATTATCCGAGTCACACCTATGGAACTTGATGACAGTGATGCGCCGTCCTGGCAGATCAAAGCAAGGGGCAAGACATTTTCGCCTCCGAGGAATACCACACTCTCCCCCTACTCCTTCTCTTATAGATCCATGGTCTATTCTCCCAAAAGAAACCTGTACCCCATGAAGCGGGTGGATTTTGATCCTAACGGGAATCGAAACTGTGAAAAGAGAGGGGAATCAGGCTACGAACGAATAAGCTGGGATGAGGCCTCGGATATTGTGGTCAATGAAGTCAAGCGAATCAAAAGGGAATACGGTCCGGCCGCCATTCTGAGTACTGCAGGCTCCCATCACCTCTGGGGAAATGTGGGCTATCGCCACAGCACCTATTTCCGGTTCGCGAACCTGATGGGCTTTTCCTATGCGGATCACAACCCGGACAGCTGGGAAGGCTGGCACTGGGGCGGAATGCATAACTGGGGATTCAGCCACCGGCTCGGCATCCCCGAGCAATACGATCTTCTGGAGGATGCGCTCAAAAACACTGAAATGATTGTATTTTGGTCATCGGACCCGGAAGCCACCAACGGGATCTATGCCGGTTTCGAGTCCGCTCCCCGTCGTCAGTGGCTGAAGGATCTGGGTGTCAAGATGGTCTTTGTCGATCCCTTTTACAATCACACTGCCGGCATGTATGCGGACAAGTGGTTTGCCCCGAGACCGGAGACCGGCAATGCCTTTGCATGCGCCATTGCCTTTGTATGGATCACCGAAGACCTTTACGACAAGGAATACATTGAAACCTGTACTGCCGGGTTCGACAAGTGGAAAGACTATATCCTGGGCAAGGAAGATGGGGTTCCCAAAACGCCCGAGTGGGCGGAACTTGAAAGTACTATTCCGGCCAGGGAGATCCGAGCGCTGGCCAGGGAATGGGGTTCCAAGAAGACCATGCTGGCCGCCGGGGGCTTAGGCGGCTGGGGCGGCGCCTGCCGTGCGGCGAGCGGGAATGAGTGGGCCCGTCTCATGATCAGCCTGGCGTCAATGCAGGGCATGGGCAAACCGGGCAGCAATATATGGGGTACGACCGCGGGCGCTCCCTGCAACACAGACTTTGTGTTTCCGGGCTATGCAGAGGGCGGCATCTCCGGGGATGTGGACAACTCCGCGGCAGGATTCCGCTGGGCCTATCGCATGTTTAGTTATGACCAGCCCACTCGGTCCAGCATCAACGCCCCCATGGGACAGCACATCCCAAGGCTCAAAATCCCTGACTGCATCCTGGATGGTAAACTGGAATGGAGAGGCAAGGGCTTCTGCGGTCCTTCGATCGAGTCCCAGTTCCACAAGTACAAATACCCTGCGGACGGGTATCCCGAGATCCAGATGTACTGGCGTTACGGCAGTTCCTTTATCGGCACCATGTGCGAAACCAATCGCTATGTGAAGGCCTATCAGACCGACAGGCTGCCCTTTGCGGTGAGCCAGTCCATCTGGTTTGAGGGCGAGGCCAAATTCGCCGATATTATTCTGCCGGCCTGCACCAACTTCGAACGTTGGGATATCAGCGAGTTTGCAAACTGTTCCGGATATATTCCGGACTCCTATACCCAATGTAATCATCGGATAATCAGTCTGCAGAAGAAGTGTATCGAGCCCCTGGGAGAATCCAAGTCTGACTACGATATCTTTGCCCTCATGGCCAAGAAGCTGGGGTTCTACGGTCCCTACACCAACGGCGGCATGACTGATCTGGACTGGGTGAAGCGGTATTTCGAGGCCAGTGATCTGCCCAAGTGTGTCACCTGGGAGGAATTTTTCAGGAAGGGTTACTATGTGGTGCCCATGCCTGAAGACTACAAGTCCACCCCGGCCCTGAGGTGGTTTGCCGAAGACCGACCCAAGGATACGCCGGACTGGGGTCCCCATCCGGAAACCCAGGAAGAGTTCGGCAAGGGGCTCCAGACGACTTCGGGTCTGATCGAATTTGAATCATCGAGTCTCAGGAAGTTTGATCCGGGGGACGAGGAAAGGCCCCTGATTCCAAAATACATTCATTCCTGGGAGGGACATCACACCACAAGGCTTTACAACAAGTATCCCCTGCAGATGATTTCCCCCCATCCCCGGTTCAGCTTTCACACCATGGGGGATGGGAAGGATAGCTGGATGAACGATGTCAAGGATCACAGGGTACTGAAGGAAGACGGGCATTACTACTGGATCATCCGGATCAACTCGAAGGACGCTGCGGCCCGGGGTATTAAAAACAACGACCTCGTCAAGGCCTTTAACGACCGGGGTGAGGTTATCCTCATTGCCCAGGTGACCGAGCGTCTGCCTGCCGGGACGGTGCATTCCTATGAGTCCTGTGCCGACTATGAGCCTGTGGGTAAGCCGGGAGAATCGGCGGACCGGAGCGGTTGTGTGAATATCCTCACACCCTCCCGCTACATTACCAAGAACTCGAGCGGCATGGCGCCCAACTCATGCCTTGTGCAGATTGAAAAATATTAGAGGGGGAAAACCAATGAAAAAATGGAACATGATCATTGACGTGGCCAAGTGCCACGACTGCAACAACTGCTTTCTGGCCTGCAAGGACGAATATATCGAAAACGATTGGCCCCCGTACTCCGTGGCCCAGCCCTGGCACGGACACAGGTGGATAGACATCATGCGAAAGGAGCGGGGGCAGTACCCCATGGTGGATGTGGCCTACAGACCCACACCCTGCATGCACTGCGATGATGCCCCGTGCATCAAGAAGGCCAAGGGCGGTGCGGTGACCAAGCGGAAAGACGGCATCGTAATAATCGATCCGAAAAAGGCCAAGGGGCAGAAGGATCTCGTGGATGCCTGTCCCTATGGCGTGATCTGGTGGAATGTAGACAAGGCCATGCCGCAGAAATGCACCTTCTGTGTGCACCTGCTGGAGGATGGCTGGGATAAGCCCCGCTGTGTGCAGTCCTGCCCGACTGGTGCCTTGGAGGTCTTAAACGTGGAGGACGCCGAGATGCAAAAGATCAAAAAGGCGGAAAATCTGGAAGTACTCCAGCCCGAACTCAAAACCAAACCCAGGGTCTACTATAAAAATCTATACCGTTATGACAAGTGCTTCATCGCCGGCAGTGTTGCCTTACAGGATACAGACGAGTGTGCGGATGGGGCGAAAGTAATTCTTCACAAGGGTGCCAAGGCCCTTGAGACAGTGGAAACCAACAATTACGGCGATTTTAAGATTGATCGCCTGGAGGAAAATAGTGGTGAATATAGCCTGGAAATCGAGTGCCCGGGCTATAAAACCCAGAAAGTGAAGGTGGATCTAAAAAACAGCATCAGCATTGGAACCGTTTATTTATAGTCGGGGTCTGTACGGGATTTAAATGAATATCTGCTTCAACAGCCTGGGCCTAACCTCGTCGCCGTGATATATAGAAACTCTCATAGGTTTCGAAGCCATGGCCGTCCTCCTTCTCTTTTTTTGATTTGATAAGAACTCGCTAAGTAAGATCAACTAGTTACAAGCCGTAATAAGCCCATAAATCGCACTTTTTAGGGTTTTTCGACAGTCTCAGCAGATATCACAGGGCGAGATAGCGTAAAACTTACAGGCGCCTACTTTTTGGCGTCCTGTGCAGTGGCTGGTTCGGCACGGCCGATTAAAAACCTAATTTAATTCTTCGCGATTGAATACTTTCTATCAAGAATGAAGACCTGTTTCTTTTCGGTAAGGTCTGCTATGACGCCAAAATCCGGGGCACGCTTCATTTTTAGACATGACTTAATATAGCCCATAAACAGGTCAACTGTCAAGCTTGAAAGAGGTTTAATCGGAACTGGATACGATGTTTGTGGTTTCCATCCATGCGGGAAAGAAACATTGTGGTTCTTTATATCAATCCAGAAAGTGCTGTTGTCTGTACATGCCGACAACCTGGACAAAAAGCGTAAGCTTTTTGGATCGGAGTTCATCCGCTTGTTGGGCTTGCACTCCCCTTATTTCTGGAATAGGTCAGAGTGTGTTCCAGTACGCTCGAATATGATACGATCTAATTCTGTCTTATAAATCAACAGCCAATCGGACTCAATATGACATTCCCGTCGGTCCTTCCAGTTGCCGATCAGCTTATGCTCACGATGGATAGGGTCAAGAGGTTCTTCTGCAACCAGGGAGCGGATAATTATTTTAAGCTTATCGAGGCTCTTCCCTCGTTTTTTTATCCGCTTGATGTCTTTTTCAAACTGCCGTGTATATGCCGGAGTGAGCATCAAATTCCGAGCTTCTTGAACATATCGTCAGCGTCATCGCAAACGGTCAGGTTGCGACCAGCATCCGTATCGTCGAATGTCCGATGTGTAACCTTATTAGAAATGACTATATCGAAAGGCAGGCCCTTTCTCAATTCAACCTGTTTATAAAACAACGTTATAGCTTGGGTTGTGGTTAATCCAAGCTGGCGAAATATATGTTCCGCCTTGTTTTTTAGGTCAGGCTCAATCCGGGCTCTTATTGTTGATGTTTTGCCCATGGCTTACCTCCATTTGTTTTTGAACAATGTAGCACAAATGGGGTACATTGTCAAGGGGTTCAATGTCCTTTCAAGCAGTCCAATCGCTGGAATTGAGTAGCGCCATAAAAGCGATAAAATGCCTACAAAAGGGAATAATATTTTCTAAAGCTTGAGATGCTTAAATCGCGTAGATTTTAGGCATCTGCTCAAATGACATGTTCGCCGAAAGCGATCAATTACATTGCCTCGGAGACTTTTATATCGCCTCTAAGAAGTTCATTCACTACTGAGGATCGGTCAAGCCCTTTTTTTGTCGCGATTTTCTCTACAAAAGCTGAAACTTCTTCATCGAGATAAATGGGGATGTTCAGTTTCATATCTGGATGAAAAAATTTGCCTCTTTCACCTTTTGAAAAATCATACTCTTTTCTCATGTCCATTCACCATATGTTTTGATTTCTTGTTTTGTTGCTTTCCGGCTTGAAATAATTCTGATCGTAACAGCATCTTCGCTTTCTCCTTGAAAAGTATGGATTGAAGTAAGATATTGATAATAAAAGCCACAGAGATGTGGGATATGAATGATAGACAACAGCTGAAGAGGGGCAGGGCACGCCGTTCATTCCCAACCCGATGTGGCTTGTGGGGTATTGGGGTTGGAGTTTTAGTATGGTGACAATGTCCTTGACGCAAAAGGGAAATTACCCTATACTCTACTTTCGAATAAGCAATTTCTTACCAATTTAGTCAATTTCAATTTTGGAAGGATAAATTATGCCAGAAAATCACAATGAGGGTAAAGAACCTTTATGGATGCTCATCGAAAAGCAGATTCAAGAATACACTGACGAGGATTTTTCCGAAGCAAACAGCCTGGAAACCTCACGGAAAATTGCCGAAGAGCTGGATAAAACCGGCTATAATGTGTCGAAACACGGTGGCAACTGGCTGCAGTTAAAAGCAGCGGTAAAAGCACGCAACCGGGTTGGCAGGCCGTTTATGCAGGATTTTGACCAGGCGGTTTCCGCGCTGGGCCTGGATGACATCAAAGACACTTACGCCACCGCCATGAAAATAATTCGTGACCTGGGTAGAGGTTGGCCCTCCTTTTTAGATTCAAAACACAGAGCCGATGTGGATGAAATTGTTGGAAATAAAAAAATCGAGTTGATGATAGCAAGGGCCAAAGAGTTCCCCGGTGAACAGGGGATACGCTATCTCATCTCCGGATCGTTTGAGCCTCAAGCCATAATGGAGGCTTTAGGTGTATCAGAAGAAGAATACAAAGGCATAAAATCCAAAGTGGATGCGGAACTCGCCGAAAAAGCAAGAGTTCAGGAGTTATTTGCCGCTGTGGAAGACGCTTCGGAAGAAGATAAGATTAAACATCTCATCAACAAAAACGCGGCAGACCAACTCATCACAGAAATTGGCGGCATCGAGCAATCCGCAATTGATGCAGTGAAAAAGGCCATGGAAGAAGAGCTGGCGGAAAAGAAGAGAAAAGAAGAAGAACTGGCCGCCAAAAAAGCGGCTGAAGCGGCAGGTCCTGCTCTGGATGATATCGATTCGGACGATATGCTCGAATACATCGAAGGAATCCGGGAAATCATGGAATTTTCTGATGTGGAAAAGGATATCCGAACAATGTGTGAACAGAGTTCTATTCCCAAGGCCCTGGTAGACATCGCGATTTCTGATCCGGACAAACTGGATGAACTGGAGAAGGAAGCCGGGGGATAATCGGCAGCCTTTCTACATTTGTTTCTTACAAGCCGGGATTTTCAGTGATTCCGGCTTTTATTTTTTTCCTCCCAAGAAACATTCTTCTCCCTGAACCTCTCAATCTTCTCTTCCTGTCATTTAACAAACTTCCATATTTTTCTTGACACGGTTTTTTATTGATGTTAATAAAGTTGCGCACAATGCATAAGGAGATGCATAGAATGCAACCATTGTCCGGCTCCCACCAATCTTTAGAGAAGGCTTTAGCCCTGCTGTTGGCCTTTGAACCCCTAAATAATGAAATGGGGACTGTGGAACTGAGTGATTTGCTGGGGCTCCATAAGTCCACGGTCAGCCGTTTGCTTAAAGTGCTCACAGCTTATAAATTTCTCCAGCAGAATCCGTCTACAAAAAAGTATTCCCTGGGGTCGGCCGTAATCCGTCTCTCTCGATCCCTTAATCAATCCCTAAAAAGCAATCTTGTTCAGATTGCAAAACCATATATTGACCGTCTTCGTTACCAATTAAAAGAAACTGTTATTCTGGAGATACTCGCAGGAGAGAATATGGTCCTGGCCTATGTCGCAGAGGGGCCGAGAATCGTCCGGTTGGCAGGCGACGTAGGGGACAGGGTGGCTTTTCATGCAGCGGCCGGGGCAAAGGCTTTTCTAGCCTTTTGTGCTCCGGAACTCCGGAAAAGGTTGCTCGGCACCAGATTGCGTCGATTGACAAAAAACACCATCATCGATCCTGTTAAGCTGCAGAGTCAAATGGAAGAAATAAGGCGAGAGGGATTCGCTATTGATAATGAAGAACTGGATGAAGGGACCATGGCGGTCGCGGCTCCGATATTTAACCATGAAAAAAAACCGATTGCCGCCGTTGTCGTGGCTGGCCCGCCTCAAAGAATAGCGGGAGAGCATGGCAAATCAATCGTTTCTGCATTAAAAAAGACGGCGAAGGATATTTCAGGGGAATTTTATTATTTAAAAATTGCTCCTGAAACGGAGTTGGTGTCAGGGTAGAATAGATTTGGAGAAGAATAAATGAAATCAGTACTCGCGTGGATATTTAATAGGGTAATGTCCCTTTTAACGGCAACAGTGCTTGCAGGAATAGTTGATAGGATTATATATCTGCTATCGAAATCACCCAAAATGGCCGGATGGGTTTTTTCCATCATTCTTTTTAATGTTAAGGTGCTTCTAAAATTGACGGCATTATTTCACCCTTCGTTCAAAGCTCGCCTCAGGGAAAAGAATTTCACGGCCCAAATCAGTACAAGGGATAACTGGATTGGCCGCTACTATACCTTCAGGGGAGGAAGGGTTATGTCGAGGGGAGGAATTCACTCTCAGCCCGATATGACGATCACTTACCGCGATGCCGCCCTTGGCGCGAGGCTGATGACGCCCTGGCGGAATCAACTGGAGCAGATCAGCTCCATGAAGGCCTTCAAGATTGGTATTATAGGGCCCGATGAACTGACTTCCTGGTTTATGGAGACCCTGGCCCTGATGCTGACGGCTGGTGTGGAATACGGCATTGATGCTGGTAACGGGGTAAAGAGATATGTGAACGGTACCAACGGCGGGCCGGTCTTTGTGTATGTGAAGGATGGAAAGATCATCAGAATTACGCCCATTGAGTTTGACGGTGAAGACGCCCAGCCCTGGACGATCGAGGCGAGGGGCAAGCGATTTACTCCTCCCAGAAGGTCGACCCTTTCTCCCTATTCCTTTGCGTGGAAATCCATGGTCTATTCACCGGACCGGGTCCTTTATCCCATGAAACGGGCGGATTTTGACCCCAATGGTGAGCGTAATTGCCAGAACAGGGGCATATCGGGTTATGAGCGGATCAGCTGGGATGAGGCCCTGAATATTGTTGCAAATGAGATCAAACGTGTCAAAAGAGAGCATGGCCCGGGTTCCATCATGAGCGGGTGCGGATCTCATCATATGTGGGGCATCCTGGGGTACTGGCTGAGTGCACACCATCGGTTTTTCAATTCCATTGGTTGGACGCACATTGCACACAATCCGGATAGCTGGGAGGGCTGGCACTGGGGTGCAATGCATCACTGGGGAAACAGCATGCGTCTCGGGGCCTCGGAGACCTATGGAACGGTTGAAGATCTCCTGAAGGAATGCGAGATGGTGGTCTTCTGGTCAAGTGACCCTGAATCCACGAGCGGTGTGTACGCGGCCTTTGAAGGCACGGTGCGCCGTCAGTGGCTGAAGGAGTTGGGGATCAAACTGGTTCACATTGATCCTTTCTATAATCACACGGCGGCGCTCTTCGGAGGCAAGTGGCTTGCCCCACGGCCGGCCACGGGAAACGCCCTGGCCCTTGCCATTGCCTATGTATGGATTACGGAAGACCTTTATGACAAGGATTACGTGGCCACCCGGACCACGGGGTTCAACCAGTGGAAGGACTATATCCTGGGCAAGGAAGACAGGATACCCAAGACGCCTGAATGGCAGGAAAATGAGTCGGCCATACCCGCGAAGGATGTCAGGGCTTTGGCCAGGGAGTGGGGCTCGAAGAAGACCTATCTGGCGGCGGGCGGAATCGTCGGTTTCGGGGGCGCCTGCCGTTGCGCCACCGGAACGGAGTGGGCCCGGTCCATGGTTTGTCTGATGGCCATGCAAGGTCTTGGAAAACCGGGTGTTAACATGGGTTGCATGCAGCAGGGTACGCCAGTCGATACCAGCTTCTATTTCCCGGGCTATTCGGAAGGGGGGCTCTCCGGCGACCTGGAGGGCACGGCCATGGCGGTTAATCTCTACCAGCGGATGCCCCAGCTTGCCACCGTAAACACGGTCCAGCAAGTGGTGCCCCGGCTCAGGATTCCTGAGGCCATACTGGAGGGAAAAACCTCGGCCTATTTGGGCAACCCTAAGATGATTGAGGGACAGTTCATTCCAATTGGGTATCCCGCACCGGGTTATTCACCGGTCAAGATGTACTACAAATACGGAGGGTCTCATTTCGGGACCATGAATGACACAAATCGCTATGCCAAGGCCTATCGGAGCGACAACCTGGAATTCGCGGTGAACCAGTCCGTCTGGTTTGAGGGAGAGGCCCGATTCGCGGATATCATCCTGCCGGCGTGCACCAATTTTGAAAGGTGGGACATCGCTGAGTTTGCCAACTGCGGGGGCTATATCCAGCACAGCTTCAATCAGTGCAACCACCGCGTCATCCATATGCAGCACAAATGCATTGAACCCTTAGGGGAGTCCAAACCGGATTTTCAGATCTTCCATGAGTTGTCCAAGAGGCTGGGTTTTTCGGCAATGTTCTCCGAGGGCATTTCGGAACTTGACTGGTGCAGGCGGCTCTTTGACGGGACGGACCTCCCCAAGGTCATGTCCTGGAAAAAGTTTCTCAAGAAGGGCTATTATGTGGTCCCGCCTCCAAAGAAGGAACTGAGGGATCCGGTATCTTACAGGTATTTCGCGGAGGACAGGCCCAAGGATACGCCGGAGGTGTCCCCTCTGCCCGCGGATTATACGGAAAAATTCGGCATGGGCCTCCAGACCCAGTCCGGGAAACTGGAGTTCGTCTGTTCAAGCCTTATGAGATTCGATCCCGATGATCCTGAGAGGCCTGTCATGACAAAGTATATTCCCGCCTGGGAAGGCCATCATACCAGGGAACTCTATGAAAAATATCCCTTGCAACTTATTTCTCCGCACCCCCGGTTCAGTTTTCACACCATGGGCGACGGCAAAGACAGTATCATTAATGATATCAAAGATCACCGGGTTCTTATAGACGACTACTATTACTGGATTGTAAGGATCAATACAAAGGATGCGGAAGTCCGGGGAATCAAAGAGAACGATTTGGTCAAGGTATTCAATGACCGTGGCGGGGTTATCTGCGCGGCCCAGGTGACCGAGCGACTCCCTTCAGGAACTGCACACTCCTATGAATCCTCGGCCAATTATGACCCTGTGGGCGAGCCGGGGTATTCAGCGGACCGTGGAGGATGTATTAATCAATTAACTCCCAAAAGAATGATGATTAAAAAATCTCATAGCCATGCGGCTAATTCCTGTCTTGTTCAGATTCAAAAGTGGAATGGGGAGGAAAGCATACAATGAAAAAATGGAACCTGATTGTTGACGTGGAAAAATGCGAGGACTGCAATAATTGCTTCCTGGCCTGCAAGGATGAGCATGTGGACAATGATTGGCCCGAGTATGCCCTATCACAGCCCCGGCACGGGCACCGTTGGATGAATATAATACGTAAGGAAAGGGGACAGTATCCCTTGATAGACGTCGCCTATCTGCCTATTCCATGTATGCATTGTGATAACGCTCCATGCATCAAGGCGGCAAAGGATAGCGCCGTCTACAAGAGGGAGGACGGCATTGTTATTATTGACCCTGAGAAAGCCGGGGGCCAAGAAAATATAATGAAATCCTGTCCCTATGAAGCCATATGGTGGAACGAAGAAAAGGACGTTCCCCAAAAATGCACCTTTTGCGCCCACCTGCTGGATGAAGGGTGGAAAGCACCCAGGTGCGTTCAGGCCTGTCCGACAGGAGCGCTGCGTATTGTTCAGGAAGAGGATTTTGATATGGAAAAAATTGTTAAATCTAAAAGGCTTGAAGTTCTGGCCCCTGTATACTATACTCGGCCCAGGGTATATTATAAAAATTTGTATCGGTATACCCGATGTTTCATCGCCGGGAGTATCGCTTACGAAAAAGACGGTATAACCGATTGTGCCGAAGGGGCTAAGGTCACTCTATTCAGGGGCTCGGAAATAGTAAATGGGACCCTAACAGACAACTTTGGAGACTTCAAGTTTGATAGCCTGGAAGAAAACAGCGGCAAGTACAACCTTGAAATCCTTTTTGAGAATTATGAAGGGACGACCATCGAAGTGGATCTGAAGGACAGTATTAATATCGGAAATATATTTTTTAAGAAGAGGTAAGTCATTTTTATGAATTACGGCGTCAACCTCAACAACAGAGACGGAAAAGTGAACACCATTTGCTCATTTAACTTTCAGGAATTTTTAGACCAAGTTAAATCCTTTCACTGCCATGTGGCACCCGGCGTCGTTATAGGAGGATTTATGGTCGACATGGCCACAAAAAATTTCCCGGATGGAAGATTATTTAACGCAATAAGTGAGACCAAGGCCTGTCTTCCTGATGCCATCCAGATTCTAACACCATGTACAATAGGAAACGGATGGTTGAAGGTGATCAACATGGGCCGTTTTGCCATCATCCTCTATGATAAACAGGAAGGGAAAGGGGTTAGAATTTTCCTGGATACGGTTAAAATGGAATTATGGCCCGAAATCAAGAGTTGGTTTTTCAAACAGAAGCCAAAGGCACAACAGAATCAACAGCTTCTAATGAAGCAGATCGAGGAAGCCGGATCGAGTATTATGGGCATGCAGAGAGTTAAAGTAAAATCTCATCTTTTAGGGTCAAAGCACCGGAAAGGCTTCACTATTTGTTCCATCTGTAGGGAATCTTACCCGATAAAGGATGGAGCAACCTGCCTCGCTTGTCAGGGTGAGGCTCCATATACCCTCTCCCTTTAAAAGTATATTGAATCCAGGTCATAAATCCAGCTTTACACCAAATATGTTGCGGTTCTTTATTCCTTTTTTATTATAACAATTAAACATGTGAGAAAATCCCTTTTCAGAGAAACTCGAAAATCTTCTCACTTTTAACAGCCATTGATTTAATCTCGGCAATAATCATTCTTGAAATTGCATCAATCCTTAGATCGTCCGTCTCGATAGAAAAATCACTGGCGTTTTCATATAAAGGACCTCGCTTCACAAGCACTCCTTCGATCTCTTCAATAACTCCTTTTGTTGTCAAGGGAGGTCTTTGCGCTTCAGTATTTTCATCATCAATCATTCTTTCTTTAATTGTTTGTGCCGAAGCCCTAAGCCAGACGACCACCCCGTTTTTTTGCATATCTTTGACGTTTTCCGGGTTAAGTACTACTCCGCCCCCTGTGGCCACAACCTGCTGTTCTCCGGCGCAGACCCGCTTCATAAGGTTTCGCTCTTTGTGACGAAAGTCATTCCACCCCTGCGACTCAACGATGTTCCGAATTTTCTGGCCGGATTCTTCCTCCAGAACGATATCTGTATCAACAAATGGCCACCCTATAAGTTTTCCAAGAAAATCACCCACAAAGGTCTTACCAGAACAACGATAGCCTATTAGAAAAATATTTTTCACAGATATCACCTCACTTTTCCCCTCACAATGGATGCAAATATACCCCCGAAGCAGAATAGAGTGAAGATGATAAACGCAACCATTATGCTCTTCATTAAAAGCGGATATTGTTCTGCGGTAATCTGAATCCTACCTATAAAGATGTTAAAGACAACGGTGGCAACTCCCATGCTGACCATCATCCCGAGGCTTCGCATTGTACCGACCGTGCCGGAGGCAATACCGAAAAAACGTTTTTCAACGGAGCTCATTACGGCATTGGTATTGGGAGAGGAAAAGAGGGCAAACCCCAAACCGAGTACAATGAGACATCCGATAATATAACCCAGTGACGTTCCTAGTTTCAAGAAGGTCAGCAGGAACAATCCGATGGTTGTCACTATCATCCCTGAGGTAGCAACGATTCGAGGTTCAATACGGTCGGAAAGCCTTCCAGCTGAAGGAGAGGTGATAGCCATGACAAGGGGTTGAGCTATCAGGACTAATCCGGCAATCTGAGGACTAAGACCCTTTATGTACTGCAGGTATAGACTCAAAAGGAAGGTCAAGGCAAAGGTGGCACTATAGTTGATCAGGGCGGCAAGGCTGGAGAAGGCGAATACACGGTTTGTCTTGAAGAGTCTCACTTCAAAGACAGGATGTTGTACCTTCAATACCCATTTGACGAAGGCGAAAAAGCCTATGACACCCACCAAGATCACCCACAGGCTTTTGATCGCCGGAAGCAAGGAAATGCCGTAGATGATTCCTATAATAGCCACTGCATAGATGAAAGAACCTAAAAGATCGAACTTCTCTCCACGGGCGTCGGCCCATTCCCCCTTTAATCTCCAGAAGATCAGAAAAAGAATGAATAGAGAGATCGGCACTGTGACCAAAAAGACACTCCTCCAGGTAAAATACTGGGTCAGGATTCCTCCTAAGAAAGGGCCGGCCGAGAGGCCGATATAGACGGCAGCCACATTAATGCCGAGCACCTTGCCCCTCTCCTGTGGGGGGTAAACCGAGACAAGGATCGCCATGCCTGTGGCAAAGACCATGGCATTCCCAATGCCCTGTATTATCCTGAAAAAGAGGAGCATTGGAGTGGAAAAGGATATTGCGCAAAGAATGGATGAGATGGTGAATATGATGACACCTGATGTAAAGATCTTTTTCCTTCCGTAAATATCCGCAAGCCTACCAAAAGGCACGAGAGAGACGGCAATCGCCAGGAGATAGGCTGTGGCTATCCAGCTCAACATAACCACGTCCACATGGAACTCTTTTTCAATGGCAGGAAGGGCGATGTTGATCGAAGAGCCCATAAAAGGGGTGATAAAGGAATTGAGTGTGGCAATAATTAAGGCCGTTTTTTTCAGTACGGAATTATCCATTGTTTTTTCATCCAGCTTTTTTATCGTATGTGACTTATTGATCATGATGATCCTCTTGCAGTTTAATCAAGGACAGTTGTTTACTGTTCGGCTTTTTTTCATAAGCGAGGTGTTATGCTACTCATAACTATTGGCTTAGACACATATTCTTTTAATGGTAAATAGTACAAAGATTCTTACTTTAGTTGGCCTTTCTTACATTTCTCTGTTTTTAATGTCCAGCTATTTTAAATGGAAAAAAGCTGAATTTTTCCAATCAAAGAAAGCCAGAAGGCCGAATTATCATGAGGACCCATCGTCTTTGACATGCAGGGCAAATTTCTCTATAGTCTCCCCTCAAAAGGCGGCTTCTAATAACTGATAGTAAAGGCTAAATGATATTTCAAGATGAGCCCATTCATAATCTGTGAGATTATGAGGGCAGTATAGTGTGCCAGTTGAGACTAATTTGGGAGGGCCTGATGGAGAAAAAGCAACAAGAAAAGATGGAAAGAAGATGGAAAAAGTTAGAAGACATATAGGCGTATACGGATGAGGAAATGGCTATTTTCCGTTCCAATCCGGAGTACGTAAAGGTCATGGAATATGCGCCGAAGTTCATAACACATCGAATAATCATTGAGGTTGTCGAGGCTCACAACTGCATCGCTCGGCATAAGGCGGGTGAGAGGATTGCTGTCAGTTTATACTTAGACAGTTTATGTGCCTTTCGATTTCTTTAAGAAGGACATGGGACCTTCT
>CAYRFN010000042.1:0-27371 GCA_964423495.1 uncultured Desulfobacteraceae bacterium
GGTACTGACTTAACCCTCCGCCCGCCGTAGCGAAGTGATGTCCCTTCGGCCTTGCGGTTGACGTCTCGTTTTTGAAAAGAGAGTCCCATGTTCTGCCATGGCTAAATTGCGAATTTCTTAAAAGAGCCCCCATGCGCCTATAATCCCAATATATTGCAAGTATTGGGGCCGTTATAAAGGCTAATGACGAATCTGGTAAGAAGACCTATCTTCCTATGCCTTAGTGAATTTCAGAGCTAAACAGTTACAAGAAAGCATTATTGATAAATGGAAGAAAGCGAAGACATAAGAATTGATTCCATGGGAAACTGGAAAAGAACCCATGACTGCGGAAGTCTCAGAAAAGGCGACGTTGGCCAAGATGTTGTCTTGATGGGATGGGTTAACAGCAGGCGTGATCTTGGCAATCTAATCTTTATAGATCTGCGTGACAGGGAAGGTATCACCCAGATCGTCTTTGATCCTCAAGTTGACGATAATAGCCACGCGAGGGCCCATGTCTTGAGAAATGAATGGGTCATCGCAGTAAAAGGCACTATCTCCCATCGCCTCAAGGGACAGGAAAATTTTACCTTACCAACCGGTTTCATTGAATTGAAAGTTAACGAACTCAAGATTCTTAACAGAACCGAAACACCGCCTTTTCAGGTAGACGGAGCAGTAGATGCCTCTGAAAACTTGAGATTGAAATACCGTTATCTTGAATTGAGAAGACATCAGGTATTCGGGGCATTCCAAAAACGTCATCTCATCGCTTCATGCATAAGGGAACACCTAAATAATAAACAATTTATTGAGGTTGAGACACCATTCCTCACGAAAAGCACTCCGGAAGGGGCACGGGATTATTTAGTACCAAGTAGAGTAAACAGGGGTATGTTTTATGCCCTCCCCCAGTCTCCTCAACTTTTTAAGCAGCTTCTCATGGTCGCCGGGTTTGATCGCTATTACCAGATCGTCCGGTGCTTCCGTGATGAGGACCTGCGTGCTGACCGCCAACCTGAATTTACTCAAGTAGATCTGGAGATGGCCTTTGCCGATGAAGAGGGGGTCATGGGTATTATTGAGGATATGATGGCTGAGGTCTTTCAAGAAATTTTGGGATACCAAATACCTAAACCCATACCCCGTCTTGAGTACAATGAAGCCATGGAGCGCTTTGGCACGGACAAACCAGATGTTAGATTCGATATGGAGCTCAAGGACATAACAGACCTAACAAAAAGGTCGAGTTCCACGATTTTCAAACGAGCCATCCAAGAAGGAGGCGTGGTAAAAGCAATTGCTGTCAAAGAGGGAGCCCCATCTTTTTCGAGGAAAGGGCTGGATGAGCTCTCCAAAATTGTTTTAGATAGCGGTGCCAAGGGCCTGGCCTGGATTAAAGTCACTGAAAACGGATGGCAGTCATCTCTGAGCAAATTCTTTGAGGAAGAAGACAAAAAGGCTATTTTAGAAAAACTCGGCGTCGAACAGGATGATTTGATCCTGATTGTAGCTGACAAAAATCAGATCGCAAATGAAGCCCTTGGGGCTCTACGATTAAATGTGGCCCAGCAACTGGACCTGATAGATAAAAATAAATATGCCTTTGTATGGATAACCAAATTCCCATTATTAGAGTATAACGATTCCACTGGCAGACTTGAAGCGGTTCACCACCCGTTCACGGCCCCGATTGAGGGAGACATCCAATTGCTGGACAAACACCCTGAACAGGTTAGGGCAAGGTCTTATGATATTGTTCTAAATGGGGCGGAAATAGGGGGTGGAAGTGTTAGGATTCATAACATTGCCACGCAACAAAAAATGTTCAGTGTTTTAGGAATCCCGCCTAATGAAGCACAAATGAAGTTTGGTTTCTTATTAGAGGCCCTTAAATATGGCGCTCCTCCACACGCCGGGATTGCTTTAGGGTTTGACCGCCTGGTGGCTATTATGACGGGAGTTAAATCTATTCGTGAAGTCATCGCCTTCCCAAAAACAACGAGCGCAACCTGCCCCCTAACTGATGCTCCATCACAGGTTGATGAAGAACAACTAAAAGAACTTATGCTTGTCCCTCACGAATCCTGACCAATAATCCTGGAAGGTGAATTCAGGTGTTGCACTTACAACTTGAATTCACTTTCTTATTTAATGTCTGCTTCAATTTAACGGGCGCTGCTTTCCATGACGCCCCTTGCCGTTTCCAATATACCTTCAGGGAAGCCCACGACATTATAAATACCCAGGAATCCAATAACCCAAACCACGGCCATTGAAAAGACCCAAAGCAATAAACCATATTTTAAAAAGTCAAGGGGTCTAATTGCCCTATCCCCTGTATCGGGATAAACTCCCAGTCCATAAACAATAGCGTTATTCGGGGTGCCCACAATCAGAAAGTGGGCAAAAGAGGTGGCAAAGGCAACTGCCAGCCCAACCGCCCATGGCTCGCCCTGTACACCGGTCAGAATTCCCATGGGAATCACGACAGGTCCAAGAAGGGCCGTGGTCCCGGCATCGGACATAAAGTTGGTCATAAGGCCGGAAAGGCCCGACATCCCGACCCAGAGACCAAAACCCGAGCTCATTCCAATGGCGCTGAGAATCTTGAGAAAACTTTTAGCCAGCCAAAGCGCTGCACCACTTTCCTGGAGTAAGGCCCCCAATGTCAGGGCGCCACAATACATGAACCAGGCATCCCAGGATATGCCGTTCAGGATCTTCCTCCAGTCTGTTGTGCGGAATAAGATCGGGATTAAAAGCGCCAAAAGTGACGGCCCCCCCAGTCCGAGCCCTTTTCCTCCGACAAGCCATAGAATCAGAATCAATATAAGCATTCCAAAAGTAACATACTCCCCATATTTCATGCGCCCCATTTTTCTTGTCTCTTCTTTAATGGCAACCAGCCCGGGCGTGAGGTCCTTAGTCTTTATGTTCCGTCCGAAAAGGAGTAACATATAAACAGCCACCATGATTCCGAGGATTGGCACCATAGGAAATCCATACTTCATCCACGTGCCGAAACTCATTGGGACATCATACTCGCTCCAGAATTCCATCATTATCACATTACGCCCACCAGCTGAAGGCGATCCGACTCCGCCGACATTCAAGGCAAAGCAGAGGGCAAAGAGCAAGAATTTCGCAAGGGCCGGATCATGTTCCAGTTTTCCTCCCCTGCTATTTACCGAGACCGCTCCGTAATAGACACCCATCATGACAGGCGTCATAAATGCACACATGGCATGGGCTGATATAAAAGATCCCAGTATTGCCATACTGATACACATTACAAAGATCGGCATCATAAAGCCATGGGTCCATCCAAGGAGCCAACTGGCCAATCTTTTATGTAGTCCTACATCCACAACAGTCACGCCCAAGGCAAGGACACCCAAGAGAAAAAGTGGTGCATCGCCCGCCATGCTTTCACCGATCATATTTCGTGGCAGAAGATGCAGGAAATAGGCCAGAATAGGCATCAAAATCCCCGTTAACCCGATGGGGATCGCTTCCGTGGCGAAAAAGATCACCGCCATGGGAATGATACCCAAGACCACCATAGTTTTATGCGCCGCGTTAACATTATTGTAAGCGATTTCCCATTCAATCATCTTTTTTGCAAATCCATATTCTTCAACCGTATCAATAATACTCTGGGGCGTAGGCAAAATAAATCCGATAAGGATAAAAATACCCGCTCCGATACAAATCCAAAGAAGCTTATTGGCTAAAATACTGCCTCCGCCGGCATCATGTTCTATTTCGTGACTCATCAGGCTATTGCCTCCTTATTTATTAAACTGATTTTAAAGTCCCGAGGAAAGGAATTAATTGTGTTAAATCGCGCAACTGGTTTTCATCATCTGGAAGACTTCTTTAAATACATCTGTCAACCTCAAAATACCCACAATATCTTTATTCTTAGTTACAATAAGAGATTGATGGTGGCCCATAACGAATTGGTGGATGGCCTCGCATAGGGATGTATCTTCTTCCACATACTCGCCTTCGGTGGGGGCATACATAAACTGCTTTACCGTTATTTGAGCAGCCTTTCTGCACATATCCGTAAAAGATTTATCACAAAGGGAGTACTGCTCCATCAAAGACTTCAGGAACTGGGGGCTAAAACCGGCCCGGGACAATGTTCTCATGTCCCCCATTTCGCTATATTTTGGCTCAAGGGCCCTGAGCACATCCAGCTGGCTTATTTTACCCACGATTTTATGGTTATCATCGTAGACCAGGATAGCTCTGTGAAGATACAGATACCGTTTCCGATCAAGGTCCTCCTGGGCCTTTTCCAAGGATAGGACCGCCTCGTAAAGGGTAGCCTCTTGGGAAACGGTTGCATATTCATCAAGAGGCACCATCAGGTCCCCAACAGTGATTATTTCTTGTTCCATATCAGAGGCCTCCATTTTAAAGAAGTTAAATGATGAGATCTTGCTTTATTGGCGAAAGAAAATAATGTAGATGAGATCGTGTGTCAAAAGTTGTTTGAGGATCTTTAAACCATAAAAACACCATATTTCCTACTGATAGATTTTCATATATTCACAATGTCAAGGCCTCATTCTCACCCTCACTCCGTTCCGCTCACTCCCCACAAGAGGGTCCCCGGTTTCATGTAACGGCAGTGTGGCCCTGAAATTCACTAAGGCATAGGGAGACCCATCTCCAGATGACTTCTGAAAGGGATCCATACTCCCTATTAATGCCCGGTAGCCATTCATCCACGCCCAAAGGTCGAGGCATTCCAGCACTTTTCGTAAATTAAAAGCAACAGTTACTCAAAATATTTTGGTTTGATGATCACTGCCGGTTTGGTTTTCTTGGAGTATTTGAACCCTTCTGCATCTCTTGTAGACCCGTATTTTTTCTCCAGGTTTTCCAATGGACCGGCATCCATTGCCCTTACCGGACAGGCCTCTATGCAGTTGGGGAGTTTACCTTGTTCAAATCGATCCAGACAGTAGTTACATTTACGCATTTTTGAGCCTTCCTCCGGCCCGAACTGAGGCGCGTCATAGGGGCAGGCTTTTTGGCATTTGATATCACATGCCTTATTGCCCAGGCACTTGTCAGTATCTACAACCACGATGCCGTCTTCTTCTCTTTTGGTGATCGCATCGGACGGACAACTAAGGAGACATACGGGATCCAGGCAATGCCAGCATAAAGCGACCATATAGCTGACAAACGGCTTCGGAAATTTGCCTTTTTCGGTATATAAAACGCGCATCCAGTTTTCCGGGCCTGCCGATATATCGTTCCAATCCTTGCAGGCCACACTGCATGCACTGCAGCCGGTACAGCGCGTCTGGTCAAAGTAAAATCCGATTTGCATGATATTTTCTCTTTTTCTCCAGGCCTTTTAATTACTTTCCCATTATGCCTTTTCGATTTGCACCAAGGATGTATTCATCACAACAGCACCTCCTCCTGAATAGGCATCCCTGGTCAATGTATTGGCACAGGCACCCCGGTCGACACCTTGGTCATCTGGACTGTACCAGGCACCTTCGAAGATACAGACAACTCCGGGGATGATTCGTTCGGTCACCCAGGCCGTAATTGCCACCCTGCCGCGGTCGTTGAAAA
Source organism: uncultured Desulfobacteraceae bacterium (assembly GCA_964423495.1). GTDB lineage: Bacteria > Desulfobacterota > DSM-4660 > Desulfatiglandales > Desulfatiglandaceae > CAYRFN01. The sequence goes on from CAYRFN010000042.1 coordinate 5,593, forward strand.
CATAAATTTCATCACCGTCCTCTATGCCACGGGGGTCGGCGTCGGCCGGGCTGATCCACGCTCTGTGCGCTTCAACCTCCCGCAGCCATGGAACCAGATAAAGTTCCGAATGCACCCTGTTCCTCGGATGTGGGGTGATCAATTGGAGTGGATACTTTGCGATCAAGGGATCGAAGCGATCCTCTGGAGTCTTCATGTACTTAGGCATGGGCGGCGAATCCAGTTTGTTCAAATCCGCCACCCGCTGCGAATATATCTCGATTTTCCCGGATGGAGTCGGAAATGGGTTGCTTTCAATATCTTCGATCTGTTCTTTGAACGCAACAATCGGCTCTTTTAGCTTTACCCTGTGAATGCCGTCTTTTCGGAATTGATCATAGCCTATAATATGTTGCTGGTATTCAGGGTTTCGCTCAACCAGCATTTTTAGCCATTCTTCATCCGTGTGCGGATTGAAATCCTTGAAACCTAACCGGTCGGCCAGTTCATTCACAATTTCAAAGTCGGATTTGCACTCACCTATGGGTTCAAGAGCTTGATTCATAAAGGTGAAATACGGGCCAGACGGCCACGGGCGGGTAAGGTCGCTTCTTTCTGCTGCGGTGGTTACCGGCAGCAGCAGATCGGCATATCTGGCTTGAGGGGTCATGAATAGTTCGTTAACACAGAAAAATTCTAATTTCTTAAGGGCCCTGGCGGCTTTATTGCTGTTGCCGGTTTGATTCAGATAGTTGTTGCACATAGACCACATCAGCTTGATATCCGACGGATAGCCTCCCTGTCTGCCTTTCAGGATGGCATCAAAAATCTTGTTAATGTGGACCCTTTTAATTACCCGCAGGCGGATATCGAGCGTCCCTTTTACTTTAGGACCGTCCAATTCGAAAGGATTTTTTCCCGTTGGGATAATAGACATTCTGAACATGTGGCCTACCGGAATGCCCATTAGTCCACCACCGGCACTGCCCCCGGGACGTCCGACATTACCGGTCATGGCACAAAGCGTCGCCGCACAGCGATTATACTGCTCACCCATGGCACTGCGGGCCGGCCCCTGGCAGTCCATGAGCGCCGCCGGTTTGGTGGTGGCATATTCCCGGGCCAGGTTTTCAATGGTGTCAGCACTAACACCAGATATCACAGCCGCCCATTCCGGCGTTTTTTCTACTCCGTCTTCTTGGCCGAGAATGTATGCCTTAAATTTATCGAACCCAACCGTATATTTATCTAAAAACGCCTGATCGTGAAGACCTTCCCTGATCATAATATTCGCTATGGCCACCATAACAGCCGTATCCGTACCAGGCCGGATTGGAATCCATTCATCGGCCACGGCGGCAGCAGTGTCATGATATCTGGGATCCACGGCGATGATTTTGGCGCCTTTCTCCCTGGCCCTGATGAGATGATACATAGTGTTTGTACCGGAGATCATTCGGGCCGGATCCCATCCCCACAGGATAATGAGCCTAGAGTTGAGCATATCTTCCCGACTGTGCCCAACCATAACTGAGCCGTACTGAGTCAGCGATGCCCATACCGCACCTTCGGAGGAAATATTACCATAATGGGTGACAAATCCCCCGAATCGGTTTAAAAGCCGTGTTGCGGCCAAACCCCCATTATGCAAACCGGCAAGATAAGCCCCGCCGGTAGCCAGAAATATCCCTTCATTTCCGTAGGTTTCCTTAACCTGGATCAGTTGACCCGCCAGGGTATCCAACGCTTCATTCCAGGAAATGCGCTCGAATTTCCCTTCACCTCTTCTGCCGACTCTTTTCTGTGGGAACTTCAGCCGTTCGGGATGATGGACATATTGCCTATAGGCCCGGCATCTGAGGCAAGTTCTCAGTTGCTCAGGTTCGTGGGCGTCATCTCCCTCTACCCTGATAATTCGGTTGCCTTTAACATGAAGCCTAATCGGGCAACGACCCCCGCAATCAAATGATGATGTTGTCCGGACGATTTTTAAATGACCATCTTTGCCCTTATACATTTCCATCATTTGGTACTCCCTAACCCTCATAATCTCCGAAAGACGGAGAGACCAGAAAAGTTGAAATAAAGATCGAAGCTATCCATAGATTCTATGGCAGAGCACTTCCGAGCCCATCTCGACTCCTCAAATGCAACCAAATATTTCACGCTCGTAACGGATTTTCCAGTGATAAGTAGAGGAAAAGCCCAGGAGTTCTAAATGGAGGATATAGCCGCTACCCAATATGAGATGGATTGGAATTCTTCTCATGCCGGAGAGATGAAGCGGAAAGTCTGTCACGGAGGCAAGGCTTCAATCATTCGCCCTTATAGAACTCTCCGTAAAGTTCTTTTGCACAATCAGGGCATATGCTGTGGCTGAATTCGGCCTCAGAGTGTCTACGGATGAAGGATTCGATCTGATTCCAATACCCCTTGTCATCACGAATCTTTTTGCAATTGGAACAGATGGGCAGCAGCCCGCTTAAAGTTTTGATCTTGGCGAGTGCGTCTTGGAGTTCGGCAATCAGTTTCTCCTTATCCTCTTTTGTCTGTCTTAATTTGTCCTCCGCCTTCATTTCTTTGGAAACATCCATCAGGCTTCCCAGTGATAGACAGATTCCGTCCGTTCCAAAGACCTCTACGGTAGCATGATCTTTCAGCCAAATGGTCTTTCCGTCTTCAATGGCAACTTTGTAGACCGCTTCAACGATTCCGGATTTCCTCCCTTCCTCACGGAGCTTTTTCCTAATAGTATTCAACTCATGACTCGTAAAGATCTCTTTCTGGATCTCAGTATCATTGCTTGAGGGTCTGTAAATGTGACGGTCCATAACGGCGGCCCTGAAAGCCTCCGACACCTTATCCGCATCACAGCCTAATAAATCTACAAAACGCTTACTAACAAATTCATACCAGATTTTATTCTCCACTTCCTGCCAGGCCGTAATGTAGGGCATGGCTGGACCGCCTATTTTGTCGAAGGCTCGAAAACTGGTAATACATTCCCTTACCCGGGCCCTTAACTTATTGGAACACCTTTCGTTAAGGATTCGACCGAAATAATCGGTGTCGTTGACAATGTTCTGATCGCTATGTTCTTCCATGTGCCCTGTGTCTCCTGACAAAGATCACAACGGTGGGGCATGGGTTTTAAAGGTTATGACCAAAAAGCATACAGGACCTTGTTTTTCTTATCAATTATATATATAACCTCGGCCACCAGGTCTTCAAACTAATCTGTCAGCTGGTAAAGCAGTTGGTCCAGTTTATTCAAAATTATCAATAGTGGATTCTGCCGGGCTATCTTCTTATTCCAGGCCTTCTTTTCGGTAAAGGGCCTAAATATAACATTATTGTATGTATGATTAGATCTCGTTTTTTAGGGAATTAGTATACTGAAAATGAGCTTGTGTGTCAAGGTGAAGTTAGCCACATGATATTTGATATTGTGTGGTGGACTTTTGATTGATATAGTTGTATTGACACTTCTGTGTACCTAATAAGAATTGAAATAAACATAACACTTTAGCTCTTTGAAAAATTTAATAGCAAATTATAGGGAAATGGGGCTCTCTTTTCAAAAACGAGACGTCAACTGCAAGGCCGAAGGGACATCACTGCGCTATGGCGGGCGGAGGGTTAAGTCGGTACTTTGCCTTTAGGGTGGCTATGGCATCAACCTCCGTAAGTTGCCGCCTCTCCGAGCCGTAGGCTACGAGCCAGAGGCCAGCAACCAATTTTTCGTTTTCTGAAAAGAGACCCCCATGCCCCTTCCTGCCTTATTTTCAAATAGCTAAAATGTTACAAATAATAAACTTATTAGATTGCACAGGTTTCTGTGCATCTTTATGCCATTTTTTAAGCCTCACCGAACCGGCTACCCCTGCTTTTTCAAAGGGCTTTTTTGGCTGTGCATCTTTTGCTCTTCCCGGTCCCAGTAGGTTGCAGGATCTTGGCGTTGTTCACCGTTTAGCATGTGGCCATTGGCATAATACTTGCTAATACACGGAACAAAAAAAATAGAGAAGAAGATGTGAGAAGATGTCAAAAAAAATCTTTTTTGTCGATGATGAGGTAAACGTTCTAAAGGCATTCAAATGGGTTTTTGCGGATGAGCCCTATGACATTTTTACATTCGATAGCCCTTTAAAGGCCTTGAAAGAAATGGAGAAGACGGAAGTCGCTGTGATTGTGTCTGATTTGCGGATGCCGGAGATGGAAGGGACGACCTTATTGGAAAAAGTCAGTATAAAATGGCCTGATACGGTTCGTATTCTCCTGACTGCCCATGCGGATTTAGATACGGCCATAGCGGGCATCAATAAGGGAAACGTGTTTCAGTTCATCAGGAAACCCTGGGATGAAAAAGATTTGGTGCTCTCTGTCAGTAAAGCCTTTGCCCATTATGAACTTATATCACAGAACATAATGCTATTACAATTGGTCAAAAAAAAGAATGACCAACTCGAGGACTTGAATAAGAATCTGGAAAAAATCGTCACAGAGCAGACCAAAGAAATAAAACAAAGTGAGGAAAGGCTAAAACAAACCCTTACGGATTTAAGAAAAAGTATGGGGGGAGCCATTCAAGCCATTACCCAGACTGTGGAGGTTAGGGATCCTTACACTGCCGGCCATCAAAGGCGTGCGACCGATCTTGCCCGGTCAATAGCTGTAGAAATGGGACTTTCAGGTAAGGAAATAAACGGAATACGCATGGCCGGTTCCATCCATGACCTCGGAAAGATAGCCATACCTGCCGAAATTCTCAGTAAGCCAACCCAGCTAAACCAGGCTGAATTCATGCTGATCAAGACCCATCCCACCGTAGGCTATGATATATTGAAAAATATAGAATTTAAATGGCCTGTTGCTCAAATCGTGCTTCAACATCACGAAAGGATAAATAATTCCGGGTATCCTCAGGGGCTTACCGCCGAGGAAATTCTGCTGGAGGCAAAAATCTTGGCAGTGGCGGACGTGGTTGAGGCCATGTCTTCTCATCGTCCTTACCGACCCGCCTTGGGTATCAACAAGGCGCTTGAGGAAATTTTAAAAAACCGAGGTGTGCTTTACGATCCCCATGTGACAGATGCTTGTTTGAGGCTGTTCAGAGAGAAAAAGTTTCAGTTTCGTGATATGGCTGAGAAATAGCTGATTTACCCTTTCCGGCCCATCTTGAGACAATTGCCATCAATCCGTCATCTTTTCTATGTTGTCCTTAAGTTGCGCTATCTGAAGTCCAAGGGAAACACACTGCTTGCCCTCCATGCAGCCGTCTGCGTCTTCCGGTTCCAGGTAGGTTTTGATCTCGTGCTCATTTTTCTTCAAGTCCACGGCCCAAGCACTTTTTACTTCATCCCAATCTACTTTTACATCTATACTGCATTGGCCTATTTCAGGATAGATAGACTTTATCTTTTCACACAATTCTTCCCTATCATGCATGATCTCTTCCTCCTTCCCTCTAATGTTTATATCAATCTCCTCCCCTACCATCGTCACATGGCTCATTATCACTGTCTGCCCTGGCATGTTAAGAATAACCCTTTCAACTCCCGTCTTTGGATATCCATTATCATGGGGCAAGCTGTACTTGATCGCCAAACCGTTTGGATAAGTCTGACGAAAGGCCTTCGACATCATTTTGTGAAGAGAACTCTACCATGAGTTCACCCTTCTCGCCCACGACGAGCTTACCATGTTTTTCAACGACTTCCGAAACATCCCTTGGCTCCACCGTCCACCAGCCGCGCGTTCTCATAAGCAGCTCTTTTCCCTTAAGCCGCCTGGGTGTGACCAGATCAATGGTTCGGAACCAGGCCTCCCAACCTATCTCCGCAGGGGAACGAAGAACGGGGCTCACTGGGTCATGGTATATGCGACATCGACCAAATAGACGCAACCGAATCATGATATGATCTCCTTTAACAACATTTCAATCTCTCTATTTTCAGGCACGGCCTCAGAAGGAATATTGATGCCATCCGAACCAATAACCCGTGCCAAGCATTTAACATAGAGTGCCACCGCCTTATCCTCTTTCATGATAACGTGCATTTGATTTGCATTGGCCCAAGATCGCTCAAATGCTTTTAATGCCCTTTCACGCCATTGTCGCAGCCGAAGGTCAAAGAAAGAAATGTTAGCATATTCTAATAATCTTTTTTGGGCCTCCTCAGCGCCCTTAAAAATCCTTCTCATGCTCTGAACGGACAGGTCCTTTCCCCATTCATCTCTTTCGGTCATATCAAACCTAATATTTTAAAGAATTTATTTTGCATTCTAAGCAATGCTTTGAGGCTGCCTTGCCTTATTTTCGCTAAAGTCTTTATAGCGGCTTTGGATAATTTCGGAAAGTGGGGGCACCTAATGGTTAAAAGGCCTCTAAGCAGAAAGAACGGCTCCCAATGGTTTTTAAGGGCTACTTTTCATTCCTTGAATATCTCACGGGCAGTGATAACCCTCATGATCTGATTTGTTCCCGTATAAATCTGGATGAGTTTTGCGTCTCTCATCATTCTCTCTAAAGGGTAATCTTTAATGTATCCATAACCCCCCATAACTTGGACGGCATCTGTGGTGACTTTCATCGCCGTATCTGATGCGGTAAATTTGGCCATAGCACAGTATCTGGAGACAAGATGCCATTTCTTTTTATCCACATATCTGGCCGCCTGATAGGTTAAGAGGCGAGCCGCTTCTGTGGCCGCCACCATATCGGCAATCATGAACTGAATGGCCTGAATATTAGATATGGACCGCCCAAACTGGACCCTCTGTTTGGAATAGTTGACGGCTTCATCAATGGCGCCTTGCGCCAAGCCAACAGCCTGGGAAGCAGCAAACAAGCGACTCATGTCCAGGGCCATCATCATATTTGCAATGCCTTCGCCTTCCTTACCTATCCTGTTTTCTTCGGGCACGATCAAATCATCAAAAAATAATTGAGAATTGATGGAGCCTCGCATGCCCATCTTGTTTTCATTCTTACCGTAAATCAGCCCCTTTGAACCCTTCTCTACCGAAAAGGTAGTAATACCCTTAGCCTTTTTGTCTGGGTCCGTATATGCACAAAGAGTTATAACATCGGCTATACTGCCGTTCGTGATAAAGCATTTCTGACCATTTATCACGTAAACATTTCCCTTGTGAACCGCTCTCGTTCTCATGGAAAGGACATCTGAGCCAGCGTCAGGTTCTGTGGCCGCGAAGGCCGCGATTTTTCCCTTAGCGAATCCAGGAAGGTATCTATCTTTCAGCTCTTCGCTCCCCCAAAAAAGGATCGGCAGCATCCCATCCGCCTGCGCAATGAGGATCAGGGCCGAAGATGCACAAACTTTTGCGATTTCCTCCAGGATCATGCAAAAAAGCAAATATTCCGCCCCAATACCTCCATACTTTTCAGGAAGAAGGGGTGTCAAGATGCCGTTTTCTGTGTATGTTCTGACCGTATCCCAAGGAAATTCTGCCTTTTCATCAATCTCAGCAGCCCTTGCCTTAATCTTTTGTTGCGCAATATCCCTGACGGTATTCAAAACCATTCTCTGCTCTTGGTTTAGCTCTATCATTTGCTTTTCCCTCCATGACATAGTTGGCGTCGCAGTTATTTATACCGGCTCACAAAGTAATAATTTCAACTCTCCCTTTTACAAGTTGATAGCGCTTGAATGTGGTTATCCCTATATTACCTAAAGAGGTGAAGGTCAAGTAGAAGGGATTATGATGTGGATATTTGGGAACATCTATGAGTTCGGAGCTTGAGGTCAGGTCTTCATTTTTGGTCAACAATAGCGGACCCTGGGCTGGGCGTCAGAGCCAAACCAGAGAACTGGCACGTATGAGTGATAGTTCAGCTCTCGTAATAATGTCCAATCCATAATCATTAAGAAGACAATCATGAACTACGACATCAATTATTCCCAATGGAAAGAGGATTACAAATCCACCCCTGAGACCCTTTCTCAAAAAGATATCCTCGTTCTATTTTCAGGGGGCAAGGATTCCTCCCTGGCTCTACATCTCATGGCCAAGGCTGGAGAGGAATTCGGTTTTAAACCAGAGGCCCGAGGGAGTTCCTTTCCGACCCACAGATATACGGAAGAAGAAAAGGATCGGATCGCGTCCTACTGGAATGACAGAGGTATTGACGTCACCTGGTATGACGCTGGTAAGACAGATGATTATATTAAGGTTGCGCCGAACCCCTGCCTTCCCTGCCAGGACCTCAAAAAAACGCTGCTCAAGACCCTTTTGCCGCAAATAGAAGGTGATTGGGACAGGCTTGTAATCGTCACCAGTTATTCCCTGTGGGACTTGGTGGGCTATGCTATGGAAAATATTTTAACCCGCTCATTTGTTAACCGCCAAAAAGCCTCCGAGCCAGAGAGGAAGAAGCGATTTCTTGAAACGGCCCAACGTTATTATCCGCTGATTACGATGAAGGAAGGCTATACGATTTTCAGGCCCATCATCAAGTTTAACGGCTTTGACATCATGAATAAAATCGAACAGGAAGGCATCCCGATTCTTTCCATCCCCTGTAAACACAAGGGTTTTAGCCCTAAAAGGATCTTCGAGTCCTACTATGAGCAAATGAGCCTACGCTTTGATTACGACCGAGTGTTTGACTTTGTGAAATTTACCCTCGATCTCCCAGAGCTTTCCGGGTTCACGGGCATCGGAAAGGAAGAATATCTTGGTAGAGTTTTTTGACAGCCCTGTTTAGAAATCCGATCTCCCCATCTATTGAAGCGTATCAAGCGGGCTTTTTACTCCATGCCGTCCCTAAGGAATGCCCCTGTTTGTGCGTAATCAGAACAGTCAGAGGGGCTTTACTACAAGTCAACCAACGGACTTTCCAATGTTTCGAAGTTTTTCCTCATTAAAGTGATGTTACCGCATTACTTCCCGTACCTGATCCAGCAGTTTCCGTCGTTTTTCTTGATTTTTAAATTCTCGATTTTTCATCTATTTTATTATAATGACATATGATAAAAATAAAAATTTTATTCATAATAGCCAATATCATTGAATTGGCACAGCCTGCGTCGGCGCCAATGTGGAGTTGAGTCTTCGCTCTCATCCAACTGGTTATGCCGCCACAGGCGGCTAACCAACCGTTCGAGATCGAAAGGTTCCTCGCCTTTCGGAACTAAAGTTCCGACGGCTCGTCATCTACGACTCAACTCCATATTAGCCGGACAAACATAATCAATAATCATCTGGTCAGGAACAACAAAGTTGGAAACCTTCACAGAGCCTAAGGAATTGACGGAAAATCCGGATTATAAAGACCAAAGGCAAAAAAGCCTGTTAGGTCTCTCCGATGTTATGATCGATGCACCAATAATCGAGACCATCAACGGCTTTAATAAATTACCTTATTGCTTTACCATACAAAGCTGCTATGGACATTTTCTTTACGACGGTCAGGAAAACCCACATAACCTTGAGCCATTGCCGGATAGAAATACCATTGCCAAAGTGGAGTACAGGATAGGATACATTGCCTTTTGCATTGATAATAGCGATTCGGGAAGAAACTTCTTTGAAGCTTTGAAGAAAATCACAGCTATCGATCCAGATAACGTACAATTCTGTAGCGCAGAATGGTTTTGGAAAAGACAGGTCAATTCTTACGCGCTACAGATTGAACCAGACAGATTTAAGTATGAAGACAAAGTTATACTTGATTATAATGAAGCTCTGATGTAGAAAAGATAAGAAACAAGTTTTTCTTTCAGCTAAAGGATCTGCTTCAAACGCAGCAAGATTGAGATGGGACCGGATAACATGACAAATCTACTAAGGAGGTAAATGATGAGGAAACTTTTGGGATTAGGCGCAGGGAGAAAAATGGGAAATTCCGAGATTCTTCTAAAAGAGGCCCTGATGGCCGCCAAGGAAACGGGCGTAAAGGTGGAATTGCTGCGCCTCCATGACCTCAACATCAAACCCTGCATCGGTTGTATCAGTTGTTCCAAGGACCAGCAGTCCGGCGGAACGGGCGCATGTGTGATCAAAGACGACGACATGCCCTTTTTTAATGAGAAACTCTTCGGGTGCGATGGCATCATCCTTGGCGTACCGGTCTATATTATGGCCCCCCCCGGCTGTTTCAAGGTTCTCTGCGACAGGATAGGCCCTTCCCATGACGTGGCCTGGCAGATGGAGGCCAAGAAAATCGCTGAAAAAGAGGGCAGGGAGAGCAAGATCGATCCGAGATTTTTCAAACAGAGGGTAAGCGGTTTTATAGCCGTGGGCGGCGCACCCACACCGGATTGGCTTTCCCTGGCGCTCCCCCTCATGAATACCTTCACCTTCCCGATGCAGATCGAGGTCGTCGATCAAATGCAGATTATGGCCACCCCGTTGCCTGGACAGGTCGTACGCAACGAAGAGGCCCTGGAAAGGGCTCGAAGGCTGGGACGCAATGTTGCTGAAGCCATGGGCAAGCCCGCCGATCAGATCGAGTGGAAGGGCGATGAGCCCGGCACCTGTCCTGTCTGCCATTCCAATGTCATGCTGGTAGGGAAAAAGTCGCCGGTGGAGTGCGCCATCTGCGGCATCAAGGGTGATCTAAAGGAGAATAACGGTGAGATCACGGTGAACTTTCCCAAAGAGCAGCAGACCATCGCCCGTTTAACCCTTAAAGGGAAAAAGATGCACTTTGATGATGTGTTGGAAACCGTCGGGAAGAATATACCGTTCATGGGTGAGGTGCAGGCAAAACTGAAGAAGTATCTATCCTTAAAGGCCGTCAAGCCGCCGAAAGCAAAGTAAAAATTGAATTGAGCGATTTGCCGAGGCAATCGTGCATCATTTGCGGCTGGATGCCGGATCAGGTCCGGCATGACGAGATCCTGTCGGGTCTCTCCCGTCATTCCTGTTCATCCTGTCTAAGATAGCTGAACAATTACACGTTATTTCAAGAGGAGGAAAGACCATGAGCAAATTAGAGGCGGATATCATTGTCGTGGCCGGCGGTGCGGCCGGATTGGCTGCGGCTATTGCAGCCGCACAGGGCGGCGCCCGGGTCATCCTGTTTGAAAAGGCATCCACCACGGGCGGCACAGGCAATATGGGAATGGGCCCTTTAGGGATCGAAAGCCGTCACACCCGGGCCAAACAGTTCAGGCCCACGAAAGACGAGGCCTTTGAAATCTTCATGGATTATACCCATTGGCGTTGCGACGCCCAGTTGGTGAGGGCCTTTTTGAACAAGTCCGGCGACACTATCCACTGGCTTGAATCGCTCGGCGTTGAATTTGTCGAACCCGCCTCCTATTTCCCGACGGCCTACCCTACCTGGCATCTCATCAAGCCGGAGGCTGGCAGGCCCGGTCCAATGGCCTCGGCCACCATGATGAAGATTCTGACCGTAAAGGCCAAGGAGATAGGCGTTAAAATCATTCTTCAAACGCCCGTCCGGAAACTCATCAAGAAGGAAGGACGGATTGTCGGCGTGGTAGCGGAAGACAAGACTGGAGAACCGGTCGAAGCCAATGCCAAAGCGGTGATTGTCGCCACCGGAGGATTCGGGGACAATCCCCAGATGATCAAAAAGTTCACAGGGTATGAGTTCGGCAAGGATATCTACTCCTTTCGAATCCCCGGCCTGGAAGGGGACGGATTGCGAATGGCCTGGGAGGCCGGCGCCGCGCGAACGGAAATGCACATGGAGATCATATACGGCATGCCGGATGTAATGACCATCGGACCTGAGCTCCATGAAGCCTGCCGACAGCCTCACCTCATGGTCAACCTCCTGGGTGATCGTTTCATCAACGAAGGCATCATGCCGAATACGACCTTCACGGGGAACGCCATCTCCATGCAAAAAGACAGGTGCGGCTTCCTCCTCTTCGACGGAAATATCAAAAAACAGATGGAGGCGGGTTTCGATTTTCTGAGTGTGGTTTTCCCCTTCACGCATATCGCAGATTTCGACAAAAGCATCCAAAACGCCCTGGATCAGGGTTATCAACATCTCTTTGTGGCGGATTCCATCGAGGAACTGGCCGAAAAGACGGGCATCAACCCCTCCGGCTTAAAGAAGACCGTAGCGGAATACAATAGGTCCTGCGAAAAGGGTTATGATGACCTTTTTAACAAAACCCATAGATATTTGCGGCCCCTCAAGACACCCAAATTTTATGCGGCCAGGCATTTGCCAAGCGCCTACGGCAGTGTCGGCGGCATCAAGATAAATCACAGGACGGAGGCCTTGGACAAGGACTGGGACGTGATACCCGGGCTCTACGCCGCCGGAAACGATGCCTGTTCCATCTACGGCGACAGTTATGTGTTTGTCCTGCCGGGCAACACCATGGGTTTTGCCGTTAACACAGGGCGGATAGCCGGAGAAAATGCGGCGGATCACATAAAGTCTGTCTAAATTCCACCACAGAATCAAAGAGGACACTGAGATGTTACTGTGTGCCCTGAGGTTCTGTGTGGTGAATGAAAAGACCATGAAAGGCGTTGGGTTGAGAAATGCGCTTTCAAGTCATGGAAGGAGAAAAATCTCATGAAAAGTATCATCATCTATTACTCTCAAACGGGAAATACTAAAAAGATCGCCCGAGCCATTCACAGGGGCATGGGACAAATTTTGAAGCAATGCGATATTGTTCCTGTGAAAGAAGCCAACCCGCAGGATTTAGACCAGTACGATTTAATCGGCCTGGGCAGTCCGGTCTGGATGGGCGGCTTTTCCCCTAATGTAAGGATCTTTGTGGAAAACATCCCGGAGCAGAAAGGTAAACATATCTTCTCCTTTAACACTCACGGCGTCATGCCGGAGTTGTATTTTCCGAGCGTGGTTCGAAAGTTGAAAGCAAAGGGGTTTACGGTCATCGGGATGCGTGACTGGTACGGGAGCGTCCATTTCCAGGTGGCCCCCAAACCCTATTTTACGGATGGACATCCCGATGACATTGATCTGAAAGAGGCGCAGGCCTTCGGCAGGGAAATGGTAGAGACGAGCCAAAGAATATCGAAAGGGAAGACTGATCTCATTCCCCCTCTGCCCGAGCTGAAGCTTACTCCGCAGCTGTTGGTTCTTCAGGAGTTCTACCAGTCCGGCCACAACCCCCACGGCCGGCTTCAATACGATAAGGAGAAGTGCGCCTATCCCAAATGCCGTCTATGTATAGACAACTGTCTAATGGGGTATATCGATCTATCGGCCGACCCGCCGAAATACGGCTCCGAAGGAAATGAATGCGACATGTGGATGGGGTGCACCTTTTGCGAAATGATTTGCCCTACGGGTGCCATATCCTGTAATTGGGAGGAAGTTCTCAAAGAAGCCGCCGGTTTGGGGCAGTTTTTCGGTTATAACCCTTTGGAAAAAGCAGCCGCGGAGGCTGTGGCCTCAGGCCGCCTGAGAAAACTGGTATCTGATAAGATCCAGGGGCCCTATTTTATGGTTTACAACAAGCGGCCCCGCTTCAAGATCCCCAAAGACGACTGAACCATCCTTTACGGAACATAATGCGGCCATATACCAATCAAGACTATACCTCAAGTTTCAAAATGCGCTTTAGAGTCCTGATCATATTTCCTTATCAAAGGATTGGGCGCGGCTGTGATCTCTAAGAGATATCCAAAAGTCCACGGAGCCAAGGGACAGTAACAGAATTGGCCTTTCTGACCTGCCCTTCTAATTGCTTTCAAATCTTCTTTTTTAGTTGATAATTTCTTGGTTTTATTCTTAAATACTACTATCCTGCCATAATGGGTTGATTCGATTTCATAATATATCGATATCGCATGAGATGCCTGTTTTTGTTGCTGATCAGTTTGTTCTTTTCCCCTTCAATTTCTTTTTAAAATGAGATTGACTTTCCTATTTGACTTTTCAAAACAACATTTGTGGCAGAAATCCAGATAACGTAACTATTTTCGATTCAAGATTTTATTTTTTTGTGATTATCCATAAACTATCTACTAACTGGTTGGCGCAGCCTGCGGCGACGTCTTTGTTGCTCAGCACTGTGCACGCACATCACAGCGTGTCCAATGACTGATGACGCCCATCTGTTGTTTTTTGCATCACAATATCCTAAGCTACCCGTTAAAAGTGTCGGCTAATATTATGTTGGACGATGGATAAAACGCTATTCGTTAGCATTACAATAGAGAGCAGAGCTTATGTACATTTATGCAGATGAGTCAGGTCATTCTGGACGACATATTTTCAACGATCCTCTGTTTTATTTCCAGGGTGCAATCATCTCCGAAATTGATACTGAACCGATACTATCTGAAGTTGCTGAAAAATACGCAGCTGAGTTAGGTATAACAAGACTACATGCAAATGAAATTCGACCTCATATTGTAGAAAGAATAGCAGCTTCTTTCCTATGCCTCCTAGACCATATTAAATGGGTGTTTCATATAACAGTCATTGAGAAACCGTATTTGGCAGTTACAAAATTCGTTGACAGCCTTTTTGATTCTTATGAAAACAAGGGAGCGCGGTGGCTATGGTATAATCATGAATTCTTCAGGCACACACTGTGTATCCTCTTTGACGATATACTTTTTGAAGAAGATAAAAAGGCATTTTGGTCTGCGTATCTTAAAGATGATTTTACTGGAATCGCTTCAGTAGTAAAAATCGCACTACAACGCCTCAATGCTGTCCGAATTGACAAAAGGCTTTACCAAGTGGCTATTGAAGGCCTTAACTTTGCGCTCGAATATCCGGAAGAAATAACTCTTTTAGCAAACCAGACGAAGAAGTCATATAAAGGGCACACCCCCAATATGGTAGCTTTCTCAAGTCTGATCCAAGCAGTTCACAAGTTTTGCAAAGAGAACAACATGAAACCTGAAGCCTTTGTTCATGATTCCCAGTCAGAATTTGGCTCCACTATGAAGGAATACCATGATCTATTTGGCAAGGTCAGGCTCGAACATAAATCAAGTGGATTGGCCTTACAAGGGGATAGGGTTGAATATGATTTCGGCAAATTTTCTCTGTCATTGTCAAAGCATTCCGTGAGCCTTCAAGCTGTGGATATATTTTTATGGCTTTCTCAAAGAAGGGATAAAATTAAAAGCATGGGTTTGGATGATAAATTACTCGATGTTACAGAGCCTTTCTATATATCAAGGATTTCATCCGAAATGATTACCAGGGGGTGGCTATATAAGCTCTCGAACTGTGACTTGACTGAGGAGCAAATAGAAGAAGGGAAAAAAACTATCGATAAAATGGAAAATATTCATTTAGAAAAGCGGAAGGAATTCTTAGAAAAACAAGGACCTAAAGATAATAAGACGAAATGCTAACAATCTCTTGCAGCGGATCGCAAAAAGCCGCGCCCGCTGAAGAGTACGTTAGGTGAACGTGATCAAATGACAAAGAAAACATATCCATTCTGGATGGTATCATCACATACGTTCATTCTCGGTGCAGGAGCGAGTCGCGCTGCATTTCCAAATGGAGATAAATTTGGTCACATTCTCCCACTGATGAATGATTTTGTGAAGGTTCTATCGTTGGATGATTTTTTTGAACACTATGGAATTGATTATAAGGATCAAAATATCGAGGATGTCTATGACCGCCTTTATACTGAAGACAAGAATAATCCTGTGCTCGGAGAATTGAACAATATCATTATTAATTACTTCTCTTCTCTCCGTATTCCAGATGAAGTCACACTTTACGATGAACTTATTCTCAGCTTACAAAAGAAGGATGCAATATTTTCATTCAATTGGGACCCTTTATTAACCCAAGCATACTCACGTAATCTTTCCATCAAAGAATTGCCGGATATTCATTTTCTACATGGCAATGTCGCGATTGGCATTTGTATGAAGGATAGACATATTGGCTATCTTGGTAATAAGTGCTCAGTATGCAACTTGTCTTTCACCCCAACTAATCTACTATATCCAATTAAATCGAAAGATTATACCTCTGATCCTTTCATACAGAGTGAATGGCAGTCTTTGGAATGGTATTTAGACAATTCGTTCATAGTCACCATATTTGGATATAACGCGCCAAAAACGGATGTTGAAGCAAGGAACATCATGAAAAAAACCTGGTCGAAAAATAGACGTTATGAATTCAACGAAATCGATATAATTGACATAAAGTCACGCGAACAAGTTGAGAAGAATTGGTCAGATTTTATATATAAATCCCACGGTGGGATATTCGATGATGTGCGTGCCACACACTCTTTTCACTATGCCAGAAGGAGTTGTGAATCATGGGGTGAGGCAATCATGCAGAATTCGCCATGGCGAGAGAACAATATGCCTCGATACAAGGATTTGGGGGATTTACATCTTTGGTTAGATCCATTGATTGAGCAAGAAATTGAATTTAGGGAGCATGGTATTCCAATAAAGGAACTTAAATGCACCTAACAAACCCATGAACCAGATGGGCTAAAAAGCGCGCCCCCTGGTTATGGGCAGCATTATGTTATAAGGAGGTATGTATGAAGTTCGGTTTTCTAATTGATAAAGAAGAGTTCATCTGTAGCGATTTTTCAATCGTAACTGTTGATGACTTCGCTGAGATAATGAGCTCTTTTTATGAATATGTTCAAGTCAGTAATGGTTGGATTTATGGCCCAGAAAAGGAATTGAATAAATCATATAAAGAAAAAGAGAAATTCAAGCAGCCTGGTCCGCTAGTTCGCGATAGTTTTTATCGAATGTCGGCTACTCATGAGATTAAGACGAATATTACAGACGAAGAACATTTGAGATTCCTCGTTTTAGGATATGGCTTTTTACAGGGCTTATACTTAACGCCAGAAGGCTATTCCTACTTAGGGCGCATACCATATGAGCCAGGCAAGTTAAATGGACTCCTCTTGATAAAGGATGATTATGTAAATGGTATGGAGATTATAAATGACTATTTCAAGTCATCTTCAGAAGAAGACAGAAATCAAATGTTTGCCTGTATTCATTGGTTTTCTATTGGTCAATCGTTTAATTTCGAGTGGGATAAATTTGATGCCCGATACAAAGTCTTAGATGGTATATATCGATTGTCTGGGCTTCCAAACGTGCCCCATGCTAAACGCCCAGTAGAGCTTGCCAGAAAGTTCAATATTAAACTTCCTAAATGGGCTGAGCTTGACTCTACGGGAAAGAAAAGTCAGTTGAGTATTCATAGAAACGAGTTAGTTCATGAAGCCAAGTACGCAGGACACCCAATTGGCTATTCTTATCCGTCCCAAAATTATTCGTTAGAGTTCACTTCATTTAATACGAAATTGATTGCAGCGGCATTTGGTATTGATACACCCTATTTACAAGCTGATCCGAATAATAGGTCCCAGTGGAGATGGGATATAAAAACATAACAACGCTTTTGCAGCGGAGCACAAAAAGCCGCGCCCGCTGAAAAGCAGCGTTAGCTAAGTGGTTATCTCTGCTATAACGTTTTACTTTATCACTAAGGAGCTTGTGATGATAAAAAAAATCGAGGAAATGATCAAAACGCAGGACGGGTTTGATATTTATACACTCTATGAAGTTCCTCCGAAAAGCACTGGTACAGTACTAATTTGCCATGGAATAACTGCTGATTTGCATGAAAATGGGCTTTTTGACGATTTTTCAAAATTATTCATAAATCAATCAATATCAGTGCTACGGCTTGATTTCCGGGGCCACGGCAAAAGCAAAGGGAATTCTTTAGATGTCAGTTTGGAAGGGCAATATTGTGATATTTCAGCAGTATACGCCTGCATGATAAATTCTTCTTACTATAATGGGAAATACGCAATTTTAGGAGCGAGTTTTTCATGTGCTACTATTATTAGGCAAGCCATTAAATTTATGCCTAAATGCTTAGTTCTTTTCAATCCAGTATTTAGCTATAGGCGCACCTTTGTTGTACCAGAGGCATCTTGGGGGAAAGAAATTCTAGATACGAAAAACAAAAGTGATTTACCTGCATCTGCAATGGCAAAAATTCCTGGCACCGACTTTTTTATATCGAAAATATTGTGGGAAGAAATGGAAAATGATCGAACACCTGAACTTGCTCAAAATCTAAAATGTCCAACGCGTGCATTCCATGGTGATCAAGATACTAAAGTTCCAATACAACCAATAAAAGACTTTGTCGATACTAAGAGCAATATAATAGAGCTTGAAATTAGAAAGGGGGAAGGTCATGGATTAAAGGCTCATAGACCTGAACTTATTAATCAGATTAGCAACTGGATCTCAACTTATTTGCAGGAGGAATAGTTGTGGAATATTTTGTGCACCCCAGCGCTTGCATTTCTGGTGAAGTGCGTGGTGATTTAGATTTATGCTGTGTTGGCCCTAATGTTGTCATTGGGTATGAATATTCTTACCATCGTTCTAAGTTTCATGACAAATCCCCATCCCCCCCTAAACCCTATGTAGTGATTGGCAATGACGTTTTTATTGGTGCCAACACTATTATTGCATCTGGCGCGTCTATTGGAAAATCAACTATAATTGAGCATAATTGCTTCTTGGGTGAAGATTCTTCAATCGGGACTAACTGCTTTATACGTTATCAAGCTCAGATTTTCAGGCACGTTACCATTGGCAATTCATGTGTAATAAGTGGATTTTTATGTAACGATACCATTATAGAAGACAATGTTATGTTCCATGGTACTGCAATTCATCGATACCTGGATAGGGTATCCGGAGTACCAGAACCGTCTCCTAAGATATGCTCAGGTGCATTTGTTGGTTTTAACGCTACGATAGTTGGCCCCATAGTAGTAGGAGAAAGGGCAGTTATAAAAATTGGTGCGATTGTGTTGGGTTCTGTGCCTTCTGGTGAAATTATCGGCGCAGGGGAGGTATATCATGAAGAATAGAAAAATTAAGCTTTTTGCTGGCTATCAATTCACATCTGATTTTTTCAACAGAGCTGAATTAGAAAACGCTGTTCTACGATCTGTTAAGCTGACGAATGATTCGGTTTTTAAAGAGAATATAAAAATATTCTTTAAACCGCCGGATTTAGCTCCAGGCGATATTATTTTAAGCCAAATAATTGAGCGTATTAAAGAATCAGATATTTGCATCTTTGAGATATCTGATGGAAATCGAAATGTACTTTTCGAAGTAGGAGTGGCTTGTGGTTTAGACATTCCTACTATTCTATTAAGAAATACAGATTCAGAGATTCCGGTGCCATCTGATTTATCTGGGGTCATGTATTTAAGGTACTCGGATACCACTGAATTGGGTGTTTCCCTACCATCAGTTCTTATTCAAGTCGTTAAAAGCTTACCGATACGCGGGCATTTGAAAGACCCAAAAATATCGAATTTCATTTGGGCCGGAGGCGATTCAAAGGAAACAGTCTCTTTGATTGGTGGAGAAATAAAATCAGCAACATCTCCTTCCGATATACCTGGAATTTTTTATATGCAATCACCAGATGTCCAAGCACTCGTGGAAGCAGGAGGTAATCTATTATTTCAGATGCCAGATAGAGATGTTCAGGTAATGTCTTCTGGCTTAGTCAAGAGTGGAGACTTAGAACAGCACTTGGTTCTTGTTGGAGGTCCAAGATCAAATTCGATCAGTGGGCAACTTTTACAAAGATTATCCCTTCCGTGGAAGTATGAACTGGGAAATCATTATTTACCAATAAAAGAGAGAATGCGGACAAAAAGTTTAAGAAAAGGAGATGATAAACTGAAACCAGAATTTGAAGGCGATAATGTACGTAGAGATGTCGCTCTTTTGTCATTTGGGCCAAATCCTTTCAATATGTCTAAAAGATTCCTTTTACTTTCAGGTGCCTTTACATTTGGTGTAATGGGATCCGCACGATCTGTATCGATGCTCCGCCAGACTGATAGGAACTTATCCTTTTTATCTAGCCTGTGTCATGAATTGAAACACACCGAAATAGTTCAAATAGTAATGCATGTAGATATTATTAATGATCAAGTTGTTACTCCTGATTTAGAATCTGCAATAATGGAAATCATTCGATGAAAGATTTGTCAATTATTATCCCTTATCGAAATTCGCCTGTTTCTCTGTTAAAAAAACTTTTAAAAAGTTTGTTTTCAGAGTTTGAAATTAATCGTTTGAATTGGGAAGTTTGTATAGTCGATGATGCAAGCAAAATTAAGCTTGATTACAAAAATATAAGAAACGAAAGAATTGATAATGACAAAATTAGAATTGTTCGTCTAAAAACACATTCCGGGATAGGTGCCGCTCGTAATTTTGGTTTTAACCTCTCAGACGGTGAATACATAACTTTCTTAGACAGCGATGATGTTATAGTAGCTGGAGGATTAAACAGACTGTTATGTAAAGCATCCCAAAATAATCTTGTATTTGGCGACCATATTGTTGTGCCAAATAATGGTTCACGGCCATTTATTCGTCATAAGAATAAATGGAAAATATTATGGGAAAAATTTAGAGCGACTATTAATAATCCCTTATTGTTCTGCAATTTTATTGTTTTTCCATTTATAGTACATCACTCCACTATAGACAGTATTGGAGGCTATCCAAATACTGGCTATACTGGAGAGCATGTGTTATTTTATGGACGAATTTCAGAGTTAGAAAACATTGAACTCATTCATATACCTGAAGTTTGTTATGAATATTGGCAAAGAAAAGATGGAAACAGCTTATCTAACCTTAATTTACATATATCACATAAAGGCAAAGCCCTTTGCAGTTATGCTTTAGAAGCAGGTTTCAACGGTATCTCTTTTTCAGGAATAACCTTACTCAAAGAAAATGATCCAGTATTATATTTACCAACCTATAATGGTAAAAATATCATTCCTATATGGGCAACGCCGAGTTTTGAGAATAAACAGTGGAGTTGGAATGAAAACTATAGCTAACAAGCCCATGAACCAGAAGGGCTAAAAACCGCGCCCTCTGGTTATGGGCAGCGTTTCGGGCAAAAAATCGGAAGGAGATGAGCTGTGAAATCCAAAGCAATATCTTTGAAATTTGTCTCGGAATCAAATGAACCCGTGGGATACTTGATGGTCGAGACGGATGATGAAAAATTTGCCAAACAAACCGCCCGTCAATGGGGCGAGAGCAAATTGGACACACCGTTTACAAGAGTGGAGCTGCATCAAGGGATCATGGATTCGCCAGATCAAGATTCAGACATTTTCAATGGCGTGCGGGTCTGGGAATTGCCCTTTTGATTTGATTTTATGTATCCTTTCCCTATTGGGCCACCAGGAAAGAAGATGAAACACATTACAGCCAATACTTACCCGAAGGACAAATACTACCCTCGCGTAGGTAAAGGGGTCAAATCTTTGGATGACTCATGGAGCATTTTATTATATTAGTAGATTATGTCTATACCATTAAGAATACAATATCCAGATTTTTGGTATTACGTGATGAATCGAGGTAGGAGAGGAGAAGAGATCTTTACAGGGAAGAATGACTATAATGTAAAGGGGACATTTTAATGATTCAAGAAATGTTGCTATCTATCTAATAAGGTGTAGGCAAAGCATTTGGGATCGATAAAAATAGTACAGTTGGAAGCGTTGTAGAAAGAGTAAAACGCAAGATGGGAAAGAATAAGAATATTAGTAAACGTGTTGAAAAATTGAATAAAGGGGTCAAGTGAATAAAGGGGTCAAGTCTATGTTTGACTCTTGATATTTTAATTCGAATGATTCCGCTATGTAAAGGGGTCAAGTCTGCCGTTGGCTCTTGCTAAAATCTATCAAAGGTCAAACATAGATTTGATAATCATATAAAGGGCATCACGGTTAAAGTATGGGCACCTCCCTATC
>CAYRFN010000043.1:0-26905 GCA_964423495.1 uncultured Desulfobacteraceae bacterium
GTCAGGTTGGCTTTTCAACCAACTGGATCTCGCAGGCTTCGCCTGGCGCACTAAGGGCTCGCTTTCAGTGGGCCGAAATAGGAAATTTTAGCATTGTGTGGCGAAGAGGAGCTTGACCAACCCGTGACTAAATGTTGGTCCGAGATTAACCTTAAAACAGATATCGAGGTGTTGACAGAGGTTTATGAGAAAGGTAAGAAAATTAATAGGTTATCTACTCGCTGATTTCATCAGATAATCTTCGGAATTTTTCCAGAAAGAAGCGGGGATTATCAAGTAATCCTAGTCATCTTTTCGGAGTTTAAACCTTTGGATCTTTCCCGTCGGACTTTTAGGTAATTCCTCAACAAACTCTATCCAGCGCGGGTATTTAAATTTGGCCAATCTATCCAGGACCCATTTTTTCAATTCTTCTGCCAGTTCTTCAGAAGGTTCAAAACCATCTCGGAGTATCACAAACGCCTTTGGCTTTTCGAGTCCCTTATTGTCTTTATGCCCGATCACCGCGGACTCAAAAACGGCGGGATGTTCGATAAGGCAATTTTCGACTTCCAGAGGAGAAACCCAAATCCCTCCACTTTTAAGCATATCGTCTTCTCGGCCAGCACACCAGTAAAAACCATCTTCATCCATAAGGTATTTATCCCCGGTATTGATCCATTCCCCTACCATTGTTTGCCGGGATTTGTCTCTTTTTCGCCAATAGCTCTGCGCTGCGCTCTCCCCCTTGACCATCAATGTTCCTATCTCGCCTTGTGGAACCTCATTTCCTTCGTTATCTACTATTTTTAATTCGTATCCAGGGACAGGCTTCCCGGTAGAACCAGGTTTTATGGCGTCAGGACGATTTGTTAGAAATATATGGCCCATTTCAGTAGATCCAATTCCATCAAGTATATCCACACCAAATCGTTTCTTCCAACGATAATAAATATCTTTTGGCAAGGCTTCTCCAGCAGAAACGCAAATACGGACAGAGGATAGGGGATGATCGGCATTGGGGTCTATATCCTTGCCTGTTTCTTGATCAATACGTGCTTGGTGTTCCAGCATTTGACCATAAAGTGTTGGGACACCGAAAAAAATCGTAGGCCTGTATTTTTCCATATATTCTAATATGACCTCCGTAGTGGGGCGGTCGGGGTTCAAAACAACGGAACATCCGACAGACGGTGGAAAATACAAGCTATTTCCAAGACCATAGGCAAAAAACATTCGTGCTGCAGAGAAAAGAATATCATTTTCATTTAGTCCAAGTATGCCCTGGGCATAGGCTTTAGAGATCACCTCCATATCGTATTGGGAATGTATGGCACCCTTAGGGGAGCCAGTGGACCCAGAACTATAAAGCCAAAAACAAACATCATCACGGGTAGTTAAGGCGGGTTTAGCAGTGGATGATGCGCTTTTATATTTCTGCTTGAATGGGATACGGGCGCCCTCAACCTCGGAAATAACAATAATATCTCGAAGGTAGGGAAGGTCTCCTTTTATATCGTTTATCAATGGAAGCAGCTCTTCGGAAACCGCAAGTACACGGGAACGACTGTCATTCAGATAAAACTCATAATCTGAAGGAATAAGCATGGTATTTACAGGGATGGGTATAGCTCCCATCTTTATAGCGCCCCAAAAAATTGCATAGAACTGCGGTATGTCAAGCATAAGCATCATGATTCTGTCTTCAACACGCAAACCAAGAATACGCAAAGCATTCGCTGTTTTATTTATCATCTTCTGGATATCATTATAAGTATAATTGCGATGCTCGCTATAAATGGCTATTTTATGTCCCCTGCCTTGACGGATATTGCGATCAATAAAATAGTCAGCAGCGTTAAAGTATTCCTGCTGTTCTATTTCAGTCATTTTTTCCTCTTTACAAAAATCAATAGCAATAAAAAGTTACGTGTTCAAAAAAATATATCGATTCACAAAATTATCTTGGTACCAGAGACATATTAGCAAACATACTATAAATTATCATGGATAATTTGAGATCAAAATATAATATTCTTATGGTATCAAATATAAATTATGACAATCAGCCACCACCGCACCGGTTCTACCTGTGGTGGCTAATTAAGTCATTTTGCGGAGTTGAGGTTTTGTAAGGAATTTGGGCAACTTCCCTTTAATGGGCAACACCTCTGTAAGTTTCGAGGAATCTACCTGTCAGAATCAAGGACCACATGGATGCACTTATCAGCTATACTGACGAAACAATGTATATGGCCAAGCGCAGTAGGATAAACCGGATGTGCATAGCCCGTGAAATATGAACACTGCTTTCAGTTTTTTTTGGCTTTATGGTTCTAAAAATTAGGGGAAGGTTGTTCTTCACTGCGGCGTTGAAATTCACTGGCCAATCTCTCAATCACCTCGAAAAGCTCCTCTGCCTTTATCGGCTTGGGCACATAGCCATCCATCCCCGCTTCAAGACAATTATCTCTATCTCCCTTCATGGCATGAGCCGTCATGGCCACAATGGGGATATGCCCCCCCTCATGCTTTTCTCTATCACGAATATGCCGCGTGGCCGTTAACCCATCCATCTCCGGCATCTGAACATCCATTAATATTATATCAAAACGCTCCTTTGCTGACGCCTCAATAGCCTCTGCGCCATTGGACGCAACACCGACATGATGCCCCCGCTTTTCCAGTATCTTCACGGCCAGTTTCTGGTTCACGATGTTATCTTCCGCAAGCAGGATCTTCAGTCTCCTCCTGACATCCTCAATGGTGTGGCGAGTTATAACAGGCTTCTTTACTAATGAGGACTCACCCATTGCCAACATGATACCATCCAAAAGCTCCGACTGCTTCACGGGCTTCACTAAATATCCATTTATCCCGATCTCCTTACAGAGTTCAGTATCCCCCTTGCGTCCCAAGGATGTAAGCATAATGATCTCTAAATCAGAATAAATCGGATTCTCTCTTATCCTCTTCGCTACCTCAAATCCATCCAAATCCGGCATTTGCAGATCAAGGAGCACGAGTTGATATGGCCGCCCGGCGCTGTGCGCCCTCTCCAGCTCGGCAAGGGCCTGTTCCCCACCTGCCACCTCTGTGGGTTTCAATCCCCACAGAGATGTCATTTCATGAAATACAAGGCGGTTAGTTGCATTATCGTCTATAACCAGCACCCGCAGACCCGATAAATCCAGGTCCTTTAAAGAAAGTCCCTGCGTTATTTCCCCACGACTCAATCCAAAACGCGCCGTAAAATGGAAGGTGCTCCCCTTCCCCATCTCACTTTCCACCCACATGCTCCCTCCCATCAGCTCCACAAACTGTTTTGAGATGGTCAAGCCCAGACCGGTGCCCTCATATTTTCGGGTGATCGAGCCATCAACCTGCTGGAAACTATCAAAAATGCTGTCCAACTTGTCTGGAGGAATCCCAATGCCGCTGTCGGAGACAGCAAAATGAAGGAGAGATGATGAATCGTCTTCTTCCTCCATTTTCACCTCGATGCCCACTTCTCCTTCTTCAGTGAATTTGACAGAATTGCCCAACAAATTGAGAATAATCTGCCTTAGCCGGCTTGGATCACCAACCAGAGCGGTGGGAACCTCGGGCTCGATACGGCATGTGAGTTCAAGCCCAGCCTCTCCGGCCTTCAAGGCCACAATTTCAGTGGCACGCTCTACAGTGTTGCGCAGGTCAAAATCCATTTCTTCCAGCTCTATTTTGCGTGCTTCGATTTTTGAGATATCCAGGATATCATTCAAAACGGTCAACAATGAATTGGCCGATGTCTTTACCATCTCCAGATACTCCCGCAGTTCCCTGGTGAGGTTGGCGCCAAGGGCCAATCCCGTCATCCCGATAATGCCGTTCATGGGAGTACGAATCTCGTGGCTCATATTGGCCAGGAATTCACTCTTGGCCTGGTTGGCAGCCTCAGCTTGCTCTTTTGCCCTTTTCAATGTCTCCTCAGCCTGCTTTCGTTCAGTCACGTCTCGCAGAATGCCTCGAAACCCTATCGTTTGGCCTTCCGGATTAGTTATTAAAGATATGGATGCCTCTACATGTATTTCGGTTGAGTCCTTTCTCGTCATCTCCCAAACAAAGCCTGCAACAGCGACACCTGTAGTGTAGACCTCGTTGAACGCTTCATACCCTTTCTTGGCGTTCTCTTCATCGCTAAGTGCCCGAAAGTTCATCCACATCAATTCATCTTCAGAATATCCGAGGATTCGGCAAAAGGACTGATTGAAAAATGTCAAATAACCTTTAAGGTCAACCTCAAAGTATCCATCTTCTATGCTCTCAAGAATGGTTCGGTATTTTTCTTCAGACTCCCTCAGTTGGTCCATTATCTGTTTTTCCTGAGTCATGTCATGGAAGTATCCCACGCTTCCGATAGGCGAGCCATCTTCGGATAGCAAAGAGCCTGAGATTCGCACAGGAACGTGCTTCCCATTTTTGTTTAGAATTTCTGTCTCATAATTTACCATTCTGCCCGGCCCGCCATTGTCCTTTCCTCTTAATTTTTTGTTGACATCTCTTGCTAATTTAGGTGGATATAATTCCTCTATATTTATTTTGTTGACCACCTCATTCTTGGAGTAGCCGAACAGCTTTTCTGCCCCTTTATTGAACAGAATTACATTGCCTGTTGCGTCAACGGCAACGATGCCATCCACAGAACTTTGGACCAGCTTGGCTTCTAAATCAAACTTCTTACCGTCACTCTGCTTTGTCTGATTGTTACCGCGTAATGCTTTCTTCGGCCCCCTGATTCTCTTTTCCAATTTTCTATAAGTAGGTTTGACCATCTTCAGATCCTCCAACCTTATATATTATCTGAAAATTTTAAGGCAAGGGAGCACACGTCCTCTTTAACCCAATCGAAAGCATGATATCCCACAAAAATAGGGTTTGTCAACAAAATATTGTATTATTACTTAAAAAAACCACTATATGTTGAGTATAAGTTATTTTTCCGATTTAGAGGGAGAAGACAATCAATTTAATGTATGTTGTATCTCTTAATAGCAAGTCATTAGGTCTGTCAAAATGCAAGAATGTATTTTTTATTATGAATTCAATACGTCTTTTTAGTAAACACTAAGTCTTAAAAAATATTAGAATATTATTCAGGTAAGTTACAAAATGCAGTTATAAAAGGAAAAATTTTTTGTATAGATCCTATTTACGGCATGTACTCAATCTGATAAGTTTTTGACTTTAAAGCCTTTCCACAAAACCGCAGTATGCAAAGGGGGTTATACATGGGATTCCATCGACTAAATGAAAAAGACAAAAAACACTTAAAATCTATGGTGAGTCTGGACCGATTCTCCACAGGCGAATCCAATTTAGATCTTCATTCAAGAGACATGTCCCGACATCCCGCCTCCCGGCCGGAGGTGGTGATATGGCCGCTTAATAGGAATGAGGTGTCGGAGATACTCGGTTATGCCAATGCGAACATGATCCCGGTTACGGCCTGGGGGGCTGGGACAAGTTTAGAGGGAAATCCGATCCCCTTACACGGGGGAATCGTTTTAAATTTTTCCCGCATGAACCGGATAGTAGCTATCCGAGAGGCCGATTTTCAGGCCGATGTAGAACCGGGGGTCATTTACCGAGACTTGAATCACAACCTGAGACATTTAGGCCTATTCTTCCCTCCTGACCCGGGCGCACAAGCCACTATTGGCGGAATGATAGCCAACAACGCCAGCGGCATCCGGAGTGTGCGTTACGGCTCCACAAAGGATCACGTGATGAGATTGACGGTGGCCCTGGCTGACGGCGAGATTGTGGAAATGGGCAACTTGGCCTCAAAAAGCTCATCAGGATATGACTTGATTCACCTCTTTGTGGGATCCGAGGGCATGTTAGGATTGGTGGTGGAGGCTACGGTTCATTTGGTGGGCATTGCGGAGGAGATGGCATCTGCTATTGCAACCTTCCCAACCTTGGAGCGAGCCAGCAGAGCAGTCTTTGAGATTATGCGCTCCGGTGTTGATCCTGCCGCCCTGGAACTTATGGCGGAGGAGTGTGTTGAAATCATCAATCGTGAAAAAGATTTCGAGCTCAAGGTCTCGCCCACCCTTTTTGTGGAATGCCATGGCCCAACGATGAATCAACTATCTGACATTTTAGAGATTGTCCGCGAAATTTGCAATCAAGAGGGCTGCGAAGAATTCAGGCCTGGCCTTGAAAGGGCGGAAAGGGCCCGCCTTATCGAGGCCCGGTATGAGCTGGGTGAAATGATAAGGCATACCCATCCAGGTTATAGAATGGTAACGATTGACGTGGCTGTTCCCATCTCGGCTTATCCCGAAATGATCGTCTTTGCAAGGGAGGAGGCCCAGAAAGTAAGAGATGCCAGTGCATATACGTTTGGTCACGCCGGAGACGGTAATATTCACCTCGTGATTGGCGTGAAAGAGGGTGGACCTCCGTGGGCAGGCATTGAAGAAGTTAATGATCGTATCGTAAGGAAGGCCTTAGATCTGGACGGCACAGCGACAGGAGAGCATGGGGTGGGCATTGGTAAAGCCAAATTTATGGGCCTGGAGCATGGAAGGGCCCTTGATTGGATGAAAAAATTAAAACTTCTCTTCGACCCCAACGGCATTCTTAATCCCGGAAAAATGTTTCCATAAAGAAAGCCTCACGATTTCCCTGGTGCTGCCCACCTATTCATAAGGTCGGGGGGGATCCTTCTGGAGAAATGCGAGTTAAGGCAAGATCATATCGGCAGGCGTAGAAATAAAAGTTCAGCTGCCACAGGTCTTATGGCCCCGGAATCAGAGTAATAATCCCAAACGCCCCATGCAATATTTCGATTCCTAAAGACCTTTAATTCTTCATCTGGCAACCAGAATCCAAGTAAATTAGAGGCCTTTTGTCTTTTTAAGCGACAACTCTCATCCATTCATCAAGGGTCGTAATCCCTTTTAAGACCTTTCTGAAACCCTGGTCCTGCAAGCTAACAAGACCTAATTTTTCTGTTTTATTCTTTATTGCACGAGCCGATTTGCCTTTTAAGATTAATTCCTGAATTTTGTCCAGCATTGGCATTACTTCTGTGTTAGCTTAATGAAAATGTCCCCTTTAACTGCTGTGTTAAAATGTCCTTTCTCATAATGGGGACATTTTAACAATGAATCAGAAAGAGAGGCAGAGGTACCATTTTATCAATAAAAAAGCTATTCCAAATTCCAATCCCCTTGACATTACTTTATAATGTAATTACTGTAATTACTCTGGATTGCCTGTATTCGACATTTTTATACTTACCATTAAAGGGGGATAAAATGAGAGAACACCCACGCACCAGAGCTTTAAAATTGGTTCCAATAGGGAATTCAAAAGGAATTCGATTGCCAAAGGCCATTTTGCAGAAATACGGTTTTTCAGATTCATTAGTCTTAGAGGAAACAAACCAAGGAATTACTCTTCGTAAAAAAGAGAGCGAGAACGATAAGCTGTCATGGGAACAGACTTATCAGGCAATGGCTAAGGTGCAAGAAAACTGGGACGATTTTTATGTAACTCTCTTAGACGGATTGGAAGGAAAAGGCATTGATTCCGAAAAGATATGAAATCTATTTAGCTGATCTTAATCCTACTATTGGCAATGAGCTCCAAAAAATTCGTCCCGTGGTAATTGTGAGTCAGAAAGAAATGAATCGTTACTTAGAGACAGTTGTCGTCTGTCCTTTGACTTCAAAGCTGCATCCTCAATGGCGAAGTCGCTTGCAAATATCTTGTGCTGAAAAATCGTCAGAAATAGCTGTTGAGCAAATCCGCACAATCAGCAAACAGAAGCTAAAACAAAAGATTGATCAACTCTCGTCTGAAGAAGCCTGGCAGTTAAGGGGCATCATTACTGAAATGTATGGGGAGTAAAATTTATTGAAGACAAGAGAAATCAGGGGATAAAAAATATTAAAAGAGTATCTTTAATAAAACCACAAGGTCTCAGGAGAGGGGACAAGATAGGTGTCATCTCTCCAGCAGGCCCTGTCAGAGAATCGGAACTTCAACCAGGTCTGAGCATAATTGAATCTTCCGGTTTCAGGGTTCATCTCGGATCACATTTATACAACAGCCGGGGTTACTTGGCAGGTGAGGACGAAGCTCGTCTTGAGGACCTCCATGCCATGTTCCAGGACCAGGAGATAAGGGCCATTTTTTGTGCCCGGGGCGGTTACGGCAGCCCGAGACTGCTTGATAAAATACATTATGCCCTGATTAAGAAAAACCCCAAGATCCTTGTAGGTTACAGCGATATCACCGCCCTTTTGATGGCCGTTCATAAAAAGACAGGCCTTGTCACCTTTCACGGCCCCATGGTTCGTGAGCTTGCAGATAAGGACCAAAACAATTGGGAGAATCTGCTTCATCTCGTTTCTTCCAACCAACCCATAAAATTGAGTTTTGCCGAAGGGACCGCACTCATCCAGGGCAGGGCTATGGGGACCCTTATGGGTGGAAACCTCAGCCTGATTTGTCATCTTATTGGTACAGATTTCTTTCCTTCACTTGATGGGTGCATTTTGTTTGTGGAAGAAAGAGGAGAACCTCTGTACCGGCTGGACCGAATGCTGACCCACTTATCGCTAACCAATCAGTTAAAGGGGATTTCCGGCCTTGTTGCAGGCAGATTTGAAGGATGCGGGGAAATATCCGCAATTAATAACTTACTTGCGGATACTGTATTAGACCTAGAAATCCCTCTCGTAGCCGGTGTTTCAGTTGGACATGGACAAAAAAACTTGGCCCTTCCGCTTGGCATACAGGCTGAGCTAAATACCGATAATATGATCCTATCCATTACTGAAGGTTGTGTTACAGCATAGTTTAATAAGAAGTTTTTCCAGACATATTTCCATATTCCAGCATCAAGAATCCAGCACAACATTTACAAATGATAAACTTTAAGAATGATTATCTTACCAAATTGAAAAAATGGGTCCAAGAGGACGTCGGCCGTATCAGTGTGATTGGTCTTAATGGAAGTGCACAATCCTATTTCTTATCCAGGTTCCTGTCCGATTTTCAAAAACCTTGTATGATAATACTCCCAGGCAGAAAGGAAGCAGAAAAGCTATATAAAGAACTCCAATTTTTTATGTCAGTTAAAGATAATCAAATACCCCCTGAAGATATGCGCCTTCATGAGTTTCCTCCCTACGACATATCTCCACTGACAGGGCTAAGCCCGCACAGCGAGGTTGTAACACGTCGCCTTCAGTCCTTATACGCCTTAATGTCCAACAAAAACCCAGTAGTTATCACCTCACTTGAAGCCATTTTCTTCAGGATTTTGCCAAAGGAGGCCTTTGTCAGGGCCCTTGATTATCTGGAAGTCGGAGAATCAGTGGACAGGAATCTTCTTCTCAGGAGACTCGAAATCAATGGTTATCATCGCGTATCCCTTGTAGAAGAAAAAGGCGACTACTCTGTTAGGGGCGGTGTAATTGATATATTTTCACCCCTTTATCAAACGCCGGTCCGTTTGGAATTCTGGGGAGACCATCTCGAATCCATCCGTCAATTTGATCCCGTCAGTCAGAGGTCACAAAACAATTTAGAAGAAATGGTTCTTCTCCCTGCCAATGAGATTATTATGGATAGCGACAACATAAAAAGGGCCAGGTCCATGGGCAGACTTCCAAAACAGCCTGAAAACAGCACGAGCTTTCCAGGTCAAGAGGCATGGCTCAATCATTATTATCCACGTCTTGACACAATTGCCCAATATTTAGCAAAAGATGGGTTTGTGACCATTTTTGATCCCCATCGCACTGAACATATATTCCAGAGCATCAGTAAAAAGCATCATCAAGATATCGAGAGATTCCGAAATGAATCGGCTGAAAAAAGGATACCCTTCCCCGAAATTGATAACATCCTTATCCCTTTTCAAGAGATGAGACAGCAGTTTGAAAATCATCAACAACTTAGTTTTAGTGAACTGGACTTAGCTTCCAAGGATACGCCACAAAAGACAATCAATATTAAGGGTAAGTTCCAACTTGATGATGACCTGGAGTTGCGTCTTGCCAATAAAGGCAGGGTTTCCCTTGCGCCACTTGCTGAAAAAATCTCTGAATGGCTTTCCTCCTTTGCGAGGGCTGTACTCGTAAGCCGTACAGAACAACAGGCCGCTCGGTTAAAAGAAATCTTAGGAAACTATGAGGTCCCTGTGGACCAGGTGGTCCAATATTGGTCTGAAATACCCAAACGCCCAGGTCTAAATGTATGTTTAGGGCGACTTTCAAGGGGGTTTACTTGGCCGGATCTCGGTCTTTACGTGGTTAGCGAAGACGAGATCTTCGGGCCAAAGAGAACCAGTTCTAAGCCCAAAAGAAAAGCGCAAAAGGATGCTTTGACATGGTCCAGCTTCAGTCAGCTAAAAGAAGGAGATTTTGTGGTCCATGAAGATCATGGTATCGGTCGCTATATTGGTCTTACGAAGATTGAAGTGCAGCGCAAAGTCAATGATTTTGTCATTATTGATTACTCAAAAAATGATAGACTTTACATACCGGCTGATCGCATCAGTGTTCTGCAAAAATATGCGGGCGCCCAAGAAAGGGATCCAAAGCTCGACCAGTTGGGCGGTCGCTCCTGGAATATAGCCAAACAAAAGGCAAGAAAAGCGGTAAAAAGTATTGCGAAACAACTTGTCCAGATATATGCCTTGAGAAAATACCGAAAAGGATATGCCTTTTCTCAGCCTGACAACTATTACAGGGAATTTGAAGCCTCCTTTGAATATGAGGAGACCCGCGATCAGATAAAAGCAATTGAAGATATCCTGGAAGATATGACATCAGAACAGCCTATGGATCGTCTTATATGCGGAGATGTGGGTTTCGGAAAAACCGAGGTTGCACTTCGTGGCGCATTTAAGGCAGTTTCTGATGGGAAACAGGTTGCCTTTCTGGTCCCAACTACGGTCTTGGCTGAACAGCACTACGAAACTTTTAAAAAAAGGATGGCAGCCTACTCGATAAATGTCGGCATACTTAGCAGATTCAGGACCAGGTCTGAACAAATTAAGATTTTAGGCAAGTTAAGATCTGGTGAAATTGATGTATTGATCGGCACACATAGGATTCTTCAAAAAGATGTCAAATTTGCGGACCTTGGCCTCTTGATTATTGATGAAGAACATCGGTTTGGCGTGAAGCAAAAAGAGACATTAAAGAAATATAGATCAATGGTTGATGTATTGGCAATAACCGCTACCCCTATTCCAAGAACACTCCAAATGTCAATGACGGGTATCAGAGACTTAAGCATTATTGAAACACCCCCTGAGGACAGGCTTGCCATTCAGACATATATATCCTCATATGATGAATCTCTAATCGTGCGTGCCTTACGTTTCGAACTGGAAAGAGGGGGACAGGCATTTTTTGTACACAACAGAGTGCAAACAATTGGCCAGGTGACCGATCATTTGAGACAACTTTTTCCTCAGGCCCGCTTTGGCATTGCCCATGGCCAGATGAAAGAAAGAGACCTGGAAAGGGTAATGATGCGCTTTCTTCAAAGGGAGATTGATGTACTGGTCTGCACAACCATTATTGAATCCGGCCTTGATATTCCTTCCACCAATACCATTATAATCAACGAGGTTGACCGCCTCGGCTTAGCTCAAATATACCAGTTAAGGGGCAGGGTCGGGCGCTCCAAAGAAAAGGCCTACGCCTATTTACTCCTCTCAAATGATTCAACACTAACGAGGGATGCAGAAAAGAGGCTAAAGGCCCTTATGGATTTTTCCCATCTTGGTGCGGGACTTCACCTTGCCATGCACGACCTGAAAATTAGGGGTGGTGGAAATATTCTGGGTTTTACTCAATCGGGCCACATTTCAGCAATTGGCTATGAACTTTACCTCAAGTTTATCGAGCGGGCCATCGCTGAGCTGAAAGGCGAAGAATGGCACGAAGATATTAACCCTGAAATCAATGTGGACATACCTGCTTTTTTGCCGGGAGACTATGTGATTGATACAGACGTTAGGCTGAATTTATACCGTAGATTATCCAGTCTCCTTGAAAAATCGGAGCTTGAAGAGATGGTGAAGGAGATCCATGATCGCTTCGGTCCCCCGCCAAAGGAGGTGTGCAATCTTTTTGGGTTGATGTCCATCCGACTATTTTTAAAGAATATTGGGATCATCAGATTAGATGTGGGGCCTGATAGCGTTACCCTAAATTTTTCACAAAATACGACTGTGGATCCTGAAAGGCTTGTACGATTGGCAAAAAACAAACCAAATAGATTTCATTTTCTGTCCCAAAATAAATTGAGAATAAAAACGGGCACACTTTCACTTCCCGATGACCTTCCTGACATCGAAAAAGAGATTGTATCTTTAGGGTCTGGGTAAAGAAAAAAATATTGGAATTTTTTTTTATTACTGATAATATAATAGATTTATAATATTCAGGTTCTTTTTTATATAACATCGAAAAATAAGGGTCTATTAAGGTGATTTGCAATTCAAGAATTACATCTGCAATCCTTGTTTTATTTTCAGGTTTTTGCCTAATATCTGCCTTTATCCTCGGCTGTGGTCTATTTGAACAATCAGATAAGTACGTGGTTGTTGTTGGCTCAAGGCATATTACCATCGACGACCTTAAAAAAGATATTGAATTTTTTGGTACTGGGATGGAAATGCAGATCAAGGATAATCAGATCAGGGACCAACTTATTGAACGGATTATAGACCACTACTTAGTCATAGAATATGGAAATGAAAAGGGTATTACACTCTCGGAAGATGAACTACAAACTGCCATAACAGATATTAAGAAGGAGTATACTGAAGATACCTTCAATGATATGTTGCTCCGAGGATATGTGGATTTTGACCAATGGAAAGATAGGCTAAGAGAAAGGCTCCTTTACGAAAAAATAATAGGAAAGGTTACAGAAAATATTGCTCCGCCCAGCTATCAGGAGATCAAGCACTACTATAAAGCAAACCTTGATGAATTCAGGTCTCCCAAAATGCTAAAATTCAGGCAAATCGTAACCAGGAGCAAAGAGGAAGCAGATAATCTTCTCATACGACTGCATAAAGGGGAAGAGATGAGCGAACTGGCCAGGCAATACTCAATAGCACCTGAGGCTGAAAGCAATGGGGTAGTGGATTGGGTAGCTCAAGACCAATTGGAAGAATCAATGGAGAAGGCACTCTTTTCAATGTCTATAGGTAGAATTAGTCCTGTTATAAAGACTCCTTACGGATATCATATATTTGAGGTGCTGTCTGTCCGGCCAGAGGGCATAAAAGCGATTCCTGAAGTAATTTCTGAAATAGAATCAAAACTCCTGAGTCAGAAGCGAACAGCGTTCTGCAATAAATGGCAACAAGAACTGAGGGCTTATTTTAAAGTCAAGGTTAATCAAAACCTATTGAAGACATTAGAGTTGTCTTAAATTATAGATTATCAAATTTTCCACTCAACTACTCAACCATTTAACCGGGTTTGCAAATGAAGAAATTCCGAATTTTTTCGACACTTATTTTCTCATTTATTTTTTGTATAATCAGCAACATTTCAAATTCCGCTGAGATCTGTAACAGGATCGTGGCTTTTGTGAATAGTGATGTAATCACACTCTACGAGCTAAATGCCAAAATCGAGCAATTAACTGGGGTGCAGCACAATGATCTGAAAAATCAGGATATGGAAAGATATCTTGAAACAAGCCGCCAAATTTTAAATCTCCTGATTGACGAAAAACTTGCCAGCGAAAAAATTCAAGAATTGGGAATAAAGGTAACCCCAAATGAAGTGGAATCAGCTATTGAAAAAACAAAAAAGGATAACTCCTTGACCGATGAAGACCTGAAGGCCAGGTTAAAAGAACAAGGAATCACCTATGAGTCGTACCGTGAAAATATCAAGAACGAACTTGAAAGGATCAAACTTATCAGCTTTGAGGTGAAGTCAAAAATTATCATAGGGGAGGAAGAAATCAAAGAGTATTACGACAAACATAAGGATGAATTCACTAGCGAAGAAAAAGTACATCTTGCTGCCATCATCTTGACACGTGGAAATCCGTCAAGCCAAGATAAAACCATCTCTCTCTACCGGGAAGCTGATAAAATACTATTAAGGCTGGAAAAAGGCGAAGATTTCGGCGAATTAGCAAAAGAGTTTTCACAGGGGCCAGGAGCCGAAGACAGAGGCGATCTCGGTTTTTTTAATGCCTCCCAGCTTGATCCAGAACTTTTAAAAGTGATCAGAGATCTACCTGAGGGAGGCATAAGTAAGCCGATCATCAGGACGTCTTCAATACAGATCATTAAGGTGGTGGAAAAACTGGAAAGGAGAGTAAAAACTATCAACGATGTGAGAGATGCTATCTATGATTTACTTTACCGTGATAAGATCAACAATCGGTACGCATCCTGGATAAGAGAATTGAGAGAAAGGGCTTATACAAAAATTGTTTTCTGAAGCTCTATGTGATGGGCTCGTAAAACTTTTTCAGAGACTCTTTACAAGGTCTTTCCTCTTGATGCTCCTTAAAAAGTTGAGAAATGAGGAATTTACAGGATTAAAGTGGAAAACGTATTTAATGTCTTAGAAGAAAGAGGTTTTGTTGAACAGGTCACTGATAGGGAACTCATGGTCGAACTTTTGCAAAACCCCGCGACCTGTTATATCGGTTTCGACCCAACCGCTAAGAGTTTACATATTGGAAGCCTTCTACCAATCATGTCTCTTGTTCACATGCAAATGGCGGGACATAGGCCAATTGCAGTTATTGGAGCCGGAACAGCTCTTGTAGGGGATCCAAGCGGGAAAACGGAAATGCGTCCCATAATAACACGTGAAGAAATCGATAAAAATGCTGAGGGTCTAAAAGAACAGCTTTCCCGTTTTATTGATTTTAGCAACGGAAAGGCTATTATGGTTAATAATTCCGATTGGCTGACAGGTCTTAATTACATAGAATTTCTAAGAGATATTGGAAGGCATTTTAGTGTGAACAGGATGTTAGCGGCAGAAAGCTACAAGGCAAGACTGGAAACAGGGCTTAGTTTCATTGAATTCAATTATATGCTTCTCCAGTCCTATGACTTCTGGTACCTGTTTAAAAATTTTGACTGCCGTCTACAGATGGGCGGAAACGATCAGTGGGGCAATATTCTTGCAGGCATAGACCTTACAAGGCGACTTGAAGGTGAAACCCTTCATGGCTTGACACTCCCTCTTTTAACCACTTCTTCAGACATTAAGATGGGCAAGACGCACAAAGGTGCAATTTGGCTTGATCCAGAACTTACCCCACCTTATGACTACTACCAGTATTGGATCAATCAAGATGACCGTGATGTTGCACGCTTCTTGGCCCTTTTTACCCTTCTCCCATTAGATGAAATCCGTCGGCTGGGTTTTTTGAGAAATTCAGATATTAGAGAGGCAAAAGAAGTGCTTGCCTATGAAGTCACCAAGTTATGTCATGGTAAAAACGAGGCAGACTTAGCCCGCGAAGCGTCCAAACAGTTGTTCGGGTCTGATAGATCAATGTCTTCTGAATCCGCTCCCACTTATTTTCTTTCTAAGGAAGAGCTCGAAAAAGGAATCCCGGCTTATATCCTATTTGAAAGGGCCGGGCTATGTAAAACCCGTGGAGAGGCCCGTCGGTTAATTTCCCAAGGCGGCGGATATCTGAACGACGATAGAATTCAATCCTTTGACCAGATAGTAAAGGCAAAACACTTGAGAAATGACTCTCTTCTGATAAGAGCAGGCAAGAAAAAATATATGAGAATTATCCTTAATTAAGAAATTCGTAACAGTTTAGATTTTTTGAAAATATTGTCAGACAAGGGCATGGGGGTCTCTTTTAAAAACCGAGAAATTGGTTGCTTGATTGTGAACATTCATATTACCTGAGGCGGGCGGAGTGGGTGTTATACTTGATGCCCGGAGCTTTGCACAGGGCAAAAATTAAGAAAGTCCGCCGCCCGCCTTAGTTTCCCTGACCGCTGAGTCCGAAGTGCATGCCTAGTCGGTTTCTTAAAAGAGACCCCCATGCCCTTGTGATTCGCTCATGGTTTTTTTAAAGAACTAAAGTATTACAGAAATTCGTTACAAAATAATAGTCTCAATTTTGATTCAATGAATCTTTTATGAATGATACTGAAGAAATAACATCCCAAGAGGATGATACGAAAAAGTCCAATCCTTCCGAAGTTGACCACCTTGTTACCGCTAATGCTTCCCTTGCCCCTGCGATCCAGCCAGATAAAAAGGCCGTTGTCCCATATGACCCTCTTCAAATGTACCTCTTTGAGGTAAAACGGTACAAGCTTCTGACCGCGGAAGAGGAAAAAGAGTTAGCCATTAGGGTCAAAGAGCATAAGGATGAGAAGGCAGCCTACAGAATGATTACCTCAAACCTCAGGTTAGTTATTAAAATAGCCATTGATTTTCACCGATACTGGACAAAGAACCTCTTAGATTTGATTCAGGAAGGAAATGTAGGCCTTCTGCAGGCAGTTAAGAAGTTTGATCCTTATCGCGGTATAAAATTTTCCTATTATGCCTCATTTTGGATTAAGGCCTACATCTTGAAGTTTATTATGGATAATTGGAAACTTGTTAAAATTGGAACTACTCAGAGCCAGCGCAAATTGTTCTTTAACCTTGCCAAGGAAAGAGATAAACTTATATCTCAAGGATTTAGCCCGGAACCCAGACTTTTAGCTGAACGCCTCGACGTCAAAGAAGATGAAATTGTGGAAATGAGCCAGCGTCTTGGAGGATGGGAAATTTCCCTTAGTTCTCCTGTTAGTGATAATTCAAGAGAAACTTTCGATACTTTTCTACCCGATCCAGGACCTGATATTGATGATCAACTCTCCGAATATCAAAGTCGACGACTTCTCATTGATAAGCTTTCGGAATTTCGTAAGACACTTTCTGGAAAAGAGGCCGACATATTTGATAACCGGATTATTGCTGATAAGCCTTTAACTCTCCAAGAACTTGGGGGAAAATACAATATTTCACGAGAAAGAGTTCGACAAATTCAGGAAAAAATTATCAAAAATATAAAGAAATGGCTTAAAGAGAAGATCCCTGATTTTGAAGAAGAATATTCTGAGCTACTAAAATGATTCGAATCTTATTATCAAAACATTTGGGGCTTCTTATTATTAGTTCCTTACTTTTCATTGGAACTCTCTCAGGTTGTTCGTTTACTGTACCAAGCCTCTTTCACGATAAGCCTGCCTCTATTCCATCTGAGAAAAAGATCTCTAAAGAAGAAAAGGATAATATACTGGAAGCGTATAAATACTTTTTACTATCCTCCATCGCTATGTCCCATGGGCATTATGAAGAAGCACGGAAATATCTTTCAAATGCCATTGAAAAGGACCAGGAATCGACTTATTTGAATAAAAAAATGGTTATGCTTCTGGCAATGCTTAAAGAATACAAAGAGGCTTTAGCCTATGCACTTAGATGCATCGATCTTAATCCTGCAGACATAAGTAGCCGCACATTGCTGGCAGATCTTTATACCCGAATGGGTGATGACAATCTTGCAATTGAAGAATATCATAAGGTTCTTAGCCTTGAACCTGAGAATCAACATGCAATACTCCTCCTCACCACTATTCTGATTAGGAAAGGTCAATTCAAAAAAGCACTTGACCATTTGGAAAGACTGATACAGCAAAGTCCTGAACTGCTTATAGCTCACTACTATCATGGGAGAGTTAACTTGGAAATGGGCCGTTACAAGGAAGCAGAGAAATCTTTTCTCAAGGCCTTAGAACTCAATGAGAGTCTGGAACCAGCCCTATTCGATCTGGGAACGCTTTATCAGAAGACCGATAGATATACTGACGCTGTTGGAATCTATGAAAAACTGTTAATTTTTTATTCTGAAAATATGGAAGCAAGAGAAAGGTTGGTGAATCTATACTTCAAACTCGGTCTTAAAGAAAAGGCTGAACAACACATGCAAAAGATCAAAGAGCTCACCAAACCAGGCGAACCTCGAAGGCAGGCCCTTGGACTCATATATCTCAGGCAAGGAAAGCTCTATGAATCCATCCAGGAATTGAATATGATTGTTTCTGCATGGCCTAACGATCATAAGTCCAGATACTATCTCGCAACCGCCTATGAAGAAAAAGACGATTTTGAAAAGGCAATAGAACACTTCAAGATGATCAAGTCAGAATCAAAGTATTTTAGCGATGCCCAGGTACATATCGCATATCTCCTTGACAAACAAAAAAAATATGATGAAGCCATAACGATTCTGGAAAACGCTATAACTTTAACAAAAGATAAATCTAAGCTTTACCTAATGTTATCATCAATTTACGAAACCAAGAAAGAAAATGAAAAGGCAATAGAGGTAATCAAGAAAGGGCTAAAGCAGGATGAGAAAAACATCGATCTTATTTTTCGACTCGGTGTTATTTTAGATAAGAGCGGCGACAAAAAATCATGTATTGAGCAAATGAAAAAAGTCCTGGAAATAAATCCGAATCATGCGGATTCATTAAACTACATAGGGTATTCATATGCCGAGCAGGCAATAGAATTAGATGAGGCATTGGATATGATCCAAAAAGCCATAAAACTGAAGCCTAATAGTGGCTATATCATAGATAGCCTCGGTTGGATCTACTTCCAGAAAGGTATGTATGGCGAAGCGATCAAACATCTTGAAAAGGCTGCAAAACTCACTCCTAATGATCCAACGATTAATGAGCATCTTGGAGATGCATAC
Source organism: uncultured Desulfobacteraceae bacterium (assembly GCA_964423495.1). GTDB lineage: Bacteria > Desulfobacterota > DSM-4660 > Desulfatiglandales > Desulfatiglandaceae > CAYRFN01. The sequence goes on from CAYRFN010000043.1 coordinate 18,781, forward strand.
TTCAAAATAAAAAAATATAAGAAGGCTCTAAAACATTATAAAAAATCTCTCTCCTTGAAGCACCCCAACGAAAAAAAGTTAAAGGAGAAAATAACTGAAGTAGAAAGGCTTTTAGAAGAAAAGGAACATTGAACACAATAAACCTTAATAAAATAACAAATACATTAACTTCGAAATTTTGTGAAAGCTCTGTTTCTGTTTGGAAGCTAAATGGCTGTATCAAATTTCTTTTGGCCATCCTTGTTTTTCTCTTTCTGCAAAATTGTGCCCCAATCTCAATCAAACCTCCTTCTGTCCCTTTTAGCCACCAAAATATCGCTGATATCATTTCCAATTTTAAAGACCAGGAAAGGAGGGCCCAAAATTTTATTTCATCTGGTCGGTTGATATCAAAAAAAGATGTTTCGGAATCAGAGTCAAATATTCTGATCGTCGGCACCAAAGACCCGTTTAAAATCAAAATTGAAACTACTCATCCATGGGGCCGTCCACTTCTTCATTTCCTTATTTATGAAACCAGGATTCAAATTCTTTCCTTTCCAGAAAAAAAATATTATCTTGGCAACTTCTGCACAACAAAAATATTTCCTGTTCGCCTGACTCCAAACCAAGTATGGGCACTTTTAAGGGGTTACCCAACTCTCAAAAAGCACAATCGCGCTTTCTCTTTTAAAGGTAATCAAATCACGCTCTTTGATAAGAAAGACGATATCGTTCAGGTCATTGACTTTTACCCTCAAAGCAAACTGCCTCGTCAGATATTTTTTCCTGAACAAAAAATACGAATTGTATTCTCCAATTATAAAAATGAAAACGGCATATGTTATGCCTCAAACATAAGATTAAGTGATCCTGAAGTTGGGATTGAGCTTACGCTTGAGCTAAAACAGATGGTATTCAATAAGATAGTACCAACAACAATCTTCGACCTTAAAATCCCCCCCAATTTTAGATTATTCACACTCCAAGAAGTTAAAGAAGATTAAGGATATATTGATTTGGATATCTCCATTATTATAGTCAATTGGAATACAAAAAGCCTTCTGCTTGAATGTCTGGCCTTTGTCTTCAAAACAATCAACGGCTTAACTTTTGAGGTCTTTGTAGTAGATAACGCATCTACCGATGGAAGTGTTATTACCGTAAGAAGCAAATACCCAAACATAAATATCATTGAGAACAAAGAGAATATGGGGTTTGCCGTTGCAAACAACCATGCATTAAAGCAAATGAAAGGTCGTTATGCATTATTGCTTAACACAGATGTTTTACTGACAGAAAATGCAATTAAAACACTATATGATTTCATGGAAGCCAACTCAGATGTGGGCACTGCATGTGGACAATTACTAAATCACGATGGTTCAAAGCAAAATTCAATTGCCAATTTTCCCTCTTTGCTATCTTTGTTAATCAATGAGACTATTTTAAGAATATTATTGCCAAATAAATTTCCAAGCAAAAGAAGAGAGTACTCGAATCCTATAGAAATAGATTCATGTATTGGTGCCTGCATGTTAGTCCGAAAAAAGGCTATATATGAAGTAGGACTTTTTGATGAACAATACTTCTTTTTTTTTGAAGAAACAGACTTGGCATATAGGATGAAGCAGGCTGGATGGAAAATCTATTTCGTTCCAAAAGTCAGGATATTCCACGCCCAAGGAAAAAGCGTAGGCGAAGGCATAAATTCCAGGACCATGTTTTATCGTTCTCGCTATATTTATATTAGAAAATCGCACCAACGTTCCTACCCTCTAATCTATGCTGTAATTTTTATTCGCCTATTTGTAAATACGTTACTTTCCTTGTTGGGAATATTGTTAACGCTTGGACTGAAAAGTGATTTGAATATAAAGTTCAAAATTTACATTCAATTGATCACATGGCATCTTAAAGGATGTTCATAAAAAACGCAGTGGAACCTCATGCTGGTTAAAGGTAATCATAAACTACCAAAGCATAAGAACGGAATATTAGTTATACAATTAGGTGATATCGGTGATGTTGTTCTTACCATGCCTACTATTAGGGCCTTGCGAGAGAATTTTCCCGAAAACAACTTAATCGTATGTGTAAGAGAGATAGCCAAGGAATTAATAGAAGATTGCCCTTGGGTAAACGGTGTCATATCTGTAAATAAGCAAAAAAGGAGTATAAAAAAATTAATTATATATCAAAAAAACTTTTTTGGCACCTTACGCAAATATCATTTTAATATAGCCATTGATCTCAGGACGGGAACCCGTAGCGCTCTCCTCGCATTTCTCTCTGGTGCTACTTACAGAATAGGACGTTTTTCAGACGATGGCCGATTATGGCGCAATAAACTCTTTACGCACCTTGTCAGGCCTATAAATGAATTAAGTCAATACTCTGCCGAGCATAATCTTAATATCATCTCTCCATTCCATTTGAGTATTGAGAACAGTTTACCTGTTTTAAACGTTCCGTCAAAAAGAAAGGAAAAGGCACGTACCATTCTTACACAGGAAAATGTACCCATTGACAAACCTATTATAGCAATCCATCCTTTCTCATTATGGAAATACAAGGAGTGGAGAAGAGAAGGGTTTATTTCTTTAATTGATCATATTACTGCCAAGTATCATTTTTCCGTAATAATAACCGGTTCCCCGGCAGAACGCCTGCGTGCAAAGGAAATGATTGAAAAATGTAAGACAAAGGTCTTTAATCTTGCTGGAAAAACCTCTATAGGTGAACTTCCAGGGGTTCTCCAGGCATGCAAACTGTTTATTGGTGTTGATACTGCAGCACTTCATATTGCAGCTGCTGTTGGTACCCCTACGGTAGGTATATTCGGTCCCTCCTCGCCAATAAGCTGGGCTCCAAGAGGCAATCAACATTGTGTGGTCTCCAAGGGTATGTCATGTGTGCCTTGCAGGCAAAAGGGCTGTCAAGATAGCGAATTTAGCATTTGTCTTGAAGAATTGACCTTTGAAGAGATAAGTGAGAAAGTGGATGGGCAAATAGCCCGAATGGTCATATAGATATCCATAATATAAACCCTGTTAGATTTCATACAGTGCACCCCGACAGGGTAAAATTTATACGTTTAAGAAGAGATTATCTCTAATGAAATCATTATTATCTTCAAATCAATTTCAATTATATCTTTCTCGAGAGTTCTTATTTGTATTTTTTTTGAGTCTCTTAGTTCGGTTGTTTGTTTTTTTGAATACCTTTATCATCAATCCTGATGGTGCATTATATATCTATCAGGCAAGAGCCATGTACTACGGGGAGTGGGAGAATCTTACAACCTGCGGTATGAGTTATCTTTCAATCTATCCTTTTTTTATAACAGGTGCATATTCAATTTTTCATAATTGGATAGTTGCTGCAAAGTCTGTCTCTTTATTTTTTGGCTCCATAACATTAATCCCGGTATATCTCATATTAAGGCGATTCTTTGATGAGAAAATTAGTGCTTTGAGCGCTTTGACTTTTTCACTCATACCTATTTTTGTTGGTGGAAGCGCTAATATTATCAAGGGACCAATATACTGGTTTTTTATTACAATGGGTCTTTATTTTTTTATTATTCAAATTAACAAGAACAGATACCGCCTTTCCTTGCTCCTCTGCTGCCTATTTTATTTGATTGCAGCGTGCGCAAGGATTGAGTCCATATTATTTATTATTGTATCTTGCCTTTTTTTAGTTACTTTAAGACAGGAAAAAAGGATTGAAAAGCTCGCCATATTTATCTCTCCCGTTGTTCTTATCTTAATCTTAGTCTTCTTCGGTTCACTATTTTTTAGTGTATCTATTAAAGACATTTTTCGAATAAATGACGTGGCTGATAAACTATCAATGCCTATCGTTGAATATAGGCATATCAGGGCAACTCTGTCGGAATTAATAAATTATCCTCCAGCGGGTATTTCACGGTATTTCTTAGAAATTGTCAGAAATTTGGTGTGGTTGATCGCCCTTGGAACTGTCTTTGTCTATATAGTGAAGGTCTTCTTTTACCCCTTTTTCCTCATATTCATCGCCGGGATTGGGGGTATTCGCCTAAAAATGAGAGAAGATCGCTCTTTAAGATATCTTGTAATACTTTCCATTTCTTCCATAATCTTGCTTTATTTTCATGTATTGCAGACCTGGTTGATATCGAGACGATTCTTAGCGCTCTTTGTGCTTCCTTCATTGATTTTTCTTGGATTTGGTCTGGAAAAAATAATCAGCTTTCTGCGATCAAGATTTAAGTTAAATGCCCGTATAGCGCTTGCCATAGTTTGTTTATTTATATTGTCATTTGGTCTTGCCAAAAACCTGAAGCCAAGAGAGGCTGACAAGCTCGTTTTCAAAGAAATTGGTGAATTTATATCTAATCAAGAAGGGAATAACCAGGTGATACCGGTTGCTGCCTCTTTACATATCATAAGATGGATTTCTTTTTATTCCAATTTGAATTATCCGGGTTCTCCTTGCCCACAACCATATAGCGATTTCACCGAGATAATCGGAAAAAATTATAAGCAATTCGTCAAGAATCTTAAAATAAGAGGTATGAAATATTTTCTCTGGGAGGAAAAACACTGGCCAAGAGGCCGATTTGATTTTATTAGGGAGTTAAACATTCAAGATTTTGAAAAACTTAGGAGTTGGGAACATCCAGATACCGGAAAGTTGATCCTTTTCAAGATAAAATAACAGCCATAGAGGACTTATTCTCTTTCACCTTGATAATTTAAGTAATACAATTTTGCCACCTGATCAGTAGTTTTATCCCACGTGTTCTTGAGTGCAACCTGTTGAGCATTTTTACCCATTTTCAGCCTTTCTTCATATTCCATTAATGAGGACAATGCAGCAGTCATATCAGAAGGCGAGGGGTTGTCGGAGAGAACAAACCCTTGAACACCGGAATCTATAAGATCCTTAGCGCCCACTCTTTTGGTAATAATAACCGGTAAACCTGCTGTCATTGCTTCAAGGACAGCCAATCCAAATGTGTCGAACCGAGATGGCATTGTAAATATGTCGCTGGCAAGATAATATTTTTCCACCTCCCGAGTTACTCCTGCAAAAATAATACGGTTTGCTATTCCCAGCTTACGGCACAAAGCAATGTATCGTTTCTTTTCCCCTTTTCCAACAACAAGCACCTTCAACTTGGAATTTTTGTCTTCTTTCCTAATTAAACCAGCAACACCCTTTAAGACCAATTCCAGGCCTTTGATCTCAAAATTCATACCCACGAATAATACAACGACATCATTTTGGGACAATCCGTGCCATTCACGAATTTCATGTCGACAGTCCTCTTTATCCAATGCAAAAAAGCGATTTGTTGAAACTCCGGGGTGGATCACATGAATTTTTGATTCTGGAATATCATAGACCTTAAGAAGTTCATCCTTTACAAGGCTCGAAACGGGTAAAATTACTGGAGTATGAGATCCAAATATACCCTTTTCTTCGACCCACGCCATTGATCTATCAAAAAGGCTTAGCTGCTTTCGTCTCACCTCTTTTATCCATGTCTTATGAGGAATACTATGCATTGTAAAAAGGTCCATGCGGAAGATTCGGTCGTGACTGTGGACTAAATCAAACCTTTCGGTACGAATCAGTTTTTTTGAAAAATATGCAAAGCTGATCTGTCTCAGGAAACGCGGGAAGGCTAATATCTGAACTTTGTGAAAGGAAATTGGGGACTTTCCTCTAAGCCACTGATTGGCAAATACATGAATTTCAAACCCACTACGCGCAGCTAATCGTTCCGTGACTTCATAGGAGAAGCTTTCAGCTCCTCCTACTAACCCATATTTTGGAATTACCACTGCGATCTTCACAATATAGATCTCGTTTAGAAGTTGAATTGATTGATAATGTCTGTCCTAAGAAAAAGAGTCTAATGCCTTTCTTGTTAGACGTAGATACCCACGGACTTACACCCATGGCACTAATATATGCAGTGTGGCTTTGAGACCTTTTCTGAGTGACTGGCGGGAGGCCGCCGTGCTTTTCACGACTTATCAGCGGGGGAAACCGCAGCCCACGACTTGTCGGGGGAATGCGGAGGGGGCAAGAATCCCCCGTGGATAAGTCGTAGAAAAGACCAGGCCGGGAGACTCGGAACCAAAGAAAAGGTCTTAACGACACACTGTCTCATGATTACGTAAAGTTAAAGGCATTCACCCACAGGCTCACGCCCGTGGTCCTCTGCCTGTTTTGATAGATTTTAGACCCAAGGGCGTGAAACTTTCTTTTAAAGAATCGAGGTATATAAACTGATAGTGTAAAAACTGGATGAAAACACTTTTGAAGTTTATTCACAATTTTATCTTTCACTCATTATATGTCTTTAGCATAAAAAGTCTCCAGGGCAAGTTTATACTTGTCTAATTTATTAAGTGATATCTCTTTGTCAGTGCAAAATGGCATAGCAAACTTCAATGTAAAAATCCTCCAAAGGGCTTGGATAATATTTGCCCTCCTTATTGCTCGAATGGCTCTTTTTGAGTAGTGTTTTTTGTAAAATATCAATTCAGCCTCAAATTTCTTCCTCCAAACTTCTACTGGCAGATTGTTTCGCTCACTTTTTCCGCCCCAGTGCACTATCACCACATCAGGGACAAAGCCAATAGCCCATCCCTCCTTCCTTGCCCTAAGACACAGATCTTGTTCCTCTCCATATAAATAGAACTCTTCATCGAAGCCTCCCAAGCTATCAACAATATTTCGCCTCACTATCATGCTCGCTCCCAAGACCCAAGCAATGTCTCCTTTCAGTCCCTTTAGCTCTCGTTTTGCGTACTTCTCACCAGGATAGCGCTGTTCTATTGATGATTGAAATGATCCATCTGGGTTTACAATATGCGTTCCAGCGATGCCCACATCAGGATGTGAATCCATGAAATCAACTACCTTGTCAAAAGTACCTTCCCTAACCTCTGTATCAGGATTAAGAAAATAGATATACTTACCCTTACTGATTTTCAGTGCCTGGTTGTTTGCACGGGCAAAACCAAGGTTATCTTCATTTATTATTAGCCTTACCCATGGGAAATTATTTCTTACTATATCCAGGCTGTTGTCCTGTGAAGCATTATCAACAACAAAAACCTCTAAATCAATATCCGATTGTGAGGCAACGGTTGCTAAGCATCTGTTAAGAAATTCGGCGGTGTTGTGATTGACAATAATTACAGAAAGTTCACATAGAGGTGTTTTTTCCAAGACGATGTTCTATCTCCCTGAGTTTAGCATAACGAAGGAACATAGCATGGGCGGAATTGACAGCAATAACTAACCCTGCCATGCCATCCAGAAACCCTAATTCAAGGAAATAGACCTCAATAAACTTGAAGAAGGGCCGCAGAATAAGCAACGAAAGGTGATAGCGTTTTCCTTTCTCATACATATCTTCTGCCATCAGGCTGGAAAACCTATCTACTGTCTGGACCTGTCCTGAGATAACGCCATTATAAGGATAATGTAAGAGATCATTTCTCAAATCTCCAATGCCTCCTTGAATCTGTACCTGCTCATGTACCCGCTGTCCTACCCATCTGCCTCTCCCGTGTCTGAAAAGACGAAGCTGTCTATCAGGATAAAAGCCACTGTTATTTATCCATCTACCCAGATAATAAGAGCGCCTGGGAATTTTATATCCTTCTTTTGCATCATGTTTTACTATTTTGGCCAGGATCTCATCACGTAAAAATTGCGTAATCTCTTCATCCGCATCCACGCTCAGTATCCAGTCTCCGTGAGCCTTTGAAAGGGCAAAATTTTTTTGATCCACATATCCTGTCCAAGGTCTCTGGAAAATCATATTTGTGTATTCTTCGGCGATTTCAACTGTATTATCCTCACTCATGGAATCAACAACAACAATTTCATCTGCCCACGATATACTCTCAAGGCACCGCCTGATATTCTTCTCTTCATTGAAACATATGACACATACGGAAATTTTCATAAGCATCCCATTATTACACAAATACTAAAATATTTTTAACTACTTAGCGCTTTGAAAATATTACATGCCTGGCCATTGGGATCTCTAACGCCCCCTGGGTGTTAACCATAGATCAGGAACAGAAAGGCAGGACATGGGGCTCTCTTTTCAAAAACGAGACGTCAA
>CAYRFN010000044.1:0-26432 GCA_964423495.1 uncultured Desulfobacteraceae bacterium
ACAAGAAAACTGGAAAATGGAGCGACGTACTCAACATCTAATATTGAACAGGCTCAATTTGTGGCGGTGGATTGCAGTACGTTTTCTTCATCCCTGTTGGAAAGTGAACTGTTCGGCCATGTCAAAGGCGCGTTTACCGGCGCTGTTAAGGACAAAGCCGGCATCTTTGAGATGGCCAATCACGGATCTCTCTTTCTGGACGAGGTGGCAAATCTGGACCTGAGTACTCAGGCCAAACTGTTGAGGGCCATGGAAACGCAGGAATTCAAGCCGGTGGGTGGCACCCGGCTGAAAAAGTCGGATGTCAGGATCATTGCCGCGACCAATCGGGATCTGAAAACCATGGTTGATAATGGCCAATTCCGGGAAGATTTTTTCTATCGCTTAAACGGGTTCCCTGTCTTTATACCGCCGCTCAGGGAACGAAAAAATGATATTCCGAGGCTGCTCTACCACTTTTTAAAGATGTACTGCCGCCAGATTGAAAAGCGGGTCGACGGGTTTTCGGACGAAGCCCTCGAAATGTTGATAAACTACGACTGGCCAGGCAATGTTCGCCAGCTCAAGAATGTGGTCGAACGTCTGGTCATCATGGCCGATGACCATATCTTGGATTATTGGAACCTGACTGATCATTGGGAGACAGATCGGAATCAAAACAGGGAATCGATTCCTGAAACATTAGATGAACTCAAATCAGTCAAACGGCATCTGTTGGAGAACCAGTTCGGTCAAATTGAACGAGCCTTTCTTCAAAAAGCCTTTTCGGCTGCAGAAGGCAACATCACCCGGGCAGCCAAACGCGCGGGTATGCAAAGATCGAATTTTTCAGCCCTTATGAAAAAGCATCACCTGTCTGCAAATTCTACTGAGATGAGTTCAAAACCCACAGATTCAATGAAATAGGAAAATGTCGCGCCAGGTCCCGTATAGGACCTAATATTACCGTATAATTATTCATACGCATATAACTATGTAAAATAACATGAACAAACAACCATATAATTGCATTATCCATACAAAGATTTATACGCTCATCCTTTGCACTGCACATATCGGCCTTTTCGGTCTTTGAATGCAAGTACTTGATATTAAATCAAAATCATCCGGTCATAATTTTCATTTCATAGTTTCTTGTTTTTGGCACGGCCCTTGCTCACTTAAGAAATCAAACAGCGGAGAAAACAGTTTGACAAAGCAAAATTTTTTGAATTAGCAGCAGGAGGGATTAAAATGCCAAAATTACAGGAAAACAGAGCGGTCCAAGAGCAGGTGCCACCGCATATTCTGGTGATGGAAGATGATGTCAGTGTGGCCAAGGGCCTTGAGATGGTACTAAGCGAAGAGGGATATGATGTCAATTTGGCAGGCACGGGCGAGCTGGCCTTAGAGGCTTTCAAGCAAAAGCGCTATGATCTGTTAGTGGCGGATCTCAGGCTGCCGGACATCGACGGCATGGAGGTGATCAAAAAGGTTAAGGCGGAAAAACCTGAAACAGAAGTCATCGTGATTACCGGATATGGCACCACTGCCACGGCGGTTGAGGCCATGAAACTGGGCGCCCATGACTTCTTGCCCAAACCGTTCACTGAAGAACAGATTAAGGCGAGTATCGATGATGCGCTGAAGGAGCATGTGACGGAGACGGCTAAGTCCCTTATCCAAAAAGCTGGAACAGAGGAAGAAAAGCTTATCCAGAAGCGGGAGGTCATCCAGGCATTAAACCGGACGGCCGAAGATGGGGATTTCTGGCGCGATCTGATGGAGAACGGATCCGTGGCATTGGACGGCTACCACCTTTCAAGCGAAGCAAAAGCAGCAATTGCATCGGGCGACTTGAAATGGATTAATGAGAATGTTGGAGAACTTACGCAAAAACAATTGATGTTCATTTATAAACGCCTGGAGCGGGAGGCATGGTAATTCGGGTAGGTATATATTTCTCCGATTACAGGATAACTGCTGAGGCATTACTGAAGAATCCCGGTTTCAATGGAAAGCCGGGTTTTCCCTTCATATAGAAGTTGTTAAAAAGGTTGATATTCCATGATCCCCAAAACAAAGTTTGAAAGCTATTTCCACGTTCTTAGAGATGTCATCCGGGCGATGCACTCGATCACCACTCTCCAGGAAGTGCTCGATATCGTGGTAACCAAAACCACTGGAGCTCTAGACGCCAAAGGCTCCCTGCTCAGAATTCTCAATAAGGAAACCAACCAGTTCGAGGTGCGGGCAGCCTGTGGATTTGGCGAGAGGTATTTAACAAAGGGATCGGTTAGCGCCGAAACGCTGCTGCCTACCCTATCTGAACTGGACAAGGTCTACATCATCACGGACATCTGGAATGCCCCCAGGGTCGAATACCCGCAGGCAACGTGGGATGAGGGCGTCCGCATGATGGTCGACATGCCCCTTGGCATCGATGAAACTATAGGGCTCATCCGGATATACTTTACTGAGCAACGTGAGTTTTCAGATGATGAACTGGATTTCATCAAAACGGTGGCCATGCATTGCACCTGCGTCATCGAACGCGTTCAAGTTATGGAAAGTCAGCAGTCCAAGTTCAGCCATCTGGCGGCCCAGGTGGACAAATTGTCGTCGCTGGGCCGAATGGCCGCCGGCATTGCCCATGAGATCAATAACCCCTTGGCCGGCATCCTGCTTTACAGCTCCAACCTGAGCAAAAAGCTCCCGCCAGGAAGCCGCCTTGAAGAAGGCCTGAAGATTATCGTCAAAGAAACCCAGCGCTGCAAAAGCATCATCCAGGGCCTGCTCGAATTCGCCCGCGACAAAGAACCTAAAAAGGCTCTGGTTAACATGAACGATATTATGGAATCCGCCCTGGGGATTGTGGAAAATGAGTTTCACCTGCGGCATGTGCTTATTAGAAAACAGTTGGACAAGGACATAGAAAAGACGTATCTGGACGAAAATCAGATCGAACAGGTTTTTATTAATATCCTCCTCAATGCCCTGCAAGCTGTTGACGATAACGGCATAGTCACTGTCCAAACCGCTGTGGACCCGGAGCAGAAAAAGATTCAAGTTGAGATTTCTGACAACGGTTGCGGCATTGCCGCAGACCATATGAAAAAAATTTTCGAACCTTTTTTCTCTACCAAGACAAACGGAACAGGGCTTGGATTAGCGGTCAGTTACGGCATCGTCGAGAACCATCAGGGCGATATCCGCGTATTCAGTGAGCCGGGAAAGGGCACGCGTTTCATAATTGAATTCCCTTTTCTGGTCGACAATTCCATCGGCAAGGGGGGCCATGAAATCTCTTAGTGTCCTGATTATCGACGATGAGAGCGTGATCTGTGACGCCTGCAATCTGGTTCTAACGGAAAAAGGCCATAGGGTTGATTATTGCAAGACCGGCAAAACCGGATTGCTTGCCATCGAGCGGGGCGCATATGACGTTATCCTGCTGGATATGAAGCTGCCCGATATAGACGGTATGGAGATTCTGGAGACTTTAAGGGCCGAAATGCCTGCGTCATATGTGATTGTCATGACAGGATATTCCATTATGTCAAATGCGGTGCAGGCCATGAAATTTGGGGCGGCCGATTATCTTGCCAAACCGTTTACCGATGATGAACTGATTGAAGCTGTTGAAAAGGCTCTTATCGATCGGTAACTGTCAAAAGTAGATTCGTTGGAAATCTCTGTTTCCGGGATGCATGTTTAGGCATGTAAATCACGGCTGTTGGCAAAGGGAGTCATTTACTCTTTATCATAGGTGGAGTTCAATCGTATTTGGAGTAATGGAGTATCGGAGTGATGGAGTAATGCAATGTCGCAGGTCCCGTGTTTAACGGAGATCAATGAACGGCTTTTTTTCCGCTTCTGGACCAACACTCCAGGCAATTCTTTCAGACAGAAGCACTGGTCTCTGAGCCCCGCAGGGCGGGATCTTCGACGGCCCCTGCGGACCAGGGTTTCCATGTTATAATAAGGGAGTATTTTTATGAACGACAATGAGCGAAGCGGACAGCTACGGGGCGCTGTCATGGTGGTTGGAGGAGGGATCGCCGGAATGCAGGCTGCCCTGGATATGGCAAATTCGGGCTTTTATGTCTACATGGTTGAGAAATCACCAGGTATTGGGGGGGTCATGGCCCAGTTGGACAAGACTTTTCCGACCAATGATTGTTCCATGTGAATCCTGGCGCCTAAACTGGTCGAGGTCGGCCGGCACGTCAATATCGAATTGTTAACACTAAGTGAAGTAAAAGATATCTCGGGAAAAGAGGGCAATTTCAGTGTGAACGTTGTACGTCATCCGCGATTTGTGGATATGGATAAATGTATTGCCTGTGGAACCTGTGCGGAAAAGTGCCCGAAAAAGGTGGATGACATCTATAACGAGCGTTTGATCAAGCGCAAAGCCATTTATGTACCCTATTCGCAAACCGTGCCCCTCAAATACGCAATTGATAAAGATAACTGCATCTATTTCAAAAAGGGGAAATGCAGGGCATGTGAAAAATTCTGTGAGGCAGGGGCCATTAATTTTGATGATCAGGAAAACGAAATTACCTTAAATGTAGGCTCGCTGATTATGGCACCCGGGTTTAGGTCTTTTGATCCCAGCCGGTATGATACCTACTCGTACACAGCCCTTCCCAACGTAGTTACGTCTTTGGAATTTGAACGGATTCTCTCTGCAACCGGGCCCTTCATGGGCCATCTCGCAAGGCCTTCCGATGAAAAAGAACCTGAAAAGATTGCCGGGCTCCAATGCGTGGGCTCAAGGGATGTCAACCGTTGCGACAACGGCTACTGCTCTTCTGTATGCTGCATGTATGCGGTCAAGCAGACGCTTATTGCAAGGGAACACAGCAAGGTTCCCATGAATTGCTCCCTGTTCTTTATGGATATGCGGACCCATGGTAAGGATTTTGACCGCTATTATGAAAATGCCCAAAAGGAGGGCGTAAAGTTTATCCGGTCCATGGTTCATACAGTGGATCGGGTGCAGGATACAGATGACCTCTTAGTGACGTATGGGGATGAGGGCGGCCACCTGCAAGAAGAGGTCTTCAACATGATTGTGCTTTCTGCCGGTCTTGAGATCGATCAAGACGTGGTGGATCTATCAACGCGCCTCGGCATTGATCTTGATCAATACCATTTTACCCAATCGGATAGTTTTCATCCCGTAGGGACCTCGGTACCGGGTATCTATGCCTGCGGCGCATTTACCGGGCCAAAGGATATCCCCCAGTCGGTCATGGAGGCCAGTGCCGCTGCGTGTGCGGCTACAGAGCGGTTGGCCCATGCGCGTAACACCGAGACAAGAACAGTAGATACACCGAGGGAGAGAGACATTTCAAGGGAACCTTCGAGGATAGGGTTTTTTATTTGCAACTGCGGGATAAATATCGGAGGTGTGGTAAGGGTTCCGGAGGTGGCGGAATTTGCAAAGACTCTACCCAATGTCGTTTATGTTGAGGAAAACCTGTTTACCTGCTCACAGGATACCCAGGATAAGATGACAGAGGTCATCAGGGAGAAGGGGCTGAACCGCGTAGTCGTCGCCGCGTGTACGCCCAGGACCCATGAGGGATTGTTCCAGGAAACCCTGATTAATGCAGGCCTGAATAAATATCTCTTTGAGATGGCGAATATCAGAAATCATGATTCCTGGGTTCATGCTGACAATCCGGATGCGGCCACGGAAAAGGCGAAAGATCTCGTGCGTATGGCCGTGGCCAAGACTAATCTTTTGAGTCCATTGCAGCAGACGGATCTATCCATAACACAGTCCGCCCTCGTTGTTGGCGGCGGTGTCTCTGGAATGACGGCAGCTCTTTCGTTGGCTCATCAAGGCTACCCGGTGCATCTTATTGAAAAATCAGATTCATTTGGAGGTAATGCCTTGACGCTTTACAGGGCACACAAGGGTGAAGAGGTAGCGACCTTTGTAAAGGAACTAGTCAATGAACTTAAGTCTGAAGATTTAATAACCATTCACGAGAATTCGACCATTACCGGCGTGGATGGGTTTATCGGTAATTTCAAGACCGAGGTCACGAACGGTTCATCGAAAGAGGCGATAGAGCATGGCGTTGCTATTCTTGCAATCGGCGCCAAGGAATATAAGCCTGACGAATATCTTTACGGAAAACATAGGGCCGTTGTGACTCATTCAGAGATGGATCAGCTTTTCCAGAATAACGACCCCCGGCTGGTTGAGGCCAAGAATGTGGCTTTTGTTCAATGCGTTGGCTCGAGGAATGAAGAGCACCCCTATTGTTCAAAGGTTTGTTGTACTCATACCGTTGAAAGCGCACTGGAAGTCAAGCGCAGGAATCCGGATGCGGATATCTATGTCTTTTACCGAGACATGAGGACCTATGGCGTCCGGGAAGATCTCTACAGAAAGGCAAGGGCCGAGGGAGTCCTTTTTGTCCGCTATTGCAAAGACGGAAAGCCTGTGGTAAGTGCGGATGGTGACAAGGTGACAGTTGAATTCAGAGACCTTATACTTGACCGGAAATTGGCCATCCATGCAGATATCCTTTGTCTTGCCACGGCGATTATTTCCCACAGGGACCATGCCATGGCCCAGTTTTTTAAGGTTCCAATGGACGCAGACGGATGGTTCTTAGAGGCCCATCAGAAATTAAGGCCGGTTGATTTTGCCAATGATGGTGTTTTCCTTTGTGGCATGGCCCACTACCCAAAGCCAATAGATGAGAGTATTGCACAGGCCCAGGCCGCCGCATCAAGGGCATTAACGGTCCTTGCCATGGACACCATTAAGGTAGGCGGTATTGTTTGTTCTATTGATGCCGAACTCTGTTCCGGATGTCTTGCATGCATCAATGTCTGTCCCTACGGGGCAATATCTTTCAACGATGATAAACAGATCGTTGAAGTAAACGAGGCCTTGTGTAAAGGCTGCGGCGCTTGTGCGGCCACCTGCCTTTCCGAGACGCCAGTCTTGATGGGATTTAATAATAAAGAACTTTATGCTCAGATCAAGGGAGCGTTGGTTGCCTGATCACTTAAATTTTTGGCCGGAAAATAGCTCACAGGATTGCGGGAATGAAGATTATCGTTTTTATTCTCGTTTATCCTGTGAAAGATTATGAGGAGAGCACTGTGAAAGAAGACGGATTTGAACCTAAAATAATCGCTTTTATGTGTAACTGGTGTGCCTATGGGGCAGCAGATTTGGCCGGTGTCAGCCGGTTGTCATACCCCCCCAATATCAGGGCGGTGCGTGTTATGTGCTCGGCAACTGTATCGCCGCATCATATATTGAGGGCCCTGCAGGACGGTGCCAACGGAGTTCTGGTCGGGGGCTGACACGTTGGCGACTGCCATTACCTGTATGGTAATTACATGACTGTGAAAAGGATTACATTTTTGCAGGAGCTGTTGGGTCTTTTGGGCCTTGAAGGCCGGTTGCATCTGTCATGGATCTCTTCGGCTGAGGCCCAGAAATTCGTTCAGGTGGTTACAGATTTTACGGAAAAGATAAAATCATTGGGGCCGAATCCGCTTTCGGCGTTTTCCGAAAAAAGAAAGGCCGCTGCTGCAGGGCTGCTGGGATTGGGATTTGTAGATCTGGACGGGAATCTTAGCCTTCCCTAAGGTCGTTTATCCTGCGGCTTACCTATTGTAGATGAGCTATGCTCGAACATCCTTCTGTCTGATCTATCTGACAGCAGATAAAGGAGATTGTTTATGAACAACAAAGTCAAAGCTTGGCTTGAAGACGGTACTATCGATATTTTTTTGGGGTATAAAGAGATTGATCATCATCCGTTGCCCCACTGTTTTAGCAAAGAGCGGCTTGATGAGGTGGAGGATCTCGTGCTCAGTCCAGTGCGCTACTCTTTAGAAAAAATTGCCACGCATATGGCCGCAGTGGAACCGAGCATAAAAATCGGAATGCTTGCCCGTGATTGCAACGGCCGAGCGCTAAATGTCTTGTATCTCTGGAATCAGCTCAATCCGGACAATGTGAGCACCCTGAATGTTAATTGTTGTCCTTCAAGGCTGAAGGAACACGGAGATTGCTCTTATTTGGAGCATGAAACCGTTGGCGCCTACAAAAAGCAGGTGGGTGTAGACAACAACCTGCGTCTGGAAGATGTGGAGGCCTATGGCCAGACAGAACGTCTCGACAGGTGGATGTACGAATTTGAAAAATGCATCAAGTGTTACGGGTGCCGGAATATCTGCCCGGTTTGTTTCTGTAAGGAGTGCAGCCTGGAACATGATGAACTTGTCGGAACCGGACCGCTTTTGCCGGACGTGCCTGTCTTTCATATGGTCAGGGCAGTGCACATGGCCGGTCGTTGCATCGATTGCGGGTTATGCGAGGCTGCCTGCCCAATGGATATCCCTCTCCGGTTGCTCTACCAGAAAGTCAATCAAATTGTTATGGATCTGTTCGACTATGAGACCGGGACCAGCGTTGAACAACCCCCTTTTAGTATATTGGGTGATACTGTAACACTGGAACCTAAACCGATTAAACTCGCAAAGACGGAGGGATAGGAGTTAGAAATGGAGTGTAAGTTAGTGCCATCGGTCTGTTCATACTGCGGAACAGGCTGTGGAATCCTTTTTGAAGTTATCAATGGAAAAATCGTCAGCACATTACCGATGAAAACCCATCCGGTCAATGAGGGAAAGCTTTGCATCAAGGGTTGGAACCTTCATGAACATGTGAACAGCTTTATGCGACTGAAGCAACCCTTAGTCAAAACCTTTGGTAGATTTATCAAAACTGACTGGGATGAGGCTATTCAGCTCACTGCAGACCGTTTACGGGAAATTATCGAAAAATATGGTCCTGACAGTATCGGCGTGCTGGTCTCGGCCAAGATCACCAATGAAGAAAATTATCTGGCCCAGAAATTTGCCCGTGCAGTGATAGGCACCAATAACGTGGATCACTGCGCCCGTCTCTGACATTCCTCCACGGTGGTCGGGCTGGCCGCCGCTTTTGGCAGTGGCGCCATGACCAACTCCATTGCGGAAATCGAGGATTCCGGCTGTATTTTTATCATCGGTTCCAATACCACGGCCTGTCATCCCTTAATTGCAAGGCGTATCCTGAGAGCCAAGGAAAAGGGGGCCAAACTGATTGTGGCGGATCCGAGAAATATTCAGCTCTCCCGCTTTGCGGACGTGGCAGTCAATCAACGTTTGGGGAGTGATGTGGCACTGCTAAATGGTATGATGCACATCATTATCCAAAACGGCTGGCATGCCAGGGAATACATCGCACAACGAACTGAAGACTACGATGCCCTTGAAAAGAAGGTTAATGATTATACACCTGACAAGGTCCAGGCCATTACCGGGGTTAGTCCCAATGATCTGGAGGAGATGACGGAACTCTATGCCACCCATCCACCGGCGAGTCTGCTGTACGCCATGGGCATAACCCAGCACACCACCGGCGTGGACAATGTTAAGTCGTGCTGTAACCTGGCGATGTTATGCGGTAATGTGGGGGTGCGCGGCTCCGGCGTTAATCCATTGAGAGGGCAGAACAATGTTCAGGGCGCCTGTGATATGGGCGGATTGCCCAATGTGCTGACAGGCTATCAGCCGGTCGCTGATCCCCAGGTCCGCGAAAAATTTTCCAAGGCATGGGGGGTAAATCTTTCCGACCGACCCGGCTTGACCATAACGGATATGATACCGGCCATGTTAGAGGGAAAGCTGAAAGGGTTATATGTAATCGGCGAAAACCCAAAACTGAGCGACCCGGACTGGAACCACCTGAATCATGCCCTCGAAAAACTTGATTTTTTGGTTGTCCAGGAGCTGTTCTTATCGGAAACAGCCCAGGTGGCAGATGTGGTTTTTTCCGCCGCATCAGTGGCCGAAAAGGAGGGAACCATTACAAATACCGAACGCCGCTGTATGCAAATCCGCAAAGCCATCGACTCCATCGGAAATACACTCGCCGACTGGGAAATTATCAGCAGGCTTTCAACCGCAATGGGCTATGAGATGAACTATGAGTCTCCAGAACAAATATTTACTGAAATGGCCTCGTTGACGCCAAAGAGCTATGCCGGCATGACGTATGAGCGCATGGGGTTGGATGGCCTACAGTGGCCCTGCCCGGATACTGAACACCCGGGAACCCCATACCTTCACAAGGATCAATTTGCCCGTGGTAAAGGCAAGTTCTTTGCCATCGACTATCAGGATCCTGCGGAAATGCCGGACGAGGAGTATCCATACTTCCTGACCACTGGACGGATGTTCGCCCACTTCCACACCGGCACGATGACAAGAATCTCTCCGCATCTCGATGTTGAGCAGAAAACGGGTTACGTAGATATTAATCCCAAAGATGCTGAAGGGTTGGCTGTAAAGGATGGCGATATACTCATTCTTTCGTCTCGGAGAGGCCTGATAGAGGCACCTGCAAGACTAACTGATTCGGTGGAATCCGGCACCGTGTTTCTGCCCATTCACTTTGGGGAAACCCCCACCAATGTGCTGACCGATGCGGAGGCCTTTGACCCTTTAGCCAAAATCCCAGAATTTAAGGTAAGTGCCGTGAAAGTCGAAAAACTCATTGAATAGAAGCGCGCACATATCCGGATGTTTCCAAGATAAACCACATGCAGAAGAGTAACTTTTAATCTACTATACCCAAAATAAGCGCAATTAAAGTACTATAGCCTATTCCCAAGGCATACTTGAAGCGGCTATAGGTAGGGCCGCTATCAACTCGCTACTGGAAATAGATCAGAATTCCTGTATTGAGCTCAATTCCCCTAAACCCATTTTGGATACCATAGAACAACTGCTTGAGCTTTGTGATTCAGAATCCTATGTGGTTGTATTGGGTGATACGGCTCCCTTATCGCCCATATTATTCGATTACGGGGGTGACACCGTGTCAGGAACAAAGATAGTCAATGTTGCTCTTGCACTGCGCTGCGTTAGTGAAGGCGCCAACTTCAGGTAGATAAAAGGTGTAAGATATTTGACAATAATGAGATAAGTTGAATTTCAGCCCATGCGTCCATAGGAGGCTTTCTAAATGGACAAATAGCCTTAGGGGAGGGAAAAATCATGAAGTTCATAGTCATTGGTGGCGATGCAGCAGGCATGAGTGCCGCTAGCCGTGCGAAAAGAAACCAACCCGATTTGGATGTGATTGTCCTGGAACAGACAGCGGACGTTTCTTACAGCGCCTGCGGAATGCCCTATAATATTGCTGATCCCGAGAGGGAAATGGATGATCTTGTGGTTAGACACTCTCATGTCTTCAGGGAAAAGCAGGGTATAGACCTGAGAACCGGGCATTGCGTGGAAACAATTGACCCTGCCGCTAAAATAGTCAGTGGAAGGACATTAAAAGGACATGACTTTCAATTATCTTACGACAGGCTGCTGATCGCTACCGGGGCCTCTCCCATCATCCCGGATCAGCGGGGCTTTGATCTCCCCGGTGTTATCGCATTAAAATATTTGGAAGACGGCAGAAGAATTAAACGTTTTTTATTTGACCGGAATGTCGGAAGGGTAGTCATTATCGGGATGGGATATATCGCCTTAGAGATGTGCGAGGCACTCTGTGCCAGAGATATAGAGGTAGATATGGTCAAGCCCCGCCCTATTTTTCTTCCCTGGATGAACGAAAAGCTCTCTGCCACGGTAAGAGAGGAGATAGCGAACAATGGAGTAAGAATATACCCGGGTCACGAGGTGAAAGGGATTGAAAAAGTTGATAATGGCCTGAAGGTGATATGTTCCGATTTGGAACTGGAGGGTGATATGGTATTGACGGCTGTCGGGGTTAAACCAAATAGCCAGCTGGCTGAAGTGGCAGGACTCCGATTAGGCCTCAAGGGCTCTATTGCCGTAGACAGAACCCTGCTCACTTCGGAGAAAGATATTTATGCTGCAGGCGACTGTGCCGATGCTTATCATGTGGTCACCGGCCTGAAGACTTGGATTCCTTTAGCTTTAAGGGCCAACAGGGCAGGTTGGGCAGTAGCCGATAATGTTACAGGCAAGGATGTGAAGCTTCATGGTATAGCTGGGACTGCTGTATTCAAGGTGTTTGACCTCCAGGTGGCCAGAACGGGTCTCAGTGTGGCCGAAGCCGAAAAGGCCGGATTTGACCCAGCCGAGGTGATGATCACGAGCCGAAGCCGTGCCCACGCCCATCCAGGCAACACCACCATCGGAGTCCAGATGGTGGGGGATCGGAAATCGGGCCGCCTCTTAGGGGTGCAGATGGTGGGTAAAGAAGGGGCCGCTCACAGGATAAATGCCCCGGCAGTCGCCCTGCATGCCAAAATGAGTGTAGAAGAGTTCAGTCAGTCCGACCTGGCCTATGCCCCGCCTTTTAGTCCTGTGTGGGACCCCATGCTCACGGCTGCAAACCAGTTATTGAAAAAGATGTAGATCAGATGTTCATCTTTTAAAATACTGATTGCATCTGGATTTTATATAACTTCCGTAAACGGGATCTGAAAAGGAAATTCCTATACAATCAAGTTCAGGCCTTTTTCACCAAAAGGTATCTGTTCGGCTTTAGCCTTGAAAAGATAGAGGCGCCGGGACAGGGAGCCACCAGCTTTTTTAAATACTGAGTCCCTATCACTTGAAAAAGCTCAAGACAGCTCGAACACAGGTGCGCAGTGTTATCAATAGAATAAGGTATTATGGCCCGGTTTTCTCTGATAAAAAAGCGGGGGTTAATGAAATTTGCGTGGTTGGCTGTGTGACTCAGATAAAGGAAGTCATAATCCCTTACCTCTGAACCTAATCTCTGAGCCCATCTCAGGTAGATTCTTTTTTCCGTTTCCTCAATTTTTTTCCAATATGGAGGGATCATCCTGATGAATTCCGGATCATTGATCATACTCTCTTTTTCTTCCTTGCTTGCCAGCCTTGGGGGATCAAATTCTGAGCCTGTAATGGTGCACGCCCTTTGTTCTTCATAATCTTGAAGTTTAAAAGAACTGACCACTAAATAGAGGCCGTTTTTTTCCGAAGCCCTGTACCAGCTACCCTGCCTGGCACAGGTATCATCCCATACCGCAGGGGCGACACTGGAGATTTTGTTGATTTCATCAAGGGGTGTGCACACAATACCTCTGGCTGACTTCATTTTAATATTATGGCCCTCCATATCTTCCCGTAGCCGGAGTTCCTCATCCTCTGTAAGCCAGTAGACATATTTGATATAGATACGCTCTGGTTTGTTGCTCAAGGTATCTCCTTTTTGATAATTGATACGCACTCCTTTGTTCAGAACCCAGTACGAAGCATCCGGGCATAATAGGTGCTTGAGGTATAAAGGGCTGCGGCCGGATTATGGCTAAGGATGCGGTCTTTTGCAATGAGTACCGTTGTGAAGGCCTTGCTGTATTTGAAAAACAGAGAATCGTGGCCAACGCAGAGACCGACTAGAATATTAAAGTCGGTTTTTTCCTCGTTAAGGATGGTTGCCTGCACGATGGGGCTGCACATGGACTCAAAGTGACCGATTCGTACCTTCTCCTCCTCCTTGATCCCTATGGTCTCTTTGGGTATGCCCCCGGCCTTGCAGACGACGGAGACAACCTCGAAGTCCTGCGCCTCTAGGATCCTTGTAAGGGCTCCAGCCTCGGGGCGAAGGCCTCCGCAAAAGGCGATACCCAGCTTATGATATCCCATTTTCCTCGCAAACTCACAGATCTCCTGGACCCTCGGTTTGGAGGGATGGAGCACATAGGGCTGAATATGTCGATTGATGTAACATTCGGATTCCTGAATCGATGCCATCCTGGCAAATTCCATAATTTCGGGTCTTTCGTATTCCCTGGTGGCCTCTTTTATGATCTCACCGTAGTTTTCAGAGGGGCAGAACTCTGGTCCCTTACCACCCTCTACTTGACAGATCCGGTCCTTTATAGAGCATTTTGCGCATCCCAGACTCCCCTTATCCTTCATAGCTTCTCCTTTAATTTCAGCTTTATGAATATAGTATCTTTCGGTTAAATCCTTTCTAACACTTTAGCCCTTTGAAAAGATAGTTATTTCGGATGGGCATGGTGATCTCTTAAAAAAGGCCCATCTCGCTCTTAGCGGGATGGGCCCATATTTGCGCACTAACGAAAAATGGCCAGCGGATATTTAGCCCAGCGTTATGATTCAGAAGATTCTGATTCAAGTTCTTCGATGCGTTTTTGCATGGCATCAAGTTCACTCTTCATGGCATCGGCTTCACCTCTAAGCATATTGACCTCGTCTTCGGGGTTCATGGAGTAGGGTCTTCCATAAGGGGAATAGGCTGGACCATACCATCCTCCCATGGGAGGATAAGCCCCATTCCAACCAAAGCCTCTCCCGTATCCTCGGCCCCTGCCAAAGCCTGCCCCGAAACCACCCCTGAATCCACGGCCTCGACCAAAACCTAACGTGGCATAAGATCTCCCAGAAGGATTACAAAGTCCCCGACCTCCGCCGGTCATGGGGCCTGCACCCATAGGACCTGTTCTGTCGAATCCTGGCATAATAAACACCTCCTTTCCTTTAAAATGCACCGCCCCACCCTCGACGGTGTCTTCTTCCTCTGGGCGGCATTTCAAAATGGCCACCCTCGATTCTAAGGACCTTGCCCATAATTAGGGCGTCGGCAACGATTGCCCTTGCCTCAGTCAAGATCCTCCCAAAGGTCTGACGTGAGACATTCATCATCCGGGCTGCTGTCTCTTGATCCAGACCTTGAAAATCGCTCAGTCTGATCGCCTCAAGACCCTCAATGGGGAGAATAACCTCTTCTCTTCCCCATGGGGGCATCCTGCTTGGAATAAATGCATCAACAATAGGACGTCCCTGAACGAATCTTAGTTTTCTCGGCCTCGGCATTTTTACCTCCAATTATGAGCTTATGACCATAATATAATTATTTGATTGAAATAGTCAAGTATTTAATTTGGGCTTACGCTCATTTTCCTAATAAAAAACCTTCAACCAGAGAAATAGAGGCTTCCATCAAAGACCCATTTCGCTCTTATTCCGGCCAAACCCTCGGAATCGAATATCATGGTAAGGCTATTTTCAATAAAAATATGGGGGTGGGTAAAGCACGGCAGGGAAATATAAAAAGCAGGATGGCAATGAGTCCTAAAGCCCACAACATGATGAGCCCTATTCGTTATTGACACACAATGGCAAATTCCCTATACTTTGGCCGTGAAAAAGGGGGTTCTTACCAGATGTCATATGTCAGGATCACGCGACTGATTCAAATTGGATGTCCTTCCCACCTACTACACCGGCGGCATCTTCTAAAGACGCAATAATAAGGCATTATAACGATCCTTTGAGAATAAAAAGCAATTGCACCAAAGGCTAAAATGATGAAACGAAGTACTAAGACCAATAATGGTCCCGAGAACTTGTCATTGAATCTGGCCATAGTCGGAGGAGGCAAGGCATGTAAATTCTTTCTGGAACTCTTGAAGAATGAACCTTTCTCATATCTAAACGTCACTCTAGTAGGTGTCTGTGATATCAATCCAAAGGCCGAGGGATTTCAGCTCGCCAAGGAGATGGGAATTTATACCACTGACGACTTCCGGGATCTTTTTAAGATAGAGGGACTCAATATAATCGTTGAGCTAACAAACAGTCGAGAGATTCTACTAGAACTCATACAGTTGAAGCCAAAAAGGGTAGGCGTGATCGAGCACAATATAGGAAGGTTTATGGAAGGCCTTTTGCGCATGGATCGCAGGCTCAGGTCAGCTGAACAGCAGGTTGCACTCGAGAGAATGGCTGCTGACTTCATCATTCAGCAGGCCAATGAGCGGATCGTTGTTCTGAATCCGGACTTTTCAATAGTTGAAGCGAACGAACCCTATTTGAAGGCAGTCACCAAAACAAAAGATGAGGTTATTGGCGCCCACTGTTATGAAATCACCCATGGGCTAAATACCCCTTGCTCCAGTTCCAAACCGGAACTGGGATGCCCCCTGACGGAAACGCTTAGGACCGGTGAAGCCGCTCAAGTCATACACGAGCATCCATCCACCGGTGACCTCCCAACCTACTGCGATATGGTTACCTACCCCATAAAAAACCAGAATGGTGATATTATCAGGGTCATCGAAGTATGGAGAGATATAACCGACGCGCTTTCATATAGATGGGAAAAGCGTGTAAACGAATTAAAAGACGACTTTAAGAAACTTATCCAGGAAGACCGAATGATCTCTCTGGGAAAACTCGTAGCAAGCTGCGTGCACGAGATCAACAATCCCATCCAGGGACTACTTACGTTTTGCGACCTAATGCTAAATACCCTTAAGGAGGGTAAGACGGGGGCGGCTGATCTGGAAGAATTCCAAAAATACCTCTCCCTCATGTCTAAAGAACTGGAACGATGCGGTAATATCATCTCAGGCCTCCTTTCCTTCTCCCGTCAATCGGCCATAGGTCTTGAGAAGATTGATCTCAATGAGTTACTGGAAGAGGTCGTTACTCTGACCCACCACAAGATGGAACTCCAGAATATCCAGCTAATTACCGAACTGTCGTCCGAGCCGTTGATAGTCAGCGGGGATGCTAACCAGTTGCGGCAGTGTTTTCTCAACCTGATTTTCAATGCCATTGAATCAATGCCTGAAGGAGGGAGCCTTGGCATATTATCCGAATCCGACCATGACCATGGGGTTTCCATGGTTCAGATTAAAGACTCAGGATGCGGAATAGCGGACGAAAATTTCGACCACATATTTGACCCTTTTTTCACGACCAAGGAAGAGGGAGAAGGGACCGGACTTGGATTGTCAATTGTGCATGGTATAGTTAAAACACATGAAGGGGATATTGAGGTCAAGAGTCAGCTTGGACATGGGTCTACCTTTATCTTGACCCTTCCCATCTGATACCTGAATCTTGCAGGTGGTAACCTCAGCATAAGAAGGACTGAGCATGGATGAAAAAATGAGTATAATGATTGTTGATGATGAAATGATCGTCCGGGAATCTTTTCTTCATTGGTTCGAAAAGCTCGGCCACCGGGTGGACTCAGCTGCATCCGGTTTTGAGGCCCTGGAAAAGCTGGAAAAAATTCCTTTTGAAGTCCTGTTTGTGGATATAAAAATGCCGGGCATGGACGGCATAGAGCTCTTGGGAAAGGTGAAAGAGGAATACCCTGATACAATCGTCGTCATTATCACAGCGTACGGCTCTATTGAGACTGCCGTTAATGCAATGAAAATGGGGGCCAGCGATTACCTTCTCAAGCCCTTCAAACCGGATCAGCTGTCCCTCGTGATGGAGAAGATCTCTCAACAGAAAAAACTGGAATCCGAGTACAGATATCTCAAGGGGCGGCTGGAAGAAGCCACCCGTTTTGATAATATCATAGGACAGTCTTCCATCATGCAGGAGGTCTTTCGACTAATCCCTGAGGTCGCAAAAAGCGATTCATCCGTTTTGATCCTTGGAGAGACCGGGACGGGAAAGGAACTGGTTGCCAAGGCTATTCATGCCAAGAGCCATCGATCTCACGGTCCTTTTATAGCAATTAACTGCGGCGCGATTCCGGACACCTTGCTAGAAAGCGAGCTCTTCGGACACCAGAAAGGCGCCTTTACCGGTGCGGACCGTCCCCGCAAAGGCTTCCTGGAAGTCGTTTCCGGCGGCACCCTTTTCCTTGATGAGATAGGTGATATCAGTCCAAAGATGCAAGTGGATCTCTTGCGTGTGATTGAAGAAAAAAAGATCACGAGGGTCGGAGACAGATTGCCTGTTGACGTGGATTTCAGGCTAATTTCGGCCACTCGACGGGATCTGGAACAGGAGGTCTCAAAAGGCAATTTCCGGGAAGATTTCTTTTATCGGGTTAATGTCATCACAATGCAGATCCCCACACTCAGGAAAAGAATGGAAGATATACCCCTGCTGGTCGAACACTTCCTGAAAAAATACAGTCATGAGACAACCAAGAAAGTCGACCACTTGGACCGGACCGCCATGGAGCTGCTTAAAGGCTACAAATGGCCGGGAAATGTAAGAGAACTTGAAAATGTCGTTGAACGAGCAGTGGTCCTATCAAAATCCAGGACATTGAAGGTTGAGGATTTCTCTTTCCTGAAGGCTGCTCCTGTTACGATTTCAGGACCTCAAACGCTCAGGGAAAATGAAAAGGAACATATCCTTCAGATATTGGAAGATTGCGATTGGAATGTAACCGCGGCTTCCAAGATCCTTGATGTCAACCGTGTCACTTTACATAGAATGATCAAACGATACGGGCTAAAGAGGACCCCTTAAGCCGGTCCGTAAAAACCCCGCCATATGAACCCAAAAAAGCTACGCATCGGAGTTCTGCCCATGGGCGATGTACCGCAAATAGCTGTCCAGTCCGTAGCGGCATACATACTCGGCTATTTGAACATAGAAACTGATATACTTTCGCCTTTGGAACATCCTGCCTATGCATACGACAAAAAGCGTCTTCAGTACAATGCAGGAATAATCCTGGAGTCCCTTGAACCGATGCCCTTTGATGACTATTTAAAAATAGTATGCTTACTCGATGCAGACCTCTTTGTCCCTATCCTAACTTATGTTTACGGTGAAGCAAGACAAAGGGGCAAGCATGCCCTGATTTCTATCAACAGGCTGAAGAAAAATCCAGACGGTTCCGTTCCGCCGATAGATCTTATCCTGGAAAGAACAGCCAAGATTGCCTTTCATGAACTGGGGCATCTATTTGACCTTCACCATTGCATGGATAAAAGGTGTCTCATGTCCTTCTTAGCAACTCTCAAAGACCTGGATGACACCCCCCTCTATTTTTGCAGATACTGCACAGCGTTCCTGCGCGAAGCCATTTGATGGCCAATGTCGAAGGAACGTTTTAATGGCTAAGTGCTCGATTCGCAAATAAAGTGACGTATTTTTATGCTTGAGACTCAAGCAAATGCTCACTCAGCGTAAGATTGTTGATAAATATTTTACACATTTTCGGTCCGCAAAAAGGTTTTGGCCAGTTGTTCCCAACCGATTTCGGGAAAATTCCCGTGGAAGTCATTGATGGCCCTACCACCTGCTGCGGCCAGATGTTCATATTCCGGTCCCACGAGGCCCAAGAGTTTCTGGCTCTCTTGTTCCATCCATTGGATGCCTTCATCACCGAAATAGAGCCTTTTTAAATTCCTTTTCGGCATGTCAGGCTCCAGGATAAACAGCCATCCCCCATGGTATGGGTCGTGATTTGTTATTTCCGGATGTTCCTTGGTTTTGTGGTTCACCGCAAGCACGGTGCCCGTGACGGGTGACAGGACGGCTGCCTTATGGTCATCCTTTCCGAATATCCATCCTACTTGGTCCTGTTTCAAGCTAGCCCCGAGAGGAGGAAGGCTCAATGACTGCATAGCCCCGAAAAGCCTTACCAGAAAATCATCAAACCCGACCCTCGCTCGTCCTCCGTGCTCGAACCTTACCCAGCTGTGACCCATGTGATAGTAGTAACCTTGAGCTATTTGATACCCCGAAGCCACCTTGTAGCTGGGAGCGTCAGCTTCTTTGACAAGATCAAATTCGTCCAACATCTGATCATAGGGACAATGGTAACACTCGTAGCTCATGGTACAGATCTTAGGCGCTTCTATGCGGCCTGTGAGAGAATGGCGGCACGGTCTTGATGATCCGTGATAATTCTTTTTAAGATATGCCACCCACGCCGGCCGCTTTTCTTTCGTTTCCAAAGAGGATTCCAGGCCCATGGTCTTCCTCATCCCCCTGTCAAAAGGACAGTTGTAGCAATCATATGCATTGTCGCATGTCCGGAAATTGACAACCCCTGCCTTCATCCAGATACACTCGTCCTCAAGCACCTGGAATCCTTTTACACCCTTGCTTTTTGTCTTAACTACCTTATCTCTTTTCTGATTCATATTCCTTCCCCCCTTCCTTTACCGGTAACATCTCCATCATTGTAAACACCCCCTTTAACTTTATAGTATTTTTAACTGCAAAGGGGGTGCCAGAGACAAATTTATGCGTATTTTTGAGTCTTTCTTATTGAAATTATTGATCTTTTCTTGGATACGCCTTTTTCGGCCCTTGTTGATGGGATCTGGAATCAGAAGTCAAGATATAAAAATCGGTTACTACTCCTAGAGCCGTTTAAGGAAGAAAATTCAAATAATGATGGAAAATCAATCTGTTATAATAGTGTAACATATCGCAACACCAGTTGTTGCAATTATATACTCTTTCCCATACCTTTTCTCTCCGTCTTTGTGGTATTGAACGGGTCGAAAATAAAGAGAAGCTCCTCTTTTATAATCCCATGTCTTTTGATTACCACTTTTTTTTGCATTACCTTCACCCTAAAAGACTGTTTTGGCTTCAGGATGTTGTGGGGGCGCCTTGCGGGCCACGGGATTTTTGGTATGCTCAAATCTGTCAAAATACTTGAAGTTTTCCATAAAAGATTTATAATAAGAAAAACAATTTAAGGAGGTTGTAAAGAATTATGGCACAGGTTTCCGCAGCAAGGCCCAGGACAGAGGTCCTGGTTAATGATTTTGTAAGAAGCGTCTACAATTGGATGGCTATTGCACTTGCGTTGACTGGGTTTATAGCCTTCTATGTCTCCAATAGCCCGTCCATGGTTAAGCTCATATTCGGCAACCCATTACTCTTAATTGTCCTTATCATTGCAGAATTGGGCTTAGTTTTTTATATTAGTGGAAGGATCGATAAAATAAGTGCCGGCACGGCTACGTCCCTTTTTGTCATTTATTCGGCATTAACTGGCGTCACACTA
The DNA here is from genome assembly GCA_964423495.1 of uncultured Desulfobacteraceae bacterium. Taxonomy (GTDB): domain Bacteria; phylum Desulfobacterota; class DSM-4660; order Desulfatiglandales; family Desulfatiglandaceae; genus CAYRFN01. Next base: position 20,792 of record CAYRFN010000044.1, read on the forward strand.
TCCTTCATTTTCCTTGTCTATACTCGCACCTCTATCGTAAGTACATTTTTTATCTGTGCTGGAACATTTGTCGGATGCAGTATCTATGGATGGTCCACCAAAAAAGACCTCACCTCCTGGGGAGGTTTCTTTATGATGGGTCTGATAGGAATAATTATTGCCTCCTTAGTAAATATGTTTATCAGGAGCAGCGCCATGAGTATGATAATTAGTTATATCGGCGTATTTGTCTTTGTGGGGTTAACAGCATATGACACCCAGAAGCTAAAAAACATGGCGCTCACACAACCGTCAGGTCTTGATGGTGCTGTTATAAGAAAGGGGGCGATCCTGGGCGCCCTTTCCCTTTACCTCGACTTTATTAACATGTTTTTGATGTTACTAAGGATATTCGGCCGAACCAGATAATATACAAAGGGAACAAGGCTGACCATTCAATCATCGCATCCCCCTGATGGAGGCCTGGGCTTGTCAGGGGGATGTTGCTTTTAAGGGTTTATTGATCATGGACCCTTCCTATCTGAAGCTTCACCATACAGGCGAACTTTCGAGCCGGTTAAATAAGGCCGTGAGCATTATGGAATCTTGCCATCTTTGTCCACGTTCATGTGGTGTAAATCGGCTAAACGGGGAAACAGGTTTTTGTGGGTCAAGAAGGAAGGGCAGGGTTGCCAGCTACAATGCCCATTTTGGAGAAGAGTCTCCACTTGTTGGAAAGTTCGGCTCCGGGACAATATTCTTAAGCTCCTGTAATCTTCGCTGCAGTTTTTGCCAGAACTATGAAATCAGCCACCTTGCTGAGGGAGCAGATATGGAGCCGGAACAAATTGCGTCCATGATGATTCATCTGGCTGATAGGGGATGCCATAACATCAATTTTGTTACTCCTACCCATATGGTTCCACAAATCCTCGAAGCCCTGATCCTGGCAATCGACCTGGGCCTAAAAGTACCTTTGGTTTATAATTCCAGCGGGTATGATTCTAAGGAGGTCCTGGAGCTTCTCGACGGGATCTTTGATATCTATATGCCTGATTTCAAATTTTGGGATAACAAATGGGCGGATAGGTTTTGCAAAGCGCCTGATTATCAGAATGTTGCCATGGAAGCAATCAAAGAAATGCATCGTCAGGTGGGCGACTTGATGTTTGACGAGGACGGTATTGCGATCAAGGGGTTGTTGGTGAGACACTTGGTTATGCCGAATCATATAGCCGGAACCAAAAAAATAATGGAATATCTCTCAGAGGATATCTCAATAAATACATACATCAATGTAATGGATCAGTATAGACCCTGCGGCACTGCACACGAAGACAAATTCATTAATCGTAGGCTCACTGCGAAAGAATACAAGGATGCATTAGATGCGGCAAAAGATGTGGGCCTTTCGCGTCTTGATCAAAAAGAGCGGCCCCGTTTGATCTTTAGGTTCTAATGGACAGCGAAAAAATATTTATTATAGGAGACCTACACGGTTGCCTGGATATGCTAAAAAGGCTTATTGACACGATTCCATGGCAACCTGAGAAAGACCGCCTTATATTTATAGGTGATTTTATCGATAGGGGCAAAGACCCAAAAGGGGTAGTGGACTATGTCTTGTCTCTTTCAAGATGTTCTCCTTATGTGCAGTGCCTGATGGGAAATCACGAAGCCATGTTCTTAGATTATCTTTCCGGCGAGGATCGAGAATTATTCCTGATAAACAGTGGATGGTCTACTCTAAAAAGCTATCAGGTGGAAAAACCGGAAGGGGAGGGATTATTAGTTCCTCCGGAACATATGTCTTTTTACCAGTCCCTTGAGACATATATCAAGCTAAAGGACTACTATATAGTTCATGCCGGTTTCAGACCAGGTGTGGAAATAGAGGATCAAAAATTTCAAGACATGATGTGGATTCGAGAACCTTTTATTTATTCTGATTATGATTTTGGGAAGAAGGTTATCTTTGGTCATACCCCATTTTCAGAGCCACTAATAATGAACAATAAAATTGGGGTGGATACCGGTGCCGTTTATGGCGGAAAATTGACCTGCCTGGAGCTGCCGGAGGAGAGGTTATATTCTATTGGGGGTAGAATGTTTTGATCGGAATCACAGCAACCATACCTGTAGAAATTATTTTTGCTTCTGGTTTAAGGCCTATAGACCTCAATAATCTCTTCATTAATTCAGACCAGCCAAAAAAACTTGTTGCGCAAGCAGAGGCGGCAGGCTTTTCACATACCATATGTGCCTGGATCAAGGGGATATATACTACAGTCCTTAACAACGGAATCAAAGAAGTGATAGCTGTTACGGGCGGGGATTGCAGTAACACCATTGCATTAGCTGAGTTGCTTGAACGAAAGGGAGTAAAGGTAATCTCTTTCGAATATCCCTTAAAGCGCGATAGGGAGGCGCTTTTTGTACAGATGGATAAACTCCGAAAAGGCCTTTCAACCTCCTGGTCAAAAATTGAGACAGCAAGGGCAAGGTTAAAGAAGATCAGGGAAAAATTGAAAAGACTGGATCAATTATCTTATCGCGAAAATGTAATCACCGGACTTGAGAACCATATGTACCTGGTCAGCAGTTCAGATTTTAATGGCGATCCTGATGAGTTTGAGAGAAACCTGGATAGCTTTCTATTTGCTGCCGAGAATAGAGAACCGGCAAAATATGAGCTTCGCCTTGGATACTTGGGTGTACCCCCCATATTTAGTCACTTTTATGAGTATATTGAATCTTTGGGCGCAAGGGTGGTCTTTAATGAAGTTCAAAGGCAGTTTAGTATGCCCTTTGAAAAAAAGGATATAATCGATCAATACCTCGAATATACATATCCATATGATATCAATGGCAGGCTTAAGGATATTGAGCAGGCTATCCATGAAAGGAAACTGGATGGCCTAATTCATTACACCCAGACATTTTGTTACAGACAAATCTACGATATAGTTATAAGGGAGAGCCTTCCTATACCTGTTCTCACCCTTGAAGGAGAAAGTCCAGGGCAGATAGATGGCCGAACGGCGCTTCGTATCGAGACCTTTGTGGAGATGCTGAAGGGTTTAGATTAAGTAATTTATTGGTTAATTGGTTTGTTAAATAGCCCAGTATTATTTTGTTCTCTTGCCGCTGATAAATGCCTCTGCTAATTCCACATCTTCTTTGCTTCCAATATAGAGGGGTGTCTTCTGGTGTAATTCAACAGGTTCTATTTCCAGAATAGGGCCATGGCCATCGCTGGCGTATCCACCTGCCTCCTTCACTACCAAAGCGAGAGGATTAGCTTCTACCATCAGCCTTAATTTTCCAGATGGCTTTTTGGGGTCTTTTTTGTCGGCCGGATACATGAAGATACCACCTTTTAAGAGGTTACGGTGGAAATCGGCCACCAGACTGCCTACATATCTGGAGGAGTATGGTCGGTTTGTCTTTCTATCTCTGGTCTTGAAATAGTCTATCAGGGCCCTGGTCTTTTTATCCCAGTAATCATAGTTCCCCTCGTTCACGCTGTATATATTTCCCTTGTTAGGGATTTGTATATTCTCGTGGGAAAGGAGGAATTCACCTACGCTTGGATACAGCGTGAAACAATATACACCGGTCCCGTTTCCAGTTGTATAGACCATTATTGTACTTGAACCATAAATGAAATATCCTGCGGCCACTTGTTTTATACCCGGCTGCAGCACATCATTTAAGAGGAGGTCTATATTAGTTTCATCGATTTGCTTTTTAAAAATGCCAAAAATGGTCCCGATACTCACATTGACATCGATGTTAGAAGATCCGTCCAGGGGATCAAAAAGAAGGATATAGTTGCCCTTAGGATATTTTGACGGGATATCAATGAGGTCTGCATTTTCTTCTGAACCCATACAACAGAGCTCACCTATATGCTGCATACGTTCTATTATGACCTGATTGGCAAATATGTCCAACTTCTGCACATGTTCGTCCTGGATATTAATTCTCCCCGTGGACCCAAAAATATCCACAAGCCCGGCCTTGTTAACTTCCTTGGATATGGCCTTTGCCGCAACAATCATTTCATTGATGATTATAGTAAAGGCCCCGGTTGCTCCTGGGTTTTCCCTTTGCTGGTTTAAGATATGTTGGGTAATAGTTATGCCGATGCCCTGTTTTTCCATCTTTTATTTTCCTTTAAGTTTTGATTGCTAAATTATGATTCTTCTCACTGGAATCCTTGACCCCTCGATCCCCTGAATCCTTCGGAAATCACCAACTCTTTTGGAGATGACCCAAAATATTAATTAAAAGTTGTAAAAAGTGGATTCTTTAAACACACTGTTCTTTGTATTCGAGTCTATATATCTCGGCAAGAGTCAGAAATATCGTAATGATTAAGGGGCCATAAATGATGCCCAAGATACCAAAAAGTTTTATTCCTCCAATAATTCCGATAAATACCAGAAGTGAATTCATCTGCATCCCTTTACCAATCATTCGAGGCTTGATCAAGTACTCCATGATCGAACTGTAACACACATTGTAGATCAAAAAACCGATTCCTGTGCCTACATTCCCTTGGACAATCAAGATTATGGCTGCAGGTATAAAAATTACTGAGGCCCCGATAATGGGTAAAAAGGCCATAAAAGCTATAATTGTTCCCCATAGAAAGGGAGAACTGAACCCAAAAAAGAAAAAGCCAAAACCACCTATAATCCCCTGAATAATGCCGGACAGGCCATTACCAACAATAATGGCTCTCCCCATTTCTTGGAACTTTGTCACTACTTTTTCCAGTTGTTCCTTTGGAACAGGAACAAGTTGTACAAGGTAATTCTTAAGTCGTATGCCGTCTCGAAAGAGATAATATATGGTCAGCATCATCAAGAAAAAATGGATCAAGAAACTGAAGAGGTTAGAGGCCGTTGAACTGATCTGATTATACAAAAAAAAACCCACTTTTTTCCCTATAGAACGTGCCAGTTTCTCAATTGTCTCCGGCGTGAAATCTAACCCCGTCATCTCTCCTATCTTTCTAAACCGCTTGGCCCAGATGGAGTCACCTTCAACTGCTTGCTGTATTTGTTTTAGTGAGACTGCATCGCGGGTCTTATTATAGAAGTCAAAGGCTTCATTGGATAGGGTGCCAAAAAACCACCATACTGGCATGATTAGTACAAGTAATATGAAAAGGCAAATGGTCAAGGAGGCCAGAACCTCACGTTCTTTGAATAACTTTTTGACCCAAAAGTAAATGGGATAAAAAACACTTGCAATGAGAAGCGCAAGTACAATGGATGATACATAGGCCCAGAAGAGCCATAAAATCAGGACCAAAGAGCAAAACAACAATATGTGAAATAAACTGAATCTATTCTGTTTTTCCATTTTTTGGAGACCCTTCCATGGGGTGCCTCTAATTATTTGATTGTATAATTGGCGGAAGTGCATGGGAATCGAACCCACCTACCGAGGTTTTAGCCCGGTACACCGGATTTGAAGTCCGGGAGCCCCACCAGTGAGCTTTCCACTTCCGTGTTAAAAAATAGAACCTGTGGAACTGTTTATCACTTTGAAAATAGTACATACATGGTCTTTTGGGTCTCTTTAAAAGTCACAATTCCAGGTAGAAGCACCGGTTACCCGGCGCTCCCCCCACAGACCCGGACTTGAA
>CAYRFN010000045.1:0-25921 GCA_964423495.1 uncultured Desulfobacteraceae bacterium
TTTTCAACCAACTGGATCTCGCAGGCTTCGCCTGGCGCACTAAGAAGTCGCTTTTTTTCTGGCAGAGTATTGTGGAAATGGCCTTGTGTGTCAAGCCAAATTCAACCTCATGATGTTGTGGGGGCGATTTTCGTGCCAAGATTGATGTCTGGTGCGACGAAGGGTCCTGATGCCAAGACGGTGACCCAGGCGCTTGACTTGCCAGAAGGAGGGAAAATGGAGGAAATTTAGGTAAAGCTATCCCTTGAACCCATCTCCTTCGACTCGGCTGAGCTCGTCGCAGGCTTCAAAAATCAGGGTGAATAGATCTCTGGATACTGGGGGTCTGCATAGAGATAATCTTTCGACGTGGAGGCTCTCGACAGGTTATCAGATACGGGGACTTGGTAATCCGTGTAGTCGATATGGTATTCAGGAGCCATTGGTGGCGCATTTACTTTGGGTGGTGGTCTGGCTTTCTGATGCCAAAGTCCCAGGTGTTTGAGGATCTTCTCTATTACCTGCTCGTCCTCTATCACGCTGATTATTAAATATTTACTTATTTGCCAGTGTCCCGATTTTCAAACAACATCATGAGGTTGGATTTAATTTGACACACAAGACCAAATCTTCCTATACTTTCCCCCCGAAAAACAAGTTCTTATCAACCCCTTCATTCAAGGTCGCACTTAACCTGTATGCTTACCACCAATTCCTTCAGTATTCCTCAAGTGTAATCAGGCTAGAGAGCCTTCCCTCGGGGTCGAGAAAAACCGCTTGGTGCAGGCCCCACAGCTAACGGACCTTAAGCAATCTCACAAAGCACATTTCTTGTATTGACAATGAGAGTGAGTTTAAAATATAAAATAGAGGTTAGTGGTGAAACAGTGGGGGCGTAGGTTTCGACACGCATGCGAAACATTCAGCGCAAACGGTGACACAAACTGGGTTAGACGGCCTAGCACCAATCCTCCTGAAAGCAAGGCTTGCGCTTGGCGTAGCAAAGAGAAGAGAAAGAAAAGGTCTTATTTGTTAGGGAAAATTCTGAGTTTATTCTTAATACTCAAAGTTCTTTTTCTGTAATCCTTAATAAGAGTCAACCTTAAAAAAGGGGGTGTGTTATGCAAGTTACAACAGTTGTTTCAGGTGCCTGGAATGCATTTGCTACTAAAATTACTGCATTTCTCCCCGCGCTTATCGGTGCGATTATTGTCTTTGTGGTGGGATGGATTGTGGCACGACTTGTTAAATTAACAGTCGTAAAACTCCTCACGCTGATTCGCTTCGAAAAGGCAACGGAGAAGACCGGAGTCAATGAATTTCTTAGGAAAGGAAATATCGCAAAAACCTCATCTGAGATCATCGGAGCCTTGGTTTATTGGTTTATAATGATTCTGGTGATCATTGCCTCACTCGATGCCTTGGGCTTACCGATCGTCTCTGATCTGCTCAATAGCATCTTTCTTTACATCCCTAATGTAGTGGCAGCAGTTATTGTGTTGATTCTCGGATTTCTCTTGGGAAACCTGCTTTCTACTGTTGTTCGCACGGCTGCCTCCAATGCCGGTCTTGAAACTGCAGAGGGAATGGGGAAAGTTGCCCTATACGCAATTGTGTTCTTTTCAGGGGCCATTGCTCTCAACCAGCTTGGCATCGGTGAGGAGATCGTGGCTGCCGCCTTTATCATTGCCTTTGGAGCCTTTGCTCTGGCTATGGCCATTGCCTTTGGGCTCGGTGGAAGGGATGCAGCTGCTGAGTATCTGAAGCGGTGGTTGGAAGAAAAGAAGACTCCGGCGAAGAGAAGCACAGATTAAGAGGAGGGCTGCAAACAGTTTAACCGTGATGAGGAGAGAAGGGTAGTTCTTTACTCTTTTGCCCCTCCATTTCTATTCCTTCCATAAAGCGGTGGTACAAGTCCGCCCTGCACCAACCATCACAAAGGAGGTAACAAATGGGAAGCTATGTGAAGGGCATTATCCTGATTATTGTGCTTTTATTCTTTATAACCTTTGGGGTGAAAAACAGCCAACCAACTCAGTTACGCTATTACTTAGATATATTGACAATGGATATCCCACTCTATGGGGTTGTTTACATCTCGATCGTCATCGGGATTATAATAGGGATGATCTTAGGTATTGTCGCCAGAATCGGTTTGCGGAGAAAGATTAAGAGGTTGCAGCGAGAGAATAGGGAACTTAAAGAAGAGCTTGTGGAGAAAGAAAAGGAGCAAGAGCCGTCAACTTCTGCCCCTGTAGAACAAAAAGAACGGAGTATATAGCTCCTCTCTATCCCGGGTCGACATAGTTGACTGTTGAACAGTGATAAGTCTGCATTGTGATTGCTGTGTTTTGCCGGATATTGTCCGTTTGGTGTGGTATAAAGGTAAACATGAGCAATGCACATAACTGGGCCGAGAGGCTCAATAAAGAAATCGATAAGGCAAGAAAAAGACGGGAGCCCTCTCTCAAAGGATAGGTCAGATTGGGTTTGAAACGTTTCTGGGAGGTCAGCGGAGCCCGGTATAAGGTCCCGCAGGCACTCTGTCGTCAGCTAAGAACAGAATTTTAGCGGATAGCCATAGAAGCTAATTCGAAACTAAGTCAAGACAAAGGTTCTAGCGGAGGGCTTAAACATGAAAGAAAAAAACGGAAGTGGCATAAGAGAATTCGTGAAAAAGCCTAAAACAATCGTTGCGTTTGTGTTGATTGTCCTGTTTCTCATAATCTTTCTCCAGAACACTCAGGTCGTATCCTTTCGAATCTTTTTCTGGAAGATTAGTATGTCTCAGATCATTTTAATCCCCCTAACGATGTTTATCGGTTTAGTTCTCGGATACGTTATTGGTAAAATGACCGGTAGTCGTCATAACAAGAAAACTATATTGTAAACCAGGTGTGAAATCCAATAATAAATTTTACCACTTTTCCCTCAGAGTGTAAAACCGCCTCAAGTTTCCACTTCCCTCTTTCAAGCTCTGCCATGTTCGGAGCACGCTGGCAAATAAATCAAAAACCCCATTAAATATTTACTTATTTGCCAGCGTCCCGCTTTTTATGGCGATTCCCGGAAGGTGCTCCGCCCGCCTCACCCATTACTTCACGCCGATTCGGGAGCACCGACTTTTCGTTTTTGAAAAGAGATCTCCATGGCTAATGCCAGACTAAAACGCTCGATTGTAGCTCGCCACCATTGGTCACAACCATCTTCTTCTCCTAAAATAAAATAACATGATGACGCCAATGACTACGATAACAGACCAAACCAAAGGATAGCCCCAATGCCATTTCAGTTCCGGCATGAACTCGAAATTCATCCCATAGATCCCTGCAATAAAAGTCATGGGAATGAATATGGTGGCGATAATCGTCAAGACCTTCATCACCTCATTCATTCTATTGCTAACACTTGACAGATACACATCCAGCATCCCGGAAACCATCTCCCGCAATGTCTCGACGGTATCCATAACCTGGATCGTGTGATCGTATACATCTCTCAGAAAGACTTTCGTTTCTTCCTCAACCAGACTGGGGTCACCTCTCTCCAGCCCACCAATCAGCTCTCTCAAAGGCCAGACCGACTTGCGCAAGAAAATCAGCTCTCTCTTCATATGGTGAATCGTCTGTAATGTATCCGGGCTTGGATCAGTGATGAGCTCCTCCTCAAGGGACTCGACCCTTTCTCCAATCTTCTCAGGCACAATAAAATAATGATCCACGATGGCATCTATCAGGGCGTACGCAAGATAATCAGGCGGTCTCTTTCTGATACGGCCTTTCCCTTTTCTGAGCCTTTCGCGAACAAGCTCAAAGACGTCCCCCACTCTCTCCTGGAAAGTAATCACATAATGCGGGCCGAGCACCAAACTGAACTGTTCCGCTTTAAGTTGATGTTCCTCTTCATTATAAGAGAGCATTTTCGTAATGATGAATATGTAATCATCAAAATCCTCCATCTTTGGACGCTGATCCGTCTGTAGGATATCTTCCATGACAAGTGGATGCAGACCGAAGTGTTTTCCAATGCTTTCTATAATATTAACTTCATGGAGACCATCTATGTTGATCCACGTGACGGTGTCTTTATCTTTATAAGAAAGACATTCCTCTATTTTTTCACATTCTCTCTCTTCAAGATTTTCTTTATCGAAGTCAATGATCCGGATTCTCACCTTTTCGACCTTTTTCTCTCCCACATGGACCAAGGTCCCTGGCGCAAGGCCAGCCTTTTTTGATACCTTTTTTGTGAACTTTAGCATTCTGACCTCCTGCTGTTTCATTGTCCTCATCAGGGCAACTTGTTTCTTAGCTTCCCCATCTGTCATGCTTCTCCCCATATCACAAGACCCATGGCATGACGGCTTTCTGGATTGGGATGATTGGGAGTCAAACGCACATTCAGACCAAAGTGGCCCACCTCCTCGAAGCGGAGGTCGCACTGATAGGTGTATATTTGATCTCCGGCCGTACCGGCAAGCGTCATCACCGAAGAAAAGCTGTCCAGGAATTGATCGGATGGATCGAGTCTTCCATAGTAGGCCTCCACCATGATATCCGAAGGTAAAAGCTCACCCAAGAATACATCCGCCTCCGCATGGTAGGATGTCCCTATCTCTATCTCGCTGATCTTATCCATCCTTATCCCCTTGATCATCACCTTGGACCAGTTATACATGATCTTTTCACGCCAACCGGCCAGTTCCTTGACCCCCTTCCAGTCGTCCTTCATAAACTGGAAATGCCGCTCTGCAGACGGGATATAAAACCGCGTCCAGTACTCCATGACCATCCGGTGGGTGTTAAACATGGGACACAGTTTGTGAAGAGACGCCTTCATCATGGCCAGCCAGCGTCTGGGAATTCCGTCAGGGCCCCTGTCGTAAAAGAGCGGCACGATATCCTTCTCGAGGATGTCATAGAGGATGCGGCTCTCCAGTTCGTCCTGAAATTTGGGGTCATCATAACTTTCTCTGCTTCCGATGGCCCAGCCAATGTCAGGATCATAACCTTCATCCCACCATCCATCCAATATGCTGAGGTGAAGCACGCCATTGGCCACAGCCTTCATCCCGCTGGTCCCACAGGCCTCCAGGGGGCGTCTGGGGGTATTGAGCCAGACATCCACGCCCTGGGCCATAAGACGGGCGACCTCCATATCGTAGTCCTCCAGAAATACAATATGGCGTCTCAAATGATCCTGATTGGAGATCTGAACCAACTGCTTGATCAACTCTTTTCCGGCCTGGTCCTGTGGATGGGCCTTACCGGCGAAGATCATTTGCACCGGACTGTCTTCGTTTGTCAGGATCTGTTCCAGGCGTTTGAGGTCTTTTAAAACAAGGTAGGCCCGTTTATAGGGGGCGAATCTCCTCGCAAATCCGATAGTGAGCGCCTCAGAATTTAGGACCTCGTCCGCAACGGCCAGGTCCCGGTTAGAGACCCCCCGCTTTGCCAGCTGTCCTTTGAGCCTTTTTCTTGTAAAGGCGACCAGCCGCTCTCTGCTCCTTTCATGCGTTCGCCACAGTTCCGTGTTGGGGATCTTGTCCACCCTTGCCCATACCATCACATTGTCGGGGTCCTCGATCCAGAGGGGGCCCAGATAACGGGCATAATTCTCGGACATTCCCTTGGAAATCCATGAAGGGATATGGACCCCGTTTGTGATGTGCACGATGGGAAGGTCCGTCTCAGGGGTCTTAGGCCATATTCTTTGCCAAATCCGCCGGCTCACCATTGCATGCAGACGGCTTACCCCGTTATACCAGTTGGACATCCTGAGGGCCAGGACCGTCATACAGAACTCCTCCTCTTTGTTCCGAGGATCCTGCCTCCCCAAGGCGAGCAGTACCTCTGGGGTAATCCCGATGGACTTGGCAAAGGGATCGAAGTAGGCGCGAATCAGGTCTGGGTGAAACATATCGTTCCCCTCAGGCACGGGCGTGTGGGTTGTAAAGACGTTTGTGGCACGAACGTACTCCATAGCCTCGTTAAAACTTAGACCGTTGTCTTCTCTGAGCGCTCTAATCCGTTCGAAGACCGCGAAGGCCGAATGGCCTTCGTTCATGTGATAGACAGCGGGTTCCAGACCCATGGCCTTGAGCATCTTTACACCGCCAATTCCCAGGATGATCTCCTGGCGAATCCTCATCTCTCGATCTCCGCCATAGAGCTCGGAGGTAATACCCCTTGCCCACTCCTGATTTTGAGAAAGGCTGGTGTCAAGAAGGTATAACCTGGTCCTTCCGATATCCACTCGCCAGGCCTGAACCCGCACCTTTTCGCCCTTCAGGTCAACGTCCACTCCGACGGGGTCTCCCTTTTCGTCTCGAATTCGTTTCATGGGCATGGTGGTAAACTCGTTCACCGGATAGGTCTCCATCTGCCAGCCGTCCTGGGTGAGGTATTGACGGAAGTATCCCTTTTGATAGGCCAGCGAGACACCGATGATCGGCAGGTTGAGGTCACTTGCTGATTTGAGGTGATCCCCCGACAGTATGCCAAGCCCCCCCGAGTAGATGGGGAAACAGTCTGCAAAACCGCATTCCGCCGTAAGATAGGCTACGAGAAAGGAGCGCCCTCCCTTTCCAAATACCCCAGGGGCAGGTCTTACAGACATGTATCGATCAAAGTCCTCCTTGACCCTATCCATCTGCGCAATAAACCCCTCATCCGTGACCAGACTCTCAAGCTCTTCCTGTTGAACACGCCCCAGGACCTCCACTGGGTTCTTTCTTGTCTCCTGCCAGAGATCGGGATTAATTCTTCTAAAGAGCTCTCCGGCATCATAATTCCACACAAATGAGAGGTTATATGCCAATTCATAGAGAGGCCTGAGCCTATCCGGCACTCTCGGTCTTACATCCAAGGTCCTAATGGGTCTGGTCATTTTTTACCCTTTCTCTATACTCAAAAAGTGGAAATCCCCTTTCTCAAGTCCAACAAACAATCCCGATTCCTCCAATTCTGTCCTGGAGCGGAGAAAACTCTCTCCATTTAACAGGTCGGTCAAAAGCAGATCTTCTCCTTCCGGGAGCCACTCCGATCGTATTTTAACATACCCATGTATTGAAGACTCTGAAAAATTGATGGCCACCAACCGCCTCTCATGGTCCAGGCCCCAGGTCCAGGTGAGCAACATCTCATGAGAGGGGTTGTCTTCCCATCCGGAGGTGGCGCACATCTCCCAGTGCCCCTCATGAAATACCGGATGACTTACCTCCATCAGGAGTCGCTCAGAAAACCTGTGAAGGTCTTGATCCACCGGTTCAACCGGAGCACGCCTTAGTTGGACCGGCATCCTGACCCGGCTTCCTTCAAACTGGCCGTGCTGCCAGAGCCTCATTCCAGGGAGCGTTGCATGGATCAGCATGGCGGCCTTTATCCTATCCCTTCCAAAGGCCTCAATTGCCCTCGGCTCGTCATGGTTTTCAAGAAACCGCAGCATCCTTTCCTGATCAGCAACCGGCCTGGATAGTGTATGCCTTAGTCCTTGAATGTCCCTCCTGACCATCAGGTCGTACAGGTCCTTATCATAGGCGTAGTCAAAACCGATATTGAGGAGTTCCGTGCCCCTTCCCCAGTAAGCCTCTGCAATGAGCAGGCACCGATCGTGCCTGGATCTTAGGCGCTTTTTGGCAGCGGGCCAGAATTCACACACATCCTTCGGTTTCTTTAGAAAAGAGCCCCATGTTTTTTGAAAGACATCGCCCAGGACCAGCATGGCCACATCACACCTGAGACCATGACAGTATGTTGCCAGTTCAGTGAGGAGCTCCGCCATGGCATCCAGGGTCTCCGGATTCCAATAGTTGATTTGCGCCGTATCGGTCCAGTGGGGAAAATATGGATCTTTTCCGTGGGCGATACACTGTTTACCAGATTCAGTATTGACCAGAAAAAAACCCTCATCGCAATCCTCTCCACTGGTCAGGTTTCTATGGATATATCGCTGCGGATTTTCTTTGACCCAGAGATGGTCGCAGGCCGTGTGGTTTGGCACAAAATCAAGGATTAGAAACAGGCCTTCGTCTTCAAGGGTGTTCTTGAGGGCCCGAAGATCTTCGGCCGACCCAAATCGGTGGTCGGGGATATAGTCATGAACCGCGTACGGAGAGCCCACAATGTCGCGCATCTCAAAATCCTTCAGAATGGACCGGCATGCCTGCACCAGTTGCGGCGCATCTCGCGCCCTATCAACCGAATAAGGGCTTCTTTCCCATATTCCCATGAGCCAGATGAGGTCCATCCCCATCTCTTTGAGATGCCTCCACTCCCCTCTGGGTATATTTCGCAGGTTGATCTCCCTGCCTTCTCTCCTGGTCAGATCAAAAAGCCAGGTCATGAGGTTTATTTCATAGATATGGGGGTTTTTTCTAAGTGTCTTCATCTAACTCTCGATTTCTAAAGTCAATCTTCAATCCTCACTTGTACTTCGTCCATAGATGACGGTCATTTCAAGGAGATCATTTGCCACTCCAGGGGTCAAGAGGGCCGGTTCAAGACGCCACTCCCAATTGCCATGATTCGTGGCCGGCCTATTCATCCGGGCCTCTTCTCCCAGACAGAGCAGGTCTTGCATGGGAGTGATCGCCGTATCCGCCACCGACATCATGGCCAGGCGCATGAGCTCCCGTCCCACAGAGTCCGGGGAGACCTCCCTCCCGACGTATCGAGAGAGCCTCTCCTTGACCTCGGGTGTCGTCTCTCTTTCAAACCACGCCCTGGCCGTGTTGTTGTCGTGGGTCCCGGTGTAGACCAGAGAGTTTCTTTCGAGATTGTGCGGGGCATAGGGATTGGTGGGCAGGTCATCGCCAAAGGCAAAGAGCAGGATCTTCATCCCGGGAAACCCGAAGTGGCGGATGACTTCTACCACATCGGGTGTGATGACCCCTAGGTCTTCGGCAATAATGGGTAGTCGGGGGAATTCGCTGGTGATTCGATCAAAAAACTCCCATACCGGTGCCTCAACCCACTGTCCGTTGATGGCATTCTGTTCAGAGGCCGGTATCTCCCAGTATCCCGCAAAGCCACGAAAATGATCGACCCTGACAAAATCATATAGTTCCAAATTATGCGCCATTCGTTGAATCCACCAATCGTATCCCCGCTCTTTGATAACATCCCACCTGTAAACGGGATTGCCCCAGAGCTGTCCGGTTTCGCTAAAATAATCAGGGGGGACACCGGCAACGGTCAGCGGCCTTTTGTCTTGATCCAGGTTAAAGAGCTCTTGATTGACCCATACGTCGGCACTGTCATAGACGGCATAGATGGGCATATCCCCTATCACCCGCACGCCCCTGCCATTACAGAAATTTTTTAGGGCCATCCACTGCTCGAATAGAAGATACTGATAGAAACAAAGCCTTTCAATCGCATCCTTAAGCTCGTCCCTGGCCCGCTCAAGAGTTTGGGCGTGTCTGTCTCGAAAATCGTGGTCCCAATCAGACCAGACCTTCCCCTCAAACCGTGATTTCAGGGCAACAAAGAGCGCATAATCGTCGAGCCAGTGGGCGTTTTTCTCGCAAAACGACCCATATGCCTCGGGTTCACGGTTACCCCTAAAACGTTCATAGGCCTTGCCAAGAAGGGGCTCTTTGTATGCGATGACAGAGTCGTAATCCACGCGGCTCTCGGGGAAATCAGGCACGGGTTCCAGGTCCTCTTTATCGAGCCATCCGTCCCGGACAAGATCCTCCGGGCTTATAAATAGAGGATTGCAGGCAAAGGTCGAACTGCTGTGATATGGCGAATTGCCGTGATGCGGTTCCGTGGGGTTTAGGGGAAGGATTTGCCAATAGATCTGTTTTGTGTCTGCCAGAAAATCACCGAATTTGTGGGCCCACGGCCCCAGATCTCCTATCCCGAAACGCGAGGGCAGAGATGTGATATGGAAGAGAATACCGCTGCCACGCCTGTCCATATTTTGGATTTTGGATTTTGGATTTTGTTTAGTGCCTACATTTTCCAGTTTCAAGTTTCCGCCTTCTCCGCTTCCCACTTAAAAAACAGGGCAGCCAGGGGAGGCAATGTTATCTCGATAGAGTATGGCCGACCGTGGAACGGGACAGGCTCGGCCTTTGCTCCGCCCAGATTTCCCTGACCGCTTCCCCCATAGACCGGCGTATCGCTGTTCAAGATCTCCTTCCAGGCCCCACCCATGGGCACCCCCACCCTGTAGTTGTGTCGGGGTACCGGCGTAAAATTGCAGGCCACAATCAGGACATCTTTGTCTGAAGCTCCCTTGCGGATCATGGTGAGACTGCTCTGCTCAGAGTCATTACAGTCGATCCATTCAAAGCCCGTGCCATGAAAATCCAGTTTATGAAGGGCCAGTTCATTTCTGTAGAGCCTGTTTAGATCAATAACCAGACGCTGAATGCCCTTGTGAAAGGAATCGTCCAGCAACGGCCAATCCAGGCCTGATTCATGATACCATTCATTCCACTGACCGAACTCGACGCCCATAAAGAGCAGCTTCTTCCCGGGCTGGGCGTACATATAACTCAGAAGTAGTCTGAGATTGGCAAATCTCTGCCAGCCATCACCGGGCATCTTTCGGAGAAGCGAGCCCTTCCCATAGACCACCTCATCGTGGGATAAGGGGAGGATAAAATTTTCGTGAAAGGCATAGATCATCCGAAAGGTCAGTTTGTTGTGGTGAAACTTCCGGTGGATAGGGTCCCTAGACATATAGTCCAGCGTATCGTGCATCCACCCCATATCCCATTTCATGCCAAACCCCAGCCCGCCCGAATAGGTGGGGCGTGACACCATGGGCCATGACGTGGACTCCTCAGCAATGGTCTGCACCGCGGGGAAGCTCTTATAGACCTCCTGGTTAAACCGGCGTAAAAAGCCGATGGCCTCCAGATTCTCCCTCCCACCATACTCGTTGGGTATCCATTCCCCATCCTTACGGCCATAGTCCAGATAGAGCATGGAGGCAACGGCATCAACCCGCAAACCGTCTGCGTGGTATCTGTCCAACCACAAAAAGGCGCTGCTAATAAGAAAGCTCTGCACCTCTTTGCGGCCATAGTTGAATATACAGCTGTCCCAATCGGGATGAATTCCTTTTTTCGGGTCAGAGTGTTCATAGAGATGGGTCCCGTCAAAATAACCGAGCCCGTACTCATCACTGGGAAAATGAGACGGCACCCAGTCAATGATGACACCGATGCCATGTTGGTGGAGGCAATCGATGAGATACATAAAGTCCTGCGGCTGTCCATATCGACTGGTGGGTGCGAAATATCCGAGGACCTGGTATCCCCATGATCCGTAGAAGGGGTGCTCCATAACCGGGAGGAACTCCACGTGGGTAAAACCCATGCCCTGGACATATTCGACCAGTTCATGGGCAAGCTCCCGATAGGTGAGAGAGCGGTTTTCTTGTTCAGCCAGTCGCCTCCAGGATCCCAGGTGAACCTCATAGATGGCCATGGGGGCGCTGGATCGGTTGGTCTCACCGCGTTTGGCCATCCACTCCTCATCACCCCAGGTGTATTCCAGATCCCACACGATGGAGGCCGTCCTGGGGGGCACTTCATAATAGATCGCAAAAGGATCGGCCTTTTCCACCTTGTAACCTTTGTATCTGGAGTGAATGTTGTATTTGTAGTTGGCGCCCCTGGTGATGTCGGGTAAAAACCCCTCCCAGATCCCGGAGACACCCCTGGCCCTGAGGGGATGACCATTTTTGTCCCACCCGTTAAAATCTCCTATAACCAAGACCTGCTCTGCATCGGGCGCCCACACCGCAAAACAGGCCCCCTCCTTGCCTTCATGGCTGACAATATGGCTCCCCAGCTTCTCATAGAGGCGAAAGTAACTCCCCTCGTTAAAGAGGAAAAGGTCGTCGTCTGTAAGCACGACATCTTGGTAGGGTACAGGATAGCTCTGACTCATTGGTATATAAAAACCTCTTTGTTAATGGCTATTTCGGAAGTAATCAACATTCATCATTGAACAATCGACCGATATAGCTCCATATAACTCCGGGCAGAGTGCTGCCAGGAGAAATCCGCCTTCATGCCGTTATTCATGACCCGTTTCCAGGTCCTTGAATCCTCAAAAAGAGCCTTAGCCCGCCTGATGGTATCCAGGAGTGCCTCGGGCTCATAGGGACCAAATTTGAATCCGTTTCCTTCCCCTGTTTGAGGGTCAAAGGGGATCACCGTATCATCCAATCCGCCGGTTGCTCGCACCAGGGGGATTGTCCCATATTTGAGTGCATACATCTGTGTGAGTCCGCACGGTTCGTATCGGGAGGGAATCAAGAAGATGTCTGTGCCTGCCATAATGCGATGCGCAAGGGGTTCGTCAAAGCCGATCTTGAGCCCCAGCCGGCCCGGATGACGCTCTGAGGTCCGCTGGAGCGCCTTCTGGATCTTTTCATGTCCCGAGCCCAGGACCACCATTCCCGCATTCAGGGCCAACACCTTGTTTAGGACTCTTAATAAGAGGTCAAGCCCCTTCTGAGCATCCAGACGGGAGATCATCCCCAGTAGAGGACGGTCTTGCAAAGAGGGATCAAGGGCCATCTCCTTGATCAACGATGCCTTACAGGCCCTTTTTCCCTCGATTTTTCCTGGAGAATAGCTGGCCGGAATCTCGGGATCTTGCGCGGGATTCCACAGACCATAGTCCACGCCGTTGAGTATCCCGTGGAGAAATGCCTTCCGATGTGTGAGTATGCCCTCCATGCCCATCCCATATTCGGGGGTCTGGATCTCCTGGGCGTATCTGGGGCTCACCGTGGTGATGACGTCGGAATAGACGATGCCTGCCTTGAGGAGGCTAAGGTTCCCCCAGTATTCCAAACCATCGGGGTGAAAATAATCCGTTTGCGAAAGACCTGTGATCGGAAGTCTTTCCGCCGGAAAGACCCCCTGGTATCCAATGTTGTGGATTGTAAAGACCGATGCCGTGCCCTCAAAAACTGCGCTGGTCCTGTACGGCCCCTTAAGAAGCGCAGGAACCAGCCCGGTCTGCCAGTCATGGCAATGGATTACGTCGGGCTTGAAGGGAAGCGCCTCTGCAATGGAAAGGGCCGCATGGGAAAAAAAGGCAAAACGTTCCAGGTTGTCATAGTAGTCTCCCCTGCTGTCTCCGTAAAGGTTGGGCCTGTCGTAGAGGTCCTCCCGGTCAATTAGATAAACAAGAACCCCGTTTGCAGTTTTGGCTTCAATCACCTGGATCGAAAGCCACCTGTCCCCCAGGGGCACGGCCAGGTTCGTTTGCCGTGACTGTGACTTGAAATTTCCCTCCCGCACTGACCGATAAAAGGGGAGCACGAGCCGCACATCCGCGCCCAGCCTTTTTAGGGCGGGGGGAAGCGAGCCGGCCACATCGGCCAGCCCCCCTGTCTTGGCAAATGGGACCGCCTCGGGGGAAAGAAACAGCACCTTTAACTTTTCACCCATAGTCTCAGATTCTCCTTCCTGGGTTGGCGAATAA
Source organism: uncultured Desulfobacteraceae bacterium (assembly GCA_964423495.1). Lineage (GTDB taxonomy): Bacteria > Desulfobacterota > DSM-4660 > Desulfatiglandales > Desulfatiglandaceae > CAYRFN01. Next base: position 13,443 of record CAYRFN010000045.1, read on the forward strand.
TCCGAATTTTTCCCACTAATCCGCGAAAAACTTTTTTCGCCGTTTTTCAATCGACAATCCTATAAGTCTAAGAATTATCCGTTGCCACGGCTTCCAGGAGCTTGGGATAGATACCGGGAATACTGTAAAGTACGCGGTTCCATGATGGAATCACGGTGCTCTCATGCGGTCCTTTGATCTGTTCCCATGCCGTCCAGAGAAAACCCCTGAAGTATTGTGCCGTAAGCTCTTCCTGATAGCGATCATAGGCCAGGTCATTGACCTCGGCGTCGTCGCTGTAACTCTTTATAAAACCGAGGGCATTCTCATAATAACTGTGTAAAATCATATCCACGACCGCGTCATCCAAGGCAAAGCCGTGAGATCTTACATAGCCCAGGTAAAATTTGGCAATGTCCACCACCATCCGGTGGAGCCCCTTGCTTGCATCTTCAGGAAAGATCTCCTGATGCTTGTGGTCATAGTTTGGGGCCAGATCAACCTGTGCAATCTTTTGCGGGAAGACCCGCCTGTAGACCTCGGAGAGTGTACTCACCTCCAGACCCCAGTCATATGCAATACCGATTCCCCGGGCCAGCCGTGTAAGGAAGCTGAATTCTCCGGACAGTGGATAATTGAATGTCCGATGATAGGTAAAGAAACGGCCCAGCTCTTCGTGTCCCTGTTCGTACATAATGCGTCTCATCATATCCACAAAAGGGGTGACAAAAAGCCTTGTGACCCTGCCCTTCATAGCCTTGTCCTCGGGGGATATCCGTGCATAATATCCCTTACAGAACTCGAAATCGTTATTGGGGTTGGCCGCGGGTTCGATCAGACGACTCAAAAGGATTCGGTCGTAGGTCACGATATCGCAGTCGTGGAGTGCAATCACCTCACAATCCTCACGAGCAAAGAGATAGCCCAGGGTGATCCACACGGACTGTCCCTTTCCCTGTGTCCCGGTTGAGATCTCTCTCTCCTGGATTTCCTGAAAAACGCCCTGGATTCTGGGTCCATCCACCCAGACCACTTTGACATCCCTTTCCGGGGTGCGAAGCCGTCCGAAATATTCTTTGGCCTCCCTGAAGTGGCTCTCCTCAGGGGCGCCCCCCAGGGCCACCACCACACTATGGAGGTATCGGACTCTCTGGATTTCATCCATTATCCGATCCAGCACCGGAGGATTCTGTATCTCGGAATAAAGGCTCGGCAGGAGTAGACTGATCCTGTGGTGGGTCGCGTATTCCTCCAGCTTCTTCTCCATATTTGCCAGATATTCCTCACGATCAAATGCCTCGTAGAGGGCATGGAGTGTCGTGATAAAGCCTTCCTGGTGAAAATCAGCCATTGTCTCCCCTCCTTTCTTGATGGATCATCTTTTCGGCTTTGACCTTTTTGCCGATTTCTCATCCCATACTTTTATGAGATAATCCTTGTGTTCCTGAAATTTCAATGCCTGCTCTTCCACCAGGGTCTCAGCCTCTTCCGAAGACATCTCCCAGCTCTGGCGTACAAATGAGGCCACACGCGCATAATAGAGAGGGGTGACCAGGTCGAGCAGTTTATTACGGTTGAGGTCCCAGATATGGAAAGTCGCTGCCAGCTCGTATAGAATATGAACCCAGGTGGTTGTCGAAAGATAAAAACGGTTTGAATCTAACTCAGCGGCCTTTCGAATCTCTTCAAAACATTCCGGACAGAAGATCTCCTTCCACAGCGTTGAGAATTGCTGAAACCCAGCCTTAAAAAGCTCGATCAACCTCTCCAGATTCACGTTTACCGGCTCAGGTTCCGGGCTTCCTTTGAATCCAAAGGTCTCTAAGGGTTGGCTCCCCTTGATCTTTTTCCAGTAACTCTCATACCGTTCCATAAGGGAAAAGAGGGCTGAAAGCACCTGGCGAAACATAGGTCCGAGATGTTCTCCGGGGTCCTTGACATCATGGATTTTGACTCCCAAATTGGACTGGCAGATTTTGAACCCATGGGTTATGGCGTTTGTAGTCATCCAGATATCGATGCCAAAGCGTGCCACGTCTGTCAACCAGACATCTTGCTCTGAATAGAATTTGGCAGTATCTCTTGATATGGCAAAGTCACCCCCAATAGGCTGTCTAATCCGCTTTCCATAGAGGGCGCAGGTAAGGTTATATACGATGTTATTGGTGATGGTGCCGTCATATTTGTGCCTTACATAAACTGGCGCTACAAACTGATACCCCTTTTCAAGGACCGGTTCAATGAGATACTTGACCCAGTCGGCAGTGATGCTCCTGAGGTCAGAGTCCACCATTGCGCACACCTTGACTTTGAGACGAACGGCTGCTTCAAACAAAGACCTCAGAGCTGTGCCTTTCCCTGCTGGCCCTCTATAGATTGAGACGATTTTTTCCTGCCAGGGCTTGATCTGAAACTCCTTGGCCACCTCACGGGTATCATCAGTGGAGCCACCATCAGCAATAAAGATCACGCTCCTTTTATCCTTGTAATGTTTTGCGAGTCCATGGGTGACCGTCTGTATCACGTGCTGTATCGTCTTCTCATTATTATAGCAAGGAATCCCAACAAGGATGTCTGCGGTTTCGATCTCTTCAATCCGCTTTGACGTGTAAGCCCTCATTGCAGTATCATACTCCACCGGTCTTCCCCCCTTCTTATTGTTGTCACTAAATATCTTGTTTGCAAATCGGATAGAATTATACTAATATTTGGGATAAAAGTAAAATACTATGTAACAGCTCAATAAGTCGCGGGAATCCAAAAAAGCAGTTTTTGAAAGCATTTGCCCCGATATATTGAGAAGATACAATACAACATTGGGGAGTGCGAGAGAAAAGGCGTTTGCTCCTCAGACCCGGGCTCTCTTTACGAGAGGAAAGCTGCTCGGAAAAAGATATGTCTTGGAGACCAAGATGAAAGAAACGCTTGCCTTTGTCATGGCCGGAGGGAGGGGTGAGAGACTCATACCTTTGACCAGGGATCGTACGAAACCCGCTGTTCCATTCGGAGGCATTTACCGCCTTATTGACTTTACGCTCACCAACTGTGTCAACTCCCAGATCTACAAGATCATTGTCCTTCCGCAATACAAATCCCAGTCCCTCACCGACCACCTGGAAAACGGTTGGAACATTTTTAGCCACAAAATCGGCCATTTTCTCAAGATTGTGCCCCCACAGCAACGCATCGGCATTGACTGGTACAGGGGTACGGCCGATTCCATCCGACAGAATCTCTACCTGATCGAGCATTACAGACCAAGAAATGTCCTTATCCTTTCAGGGGATCATATCTATAAAATGGACTACAGCCTTTTTGTTCAATACCACTATGAGAAAGAGGCTGATCTGACCATTTCCCTCCTGGAAGTGGGAACCAATTCTGCCCATCAATTAGGCGTGGCCGAAGTGGACCCGGATTTTCGTATCATGGGTTTTCAGGAAAAACCCAAAGAGAATATCAAAACCGTTCCGGACGACCCAGGACACGTACTCGCCTCTATGGGGATTTATCTCTTTCGAACAGAGGCCTTGATTCAAGCCCTCGAATCATCCAAAGAAGACGACTTCGGACGGGACATTATCCCTCAAATGCTCGATTCTTACATGATCTATGCCTATCCCTATGGTATGCAAAACCGTATCGAGGATTACGTATATATGACCCTGGAAAATGGTGAGCGCCAGCTCTGCCTGGAGCCGCAGACCCGCGATTCCGGATACTGGCGTGACGTAGGAACCCTTGACGCTTACTGGAACGCCAACATGGACCTAACCGGCGTAGACCCCTATTTCAATCTCTATGGAAAAAAGTGGCCCATACACACCTACCAGCCGGCTGTACCGCCTGCAAAGTTCATCTTTGCCAACGAGCATAAAGAAGGGTTTCGCGTAGGTAAGGCCCTTGATTCCCTGGTGTCACCCGGGTGTATTGTCAGCGGGATCGTCAGAAACTGTGTGCTTTCTTCCAATGTGACGGTCCGCAGTTGGGCAATAGTGGAAGAATCCGTCATCTTGGATGGTGTAGTGATAGGGCGTCACTGTAAGGTCAAGAAGGCGATTATTGACAAGAACAATATCATACCGCCACACACCCAGATTGGTTACAACTTGATTGAGGATAACAAGAGGTTTACGGTCACACCCCGTGGCATTGTGGTGGTGTCAAAAGGGTACTATAAAGATGAAAGTGAGCAAATTTAGCCAAGAACGGTAATCCGTATCCCTGAACTCCCTTGACAATATTGGCTCAAGCAGCATTTGCGAAGCCAAAGACCTAATGAAGTGATAAGAAGCCGTTTTTTTGAGGTGAAAATATAGGGAAATTTGACTTGTGTGTTAATAATGAATCCGCTTCATATTGTGGTCAGTCGATTTTGGGATGAGTTGATGCGAGATAAGTGGAAGAGGTATCAAAAAATCAAGATGATCTTGGCCTTGATTTGTCAAAGAAGGGTGAGAATCAGGAGAATTAAGACAAGCCTGTCCTGCAAGACTCGGCCCCTGTTTTAAATTCAGGATGGAAAATAATCAGGATATTGTGTGTCGACATATAGCCAGTCGTCGTTCGACCTGGAGGCCTTTCGGCCCCGAGCTCAAGGCCGAGGGGCTCTCGACAAGCTCATCCTCTATTTCATTGCCTGCTATTCTGTGAACCCAGGAGCTGGCCCAGTTGGGCTGTTTTTCCCTTGCTGCGGAAGACCGTATTCCAATTCCGCTTTGATGGAAATTTGGAGACCCTGGCGTTTTCCTTCTTCCACATAAGAGCCTTTGAGAAGTCTTATCGCGCCCTGGGGCGTTACGACAATGGCTGCCTGGTTTTGCACCGGGCAATAATATTCACAATACCCGCATCCTGAGCACTTGGTTTCTACGACATAAGGGACGGGGACCGGGTTGCCCGATTCCTTCTCAAAATGGACGGCATCAAAAGGGCAAACCTCGTCACAAACCATACAGCTTTTTTGGTATTCCCAAGCCAAACATTTTTGTCGAAAGATCACGGCGGTGCCTGTTTTGGCCCAGATCCGCTCATCCCCCAGCAGATAGGGAATGGCTTCAGTTGGGCAGACCAAACCGCATTGGTGACATTCCGGAATGCAGAATCCACGCTTTGGGGTGAGGGAAGGGCTGAAAAGGCCCATAAAATCTGCTTGAAACCATATGGGCTGCAGGGTGTTGGTAGGGCAAGCGGCCATACATTCGCCACATCGGACACAACGTGCCAAGAAATCCATTTCCGGTAAGGCGCCCGGCGGCCTTATAAGGCCCGTCGGCGCAACCTGACCGGGCCCCGGTTTTCCATACAGAGAATGAAGTCCTGTAAGATTAAGTGCGGCAGTCGCCACTCCTGTCAGGCCGGCAGTCATAAATTGACGTCGAGACGGAGAAGCCACTGTGGATATATCAGGATGAATGGCCATTGGGCGCACAACGCCCCCTGGGCGCCTAAAGGCGATTGCCGATTCCGGGCATATGTTTTTACATGTCTGGCAGACGATACACTCCCCGTGGGACGTCAAGCCGGGGTTATCCGTTGGAATGGCATTCATGGGGCAGGCCTTGGCGCATTTACCGCAATCTGAGCAGTCCTGAGAGACAACGCGACGGATCAGTGGCCTTCTGGAAAGAATGGCAAGGAGCGCTCCGGAAGGGCAGATGTATCGACACCAAAAACGAGGTGAAACCCTGGTCAAAAAAAACAAGGCGGTGAAAAAGGCCAGAATAAAAAGCTGGGTTGCAAATCGCGGGGTGTGGATTTGTGAAAAAGCGAGTGAACGCACATCGAACCACTCTGCGATGGGGCGAATGAGCCGGAGTGCTGTGTCTGCAAAAAGGGCGAGGACCGGCTGAACAAGGAGACCGTAAAAGCGGGTGATCAAGGACAGGGGTGAGGTCAAAAATATGAGTGAGACACCAAGGAGGGCGGCGGCTAATATAAAGATGAGCACAAGGGTTTTCATTCCCCTGAGCTTTTCTATATCCAACCCCCTACTTTTTGGGTCACCAAATAGTTTATCCCCCCCATCCAGTGTGGTGCCCATGGGACAAATATAGCCACAAAATACCCTTCCTAAAAGAGGGCTGATCAAAATGACAATGGCCGCCGGGACAAAGGTAAGGCCCAAGATTCTTGCACTTAAGGCCGTGACCGTGACCATGGCAGGATCAAGCCTCAGAAACAGATCAAAGGGCAGAGATAACCAGGTGAAAGAGGTGGCTGCAAAAAGCAAGAGCAGAAAAATCGTGAGACTTGTGAGCTGTATTGTGCGGTGGAAGGTCATTATAGGGCTAAGGTTTTGATCTTGAGATTTTCTGTGTCCATTCTGCCCAGGCCCTGATCATGGGCCTCTCTGATATGTTTTACCTGCCTTGGCTTGAACCGTTTCCCGTACCACTCGAAGACAGAAACCGCATAGGCATCAGCAGCGACCATGTCTTTGGAGGCGATTATCGTTTTTTCATTGAGGACCTTTCCGGGGCCCCCGGGCCCGTTGGTGGACAGAACCCGGGTCCCGTCGATCACCGCAAGATCGGCCTTGAGTATAGTACAAAGATCCACAATAGATTTGTCCAGATTATAACGCCAATGCATTTTCCGACGATTGTATATAAGCCCCATCATGCCCTTCATGCTGAGGCTGACGCCAGTGCTCGAATGGGATTTTGCGACAGGCGCGGCAATGAGCACATCAGACTTGAGAACCTCTTTCATGATCTCTGTTTCGTGCATGCTGGTCGCATTGGGGATGGCTGTTTTTCTAAAGAGGCTGTCATCGCTCAGGGCATAGACCATTTTGTCATCAATGGCTTTGACGGCATCACGGATGCCGGAGTTTTCAAGGCACCTCTCTCCATCTCCAAGAGTATTGTCCAGAACGAAAACCTTTGACGCGCCCGCCTCCTTGCACATGGCGACCAGTTCCCGAACAACTAAAGGGTGCGTGTTTGATGCCCTTTCCGGAGGTGTTGGAAAACTCATATTCGGTTTGATCACCACGCGATTACCGGGCTTGACGAATTGTTTCATGCCGCCCAAACGATCCACAGCGGCCCTTGTGGCAGGGCCGGGGGCCCCCTTTACATCAGCGATGTCCGGTGCGTCACCGGCAAGGCCGACTTCGGGTAAAAGGATACCTGATGCGCCTGAAGCCAGCCAGAGTGTTCCCCATATTTGATATTTTAAAAAATCTCTTCTATTTATTCGTTTTTTTTCCATAAATTTTCCTTTTATGCGAATGCTTAGCGATTATTATCTATTTACGCTTGGGGTGTTCTATTTCTCATAGGCAACCCCACATCCACACATCCAAAAAAGCGAAACAAAGATTGCATGTTAAGGGCCGCAGCCACGGCTACCAGTGCGGCTGATTGCCGATCCGTTTGCCCATCACCTCGAGCGTCTCGCTCACGACCACAAAGGCCTGCGGATCGATCTTGCGGATCGCCTCTTTAAACCTAGAAAGTTCGCTGAACGTGACAACGGTATAAAGGATCTTGATCTCCTTACTGCTAAATCCACCCTCGCCGCTGACGATTGTCACCCCACGTTGCAGACGGTTCATGATTTCATCGGCAATTTCCTGCCACTTCGGCGATATAACCGTAATCGCCTTGCGCTGGCTCAAGCCGGTCACCACAAAGTTGACAAAGTGCGAACTGACATAAAGATGGATCAGGGTATACAGCACCATTTCGAGATGGATGTAGAAGACGGCAGAAAAGAGCAGCATTGCGTTGAAAGCCAGAACGGAATTCCCCAGCCGCAGGGAAAACCGTTTGAACAAAATGACCGACAGAATGTCCAGGCCGCCGGCCGACCCCAACGATCTCAAGATCATTCCGGCGCCGATTCCGGTAATAATGCCGGCGGTCAGCGCGTTCAGGATCATATCGTGGATCGGAAATACCGGAAACGGCCAGAACATGACCAGGGAAAAGATCACGACCCCCGCCATGCTGTAAACAAAAAAGCGCCGCCCGACAAACATCCAGCCGACGGCAAACAGGGGGATATTCAACAACAGATACACCAACCCCACCGGCAATGCCGGCAAGACATAATGGATCAACAGGGCCAGGCCGGTGACCCCGCCGGCCAAAAACTGCCTGGGGATGAGAATCCCCTTGATCGCGGCCGCATACAAAACGCTGCCGCTAAAGATCAGCAACAAATTCCAGAATACCTGAAGCAGCCATTTAAATTTTTCTCTCATGATCCAACACCCATTGTTGTCCCCGCCCAATGCACGACAGGAATCTTCCCGGCTCAATAGAAATCAACCCCCAGGTCGGGATTGCCCGTCGGATCATTGACCAGGTCCAGATGGCCGTCCAGGTCGGCGTAGGCCACATTGTGTCTGCCTGGGAGATTACACCGATTTTGTCCCCTCGCCTGAGTCTTTGTGGCTTTATGATAGTCACTTTTTCGATACGTCCTGTTCCCTATCTTGTTTGTAAACTGCCAAGAAAGTATGGCTTTTTTGCACTCATGTCAAACAGGTTGTTTATTGGTATCATTAATGATTTTGGTTTCTAATGATAAAGTAGCATGATACACTTTACAAATCCTATATTTAATTTTATTCTTTTTCTATAGATTGGGAAAGTGGTTCAAGAGCACAAAATATCTGTGAATTTTCAGGAGGATTGGTTATGATTTTCTTCACTCCAACCTGGGTATTAATATTGATTTCTGTTCTTATTTTTTGGGGTTGTGCTGGTGTTGAAGAAGGAAAAGATGTAACTCCTATTCAAGAGATCTCCATTATGGATGAACAGTCTTTTGTTAGTCACAAGGTGAGCAAAGGAGAAAGCCTTTCCGTTATTGCTATGAGGTACACAGGGAGTTGTAAGAATTGGAATATTATTGCAGCATTTAACAGGATAGATGATCCCACTAAGATCAGGATTGGTCAAGTTATTAAAATTCCTAAAAACCTTGTTAATGTGTCATATACCGAAGATCTTGAATCTAAAAAGGCCGAAGATAAAAGCATTATAGAACAAACTAAGCCAGAAAGAGAGACTGTTCCGGAGGATATTTCAGCGTCAAAACAGGCTGATATTGGTGTGGGGATAGGAAAAATTCAGCAAAAAGAACCAATCTTTTCCGGAGATATTTTAGCTTCAAAGAAAGCTGAAATGGATGTTGGAATAAGACAAAAAGGTCTTTCAGAGCCTAAAGGGCCTGATATAGGTGTTGGAATAAAATAAATTTCTGCTCCTCTCATCTTAACCTGTTTCCACATTTGGTACAGAATTTATTACCTGAGCTTACTTTCTGCCCGCAGTTGGGGCAATATGCTGCAGAAGGAGTGGGTATTGGACCTGAAGGGGTCTGTTCTGCCGGCCGGGCAGGGGCTTGGGGCGTCGTTTACACCGTCACCCGTCACTGCCACTACCTTACCGCTCTTCTCGAGAAGCTCCACGATTCGCAGCTTATCTTCGGGGTCCACGCGCGAAAATATGAGGGATTTCTCCTTTGACATGACACCGGCCAGGCCTGAGTCATCCATGGCCTTTAATTCGCTTCCGGTAATAACAGGTGATGGATGGCCCGATTCGGCCAGGCCGATCTCCATTCCGACCGCCTGGGCGGTAATCTGGTGATCTCCTGTCATGATGAATGTCCGGATACCGGCGCCGTGGCACACGGCGATTGCCTCCCTAACGCCTTCCCTGGGCGGGTCTGTCATACCCACGAGACCCAGAATGCTTAAGTCCTTTTCGGCTTCTTCTAGCGCATAATCCTTCCCGCTTTGATCAAGGGGCCGGTACGCGATGGCGAGTACACGCAGGGCCTTTTTTGAGAACCCCTCATTAACCGCGATGATGGCATCATGATCCTTTTCTGTGATCGGCTCCGCCTTGCCGTCGGGGCCATTCGTGCATATATGTATGAACCTAAATACAAGATGTATATATAGATATTGATCTGTTCGGCGCGCGGCTTCGGTCGTTTCAAGGCCGTTGACCGTGGTTTGGAGGTCATCAAGTACCTCCTGGACCTTCATCCGATAATATTTTTTATCATCCATTTCGCTTTTTTTCCGCTTTGAATCTTTCTCTTTATTAAGTAAACCGGGATTCCTCGGCTATCACCTCGGAATGACATTATGACACGGCCTCGGAGGGACTGATTACGCTCAACTTAATGAAATTTTAAAAGAGGGTCAAGGGGAATCGAGACCTGTTCAATGGTGAGAGGATTGCCTTGTATCGGCCTCTATATAGCTGACCATCAAGGAGATGACTTCGATTAAACCGCTGGGTATAGACTCCACCATTGACATGACGCATACAGCGAGAAAGGTTTGTATCCGGGTTTTCCTGGTCGGTCCCTATGCTTACCGGTCCTCCATTGAAGGGTCTTTTTCAGTTTCATCGGTTTCAAGCGCCTTGTTTTCCAGCTTGCGTAGCCTTTTTTCCTCTTTCTTTTTTTTCTTGGCCAATTCTTTCTGACGTTTCTTGAACTGGTAATGAGATTTTGCCATGGCGTTTCCTTTCTGGACGGTTGCCGGATCGATAAGATCGCTGATAACAGGGAAAAGAATCTCAGCCGGCATAATTGTGGTTTGATGCGAGCGATCAATAAAAAAGGCATCCCCCGTTTCACAGGAGATGCCTTTAATTGCCTTAAAAAGCAGGTTAGGCAACGGTCACATTGGCAGCAGCCGGACCTTTTGGCCCTTGCTCAATGTCAAAGGTCACGCGCGCACCTTCATTGAGGGATTTAAAGCCGGTCGCATTGATTGCGCTATGATGCACAAATACATCCGGTCCGTTTTCCTGCTCGATGAATCCAAAACCTTTGTGGTCGTTAAACCACTTAACGGTTCCATTTGTCATAATATCATCCTCCTTTCGAAAAATTTCAACGTTACAAACTGAAGGATGATAGCGTTTAATAAACGGATAATTCCCACAGAAAGAAACCCTCCCGCCAATTTACGGCGGAAATTAATTGATATTATATACTAAGCACCTTTATACGTAATAGCAAGCTAAATATTTATTTTTTATATTTTAACCGCGAATTACTCGAATTTTACGAAAAAGGATAAGATTGTTAACCATGGATTAAACGGGTGGCACAGAGGGTTTCTTTAAAATCAATGTGATCCGAGTTATCAGCGGTTAAAAATCTATTCTAAAAAAGATAATAATAAGCGTCTGATTTGTTCCAGAAAATCTTTACATTGATTCAACTGTGTTTCTACATAATCGGTTTCAAAAGAGATGAATGCTATATAATCTCCCTCCTGACGATCCCCAAAAAGCTGGTCATAAAATCTGCCCCATTCTTTTTCAAGTATCCCAGTTTTGATGAAATTTTGATGAAAAGCAGCGCGTACCCCGGAATGCTTTTTAAATGAAAGTTTTTGTGACATTAACAGCGCCGATACTGCATAAAAAGCACTATAGTAGAGACGATTCATCGTGAATGTCAAAGATCCTGCATCAAATTCACGCCTTGCTGATAACATGCTCTCCTCGGCCTTTTCCAACCAGTAACGTACAACTTCAGAACGTTTTTCTTCATTGCTCATAGGTGTATGCCTTCCCTCATTATCTCTTCCCTCAGGGGAAGTACTGAAATGAGACCGGATTCCCAGGATTTTTGGTCAATCACAAGTGTGCTGAAATTCGTCCCGAATTGAAGATTGACTTCGAAGACAATATCCGTGATTTCATGCCGTTTTAACCGGGAAATCGGATCTGATAAAACTATCATCAGGTCAAGGTCTGACTCATGTTCGGCCTCTCCCCTCGCGGCAGAGCCGTATAATAGAAAATCCTTCACATGAAAACGATCCCTTACCCTGGATTTGATTTCAAGCAATGCATCAGATTGTGTGGAAGAGAGAATTTTTTCGTTCATACCAAACCCCTTTCAAATTTACAGATTTTACAATAACCTTTTAACCACGAATTACTCAGATATCACTGAGATGTTTCTTTATTTAACCACAGATGGCACTGATAAAAAAAGGAATATTTTTTATGGCTTTTGAACAATTTTTTTAATTTATTAGAGAAATCAGTATTATCCGTGGGTTAACCTGATTTTTTGCCTGTAACAGCTTTTACTTTTGGCTGTACTATCCTGCCCATATTTATTTGCCTTTTGAAAGTTGGAAAAGGCCTTTCGGATTGCCGCAATTAGCATTGAGAGTTAGTCAACGAAGTAAAGAACGTTATATATTAAAAGAGCGAAGGGATATCCTTACCCATATAACATAGAAAAAATTTATTTCATAGCTATGCAAAAAAGAAACCTCCTGTTAAGAAGAAGGTCCCCAAAAAAACTACCAAAACTAGAGACGGCTTTTTTGCCGGGACTAAAGCCAGATTTCACTTGACAGAAGTTTCATGTTTTTTCTTAATAGAATTGAAAAGTAATCGTTTTTTACAGCACTTATTAATACTTCAACATAACCTATTGTCATGTCAATCGACTAATGTCGGGTAAAGACGGGTCAGTTTAGTCCGTGCATT
>CAYRFN010000046.1:0-25546 GCA_964423495.1 uncultured Desulfobacteraceae bacterium
TCATTTTGAGAACCCGCCAAAAGCAATGATTACGATAAGAAATGTCCAATCGGGCTGAATATCCATCCTTACACAATAATCAGGTTTTTCCCCCTCAAATGAATGGGCTCTTTAAATATCAGCCTTTCCCTTGAGCGATTTCACTTATTTGGAGTAATTAGAGCCCAGCAGGTATTTCCCTATTACCGTCAATTGGATTGGGCTGTGATAAAAATTGATCAAAGGGTCGCGTTACACAAGGGTCGCGTTACACTCTTGACAAAAAAGGCTCATGACCCTATCAGCGTTCCGGCCATCTTTTTTGAGAAGCCAAGGGTGATCTGGAGCGCGCGAAGCGAAAAAGAGGAAACCGGCAAGACGCATCGCTGGTTGCTTAAAGATCATCTTGCCGGTTATAAGGTTAACCTATAAGGGACACTCTATAATCTCATCGACCGGGTATGTGGTCAGCAGATCATAACCATCCTTGGTGACGACGACGTTCTCTTCCAGGCGAACGCCGTCTCGGCCGCCGCCTTTCTTACCAGTCCAGTTTTCCACGGCTAAAACCATCCCCTCCTCCAGGGGAATGGGATTTGCCTTGGCTGTGGGAGGTGTCATAAAAGGGAATTCGTGCAGGGAAATGCCCAGACCGTGGCCCACAGCGTACCCCATAACGTCATCCCAATTATCATACCCCCAGTATTTCGGAGAATCTGGCCAGTTTTTACAGATATCCCAGGTGGTGTTTCCGGCTTTGATCCCAGACATGCCGGCGTACATCATGGCGCGGCATTCCTCGTAGGTGTCCTTTTGCTCCTGCGTAGCCTTACCACAGACGAAGGTCCGATAATAACAGGTTTTATAACCATTGAAAGAGGCACCGTTGATGTCAATAATGACGTGGTCTCCCGCTTGCACCATCCGGTCCGTGTAGTCAATCCAGAGTGGATTGGTGCGAGGCCCGCTGGCCACAACAAATTCCATAGTTTCATCACAACCCATGGCATAGAGCCGATTCATACCGATACCCATTATCTCGCATTCCATGATGCCCGGTTTTATCGCGGCACGCATATCAGTAAATGCGGCATCCGCAATGGAACAAGCCATCCGGCAGCACTCTATTTCGTCCTGGTTCTTTATTTTTCTGGCCTGGAACATGACAGGTTTGGCATCGACAACTTTTATTCCTTTCTTCCCAAAGGCCTCTTCCAGGAGCAGCGAGCATTGTGTGCCGTCCAGGCCCAGCGGTTCGTTGGTCAACCTATGCTCAGCAACAATTTTGGCGATTTGATTTATCACACCTTCGATTTGGTCAACCGAAGTGGCGAGTTTTAGGTTACCCGCAGGCGCCCAGATTTTATCCTTGAGCCATGGCATTTTTTCCCTCACAGCATAGGGGGAGAAGCTGGGAAAAACAAAAAGATGAGGGTCTCCGTTTCTCGGCAAGACACAGAACTGGGCCTCGAACCAGCGGGTCGGGATTGTGACATACGCTCCGGAGATATAGCGGATATCCCAGGCTTCCCAGCTTACCAATGTACCTATCCCGAATTTTTCCATCTGCTCTTTTGTTCTGGCTAACCTGTACGCTCGCATACGCTCATAGTCAATTCGCGCTTCACGGTCTGTTCCCATTCTTCCAAAAGACATATCAGCCTCCTTAAGATTTGTTGTGTTTGTAATGATTTTGGGGTGTTAAGCCTAAAAGGCGATAAGATAGGAGGAATTGGGTCTTTTCTCTTCGTTCATATCGCCCTCTCGATTTAAGGGTTTGTGACTTGCCTTTCTCTTCATTGTTCACAGAAGCGATACTCTAGCGGGTAACCTGGCTATTCCATATTGCGGATCCGTACTTCGATATCTTTATTGCCTTTTAGCAATTCAACAATCCTTGAGGTGTCTGTTTTGCCGTTGTGAAAAGTGTAGAGTTGACTCTCAGATGCATTATCAATGGAACTTCAAATTTAGCTGTAAAAGGTCTCAAGAACGGATGTTGCTTACTTTATGGGTTTGATAGCCGTCGGAGTGAAGCATCTGGCCTATTCCTCGGAGGTGAGGCGCACCTACAAACGCTATGGCATCATCCTTTGCCAGGTAAGCCTGCATCCTTTTATATAATTTCTCGTCGCGGTCCTCTATTACGGCGGATTCACGGGTTGGGAACCTGCGCCACATAGACTTCAAATTTTCTACGTCTCCATCAAGATAGCATTTTTCGTATTCTTTCACGTAATCATTCCATTGGTCAACTCTTTCCAGAAAATAATGAATTTTTTCAAGCGAAAGGCTTTCCAGGACCTTTATCTGCTCTTCAATCGTTTCGAGAAAGACCACTTTTTTATCCATTTCCCGGGCTATGGTGTAAGCTTCAAAATCAACCGAATACCGCCACCCATTTCTCTGCAGGTAGTTGGACCAGATGGTGAAAAAAGCCAACCATGGCTTCATTCCCTTTAACATCTCGTAAATCGGATTTTGCTTACCTGACGCGCGAAAGTCAAAAAAGATGAACGATGTTCTGCTTTGGCATATAGGCAAAAGCGCCTTAGAAATGCGGGCAATGGTCTGCTCGTCCAGTTCATTAAAGAGATGCCCTCCATTCTCTTTCTGTGCGCCAGCACTCACCACTTTGGCCATATTCTCTTTATCAAGGGGGCCTTCTAACAACACGACGCCTGCATTTTCTATATATGGGGAAAGCGATGTTCTGAAACTGTAGGGAAAGAAATGGGCGATACCCACAAGATATGACTTTTTGTTGTCTTTCTCTACCTTCCAGATCATTTTCATTTCTTTTTCTGTAGAGAAATCCTTTGCCGCAAGATCGATTATATAAAAGGCTGCCAAATTATTTTCTTTGTCCCATGCATTTAAGACAATAGAGTCCTTCGAATGACTTACGTAATAAGGCATCCTAAAAAAAAGACTTCTAATGCGCGGGGGTGGATTGGCTCTTTCAATGAACTCCGCCGTGAGTTCTTTGTGTGCTTCCCCCATTTCTTTGCAACGCTCCACCGTCACATTTTCGAGCACCTTGTCTATTAGGCGTTTAATATTGCTCTTTATGCTGGTAATAGGGATATCCAGCGTATAATATTCGTCACTCTCTCTTTCTTGACAAGAAGCGCCAAGCGAAGGTGGCATTTGCGGAGCTATAAGCGATAGATACCTGGGAGAGAATCTCTTTTTGATTTCATCAATAAGGGTTTTGAGCCCATTTGTTGTGAACTCGTGCTGCAAGGGATACCCTACAAGGATAACCCAGTCCTCCTTTCGGCAACAAAAATAGGCTTCGATAAGAAAAGGCTCTCCTCCTGATACTCGTGTCATCAGCCCGACGATGTGCTCCGGGATATAGGCACTATCTAATATGTACTTTTCTTCCTCGCCAGTAATCATGGTGCAGTCACATTTAAAACAGGCGATTCGTCCGAATTATAGAACCGCAACTTGCTGAATTCCCCTTGTTTTTCCGAAACACTCCTGTTCGATCCAAGAATATCCCTGTCTACCTAAGGCCCTCGCATCTTTTCAATCCAGAGACTCCTTACCTCTCTCTTATCGGTTTCAGTGATAATATCAGCACAAGGCCAAGAGCACTCAACAATGTACAGAGCCAGAAAGCCAGACTATATCCGGCGGTGATGTCAAAAATGTATCCCGCCAGGAACGGGCCGATAGCACCGCCTACGGTACCGCAGAAAGAAACAATGCCGAAGAGGACACCATGAGCGCTTATCCCGAAGAACTCGGCAACGATGGGCGAAATAGTGGTGAAATATCCGCCGTGGGCAATACCGTAGACCACGGCAAAAAGGTAGAGCATCCACAGCTCGTCGGCTTTTTGCAACCACAGAAGCCCGGAGATGAGGAAGATAAAGCAAATAATCATTGCCTTTTTACTGCCAATACGGTCAATGGCAATCCCGGTCATAAACCTTCCTGCCATGCTCACACCCCCAATCGTGGAGAGAACACCGGCGGCTCTCGCTGCGGAAGCCTTCATGTCCTGGGCATGGGGGACGATGTGCACCATGATAATCATGAGACAAAAGACGATGACCAGACTGATAGCGCAAATCGTCCAGAACTGCCTTGTGCGAAGCGTCTCGCGGAGAGGAAGACCTTCATCCGCTAAATTCGGTTTATCCGCTGCGCTTTCTTCCTCCCAATTCGGCGATAGACCGATCTGGCTCGGGTCACGTCTGAGCAACTGTGCAATTAAGACAAGTATTACAAGAACCGCTGAACCAATAATGATATAGGAAGTCCGCCAGCCGAAGCTTGCGATGAGCATACTCGCCACAAGGGGAATGACAAATTGTCCAGCGCCGGTACCGACTTTAACGATGCCGGTCATTACCCCCCTCTTTCTGGCAAACCATCGCGCGATAGTGCTCAAGGCAATAACATCAACACAACTTAAGCCGATGCCGATAACGACCCCATAGAAAAGATATAACTGCCAGATCGCATCAAGCCGGGACATGAGCAAAAGGCCCAAGCCGAAAAAGACGCCGGAGACAGTCATCAGCTTCCTCGGCCCGATCCTGTCGTTCAATCTGCCGACATAAATGCCGAGAAAACCCATAAGAAGAAAGGCCACTGAAGAGGCACCGGAAATAATGGCTCTTGACCAGCCGAACTCAGAGATCAGCGGATTGAAAAAAACCCCATAGGCGACATAGGTGCCAATACCTACCGCCTGAATGCCAAAACAGGCAGCAGCAATAATATAGCTATAATAAGTTTTACCCTTTTTCGCCTTATCCATACATGATAATCCTTCACAAAAAGTGATCTGCTTGGTGTTAATACCCCAATTGAGTGAAAAAATACAAATGGAATTATACAGAAATCAGGAGACAGGAGATCAGTTTTCTTGACTCACAAGAGCAATTTTTCTATACTCCTTTCCGCAAAAAACGACTTCATATCTCTCGCTTTTTTCTTATAAAAGTTCTTTGCGAGCGAAGCAATTTTTTATTGAGACTGCTTCATCACTAAAATACTCTCAATGGCAATATTCTTGATTTTCGAAACCTATCAGTTTTATGTAGAAAATTTCATAGAATTATATGCTTTTTGAGAGAAAATATCGAATACAGCAGGGGAGATCGACTTATGGAAGATATTTATGAAAAATTACGAGCTCATTTGGACGTTATGTCCATCGGTTACCCTGAAACCGAGAGCAAAGTTGAAATTAAACTACTCAAAAAATTATTCACTGAGGAGGAAGCAGATTTATTTATGCAGCTTATGCCAACTTTGCAAAAACCTGAAGATGTGGCTAAACGGCTCAACCGTGACATCAATGAAATTGTCGAAATGATGGAACAGATGGCCAAAAAGGGTCTGCTTTTCCGCAAGCGCAAAGGGGATCTGGTTCGTTATGCCGCGGTGCCTTACGTGGTGGGATTATTTGAACACCAGGTCAAAACCATGGACGAAGAATTTGCCAATTATCACGAAGAATATTTTGAATCTGGCTTTGGGCGTTCAATTCAGGCATTCAAAACGCCCGTGTTACGCTCCATTCCCATAAATCACCAAATAGTCTCTGACTGGCCCGTGGCACCGTTTGAAGATGTTCTTCAGATTATCGAAAACCACGAAAAAATCGCCATTGCGCCTTGTGTGTGCCGTACCACCACCCATCTCGCTGGCAAAGAATGTGATAAGCCTGTGGAAAATTGCTTTAGTTTCGGTTCGCATGCCGATTACTACGTAGAAAACGGCATGGGCCGTTATATTACCAAAGGAGAGGCAAAAGAAATTGTCATAAATAATGAAAAAGCCGGGCTGGTCATGCAACCGTTTAATTCCCAAAAGATCGGTGGGATGTGCAGCTGTTGCGGTGACTGTTGTGGTGTGCTTCGATCACTGAAAATGCACCCCAAACCGGCTGAGATGGTGCAGAGCAACTATTTTTCACAGGTAGACGATGAGCTGTGCTCCGGCTGTGAAACCTGTTTGGACCGCTGCCAGATGGAAGCTATTGACGTGATTAACGGCCTGGCAAACGTAAATTTAGATCGCTGCATCGGTTGTGGTTTGTGTGTCACCACCTGTCCGGATAATGCAATTCAATTAATTAAAAAGCCCGAAGCCCAACTCTATGAACTACCTAAAACGGGGGCTGAAACCTATATGCGAATTGCAAAGGAAAGAGGGAAGATATAGATAGAAACTCAAAACTGGTTGCCGGATTTGTGATACTCGATTCTTGATTCTGAATTCTGACATCTGGTTTCTGGTTTCAATTAGACGCCGTTATATATAAATAGATATTAACATTTAGGTGATTATAGTTGGGCTATCGGATACTAAGAGATAAGAATGAATGTGTGAAAAGAATTCTTTTATGAGCATAAGTATCGGATAATCGCGTTCTGTGTCAATAATATATCTCCATCATGATGGGGTGGCCCAGGCTTTGTATGATCTCCCCATGCTCAATTAAAATTTTCGGAATATCTGCTTCAAAATAGGTTTGGGCAACAAACCGTTATGATATAACATCGATGTCCGCAGCGGAGTTGCTGAATATTCTAAGGAGACAGCAAAAAGATTAGAGCATGTTTTTTTTCATTGGTGGAATACAGCCAAAGACTGTAAACGCAGACGATCAACTCTGGACGTGTCCCTCCTGTGGCCTTTATCAGGCACGTCTAAAAAGGGTGGATCACTACCTTTCTGTTTTTTTTATACCCATTTTTCCAGTCAAAAAAGGGAGACCTTTTCTACAATGTCAAAGTTGTGGGGGCATATCCCACAAATCAGGCGAGATGTGGTTTGAATCACGTAAAAGGCCTGGCCATGAATGCCCTTATTGCGGCAAACCCTCAGAACCCTCATACCGCTTCTGCCCTTTTTGTGGAAAGCAGGTTTAAATGAAATCATTGGATCTTCAAACTAAGAATACAAAGGGATATACCTTTCAACTAACCATTATCCGCTTATTTTTTATAAGGAAATTTGATTTTTGTGTCAATAATGAATTCGCCTCATGATATTGTGGTCTGTCACTTTGGGATGAGTTGATGCGTGATAAGCGTAAGAGGTTAATCAAAAGATCAAGATGATCTTGGCCTTGGGTGGTGGCCTTACCTTCATATCCCACAGGCCGAGATTTTTGAGAATCTTTTTTATGACCTCCTCATCCTCTATCACGCTTAATAAAACTGGACAAACCAGTATATCTTATACAAATATTTCATCCATTCTTGGACCTCGAAAGCCGGTCATCTCGATTAGTGGAATAAGGCCAGGATAAGATTTGACAAAAATATCATTAGTACTTGACAAAAACCCTCTGTCAGATTATTTCTGCTTGGGTGTTTCATCTAATGTATCTTAGAAACAGTTATTTGAAAAGGAGGTGAAGAGATATGATTAAAGTTGTTGGTTTCGTAAAAAAACGAAAAGACCTAACTTTTCAGGAATTTAAGGATTATTGGATCAATAATCATAGCAAGCTTGAAAAGGAGTCGGTCGAGAAGAATCCCGTGAGAAAGATTGTGGCAAGCTTTGTCACAGAAGAATTTGTCGGCAAAGGTCCATTCGATGGTATGGTTGAACTTTATTTCGCCAACAAAGAGGATATGCAGGAACAGATGTCAGGGCCACAACCGGGAATAATGAAAGAGGATGAAAAAAACTTTTGTGATCCGGATTATCGGGTTTTTGTGGTAACAGAGGAATATCTCATGGCTGTGAAGACGCCTAGAGAATCCGACATTTAAGGAGATGCTCAAATGACTAAAACACCGCACGAACTGTTGGTTGAAGAAACCAGAAGAGTTTTTGATGCTCACAATGAGGCCATGGATGAAACGATGGGCAAAAAATTAATCATAAATGCTTGTGTTTCCGGCGCCTTTGTTAATAGGACACATAATCCGAATTTGCCTATTTTAGCAGAGGATGTGGCCAAAGACGTCGGTGCTGCTTATAATGCGGGTGCAGCGATGTGGCATTTTCATCCAAGGGATCCTGTTAGTGAAACAACGTTTTTACCGGTGGATCAACGTCTTAAACTTCATAAAGAATGGTGTGATGCGGCGTTTAGCTATGCACCTGATATCATAACGGATGTGGGAGCCACTTACGTCAGTCCGCCGAAACTCATAGGTCCTTTGGTAGAAGAAAAGTCAATTCTGGCGGAAACCAGGATGGCTCCAATCATAGAACCTCTTGTTGAGCTCGGTGCCAATAACAGGTATGTCGAGATTGCTATCGCACTGTGCCATACTGCAGCACTGGGGCGTGGCGGGTTTTTCTTGTCTTTTAACAATAAAGCAGGAATTATATCTGATGCGAAGTTTTTGCAATCCAAAGGCATAAGGGTAGAGTTCTCTCCATTCAAGCATTCAGACGTACAGGATGTGATTGACTGGGTCATTGAACCGGGCATAGCTAAACCGCCTGTAATACTTGACACCTTGTTAGGTGTTCACAACAGCCCGACGCCAAGACCGACCATGGAAGCGCTCGAAATGTTGTTTACCTATGCGCGAATGCTACCTAAAGCAGAGGGTGTGTTATGGCAATCGTTGGTTGGAGGACGATACTGGCTGCCGCTTGTTGTAACCTCTATCATGCTTGGTGCCGATATTGTGAGAGTGGGAATAGAAGATGCCGTTTATATGTATCCTCATAGAAACGACATATTAAAAAGCTGTGGTCAAGTGATAGAAACGGTAGCAGGAATAGCGAAATATCTTGGCAGAGAAGTCGCTACTCCGAGCGAAGCGAGGACAATGCTTGGTTTGCCCCAAATAACTAAATAGAACGCGATGGGACCTCTCATTGCAATTGCAGGGGGGGATGGAATGGTTTTTTTCGTTTTGGCTTCATTCCAGTATACTGCCAAGTTACAGCTCTTGCATGGTGGATTTATACCATTTGCAAGGGCATGTAAATTTGGCCCATGATAACTTATCAAAGAACAAATTTGATAACAAGGAGGCAATAATGAAAAAAGAAGTCTTATTAACATTTGTAAGTATTTTGGTTTTGGCAGGCATGTTTGTAATTGGCTATGCTGAACCTGCACCTGCAGTCCAGTCTGAGACTATAGAATTGCGCTTCGCTCACTTCCTTCCGCCAGTGTCGGCACGTCACAAGAGAGAGTTTGTGCCGTGGGCAAAGTTAATTGAGGAACGCACAGGTGGTAAAGTTAAGATAACGATCTATCCCGCAGGGTCATTATTGAAGCAAAAAGATATTTATGATGGTGTAGTGTCCAACATCGCACAAATCGGTTTTGCAGATATTGAACAAGCGTGGGGTCGCTTCCCGCTGACCGAGGTTGTTTCACTACCCATGGCACCTTGGGACAAGAATGAAAGAGCAGGCGATCATCTGGTGCATAAGCTGTTTGAAAAAGGATATATTGCAGATGATTACAAAAACGTGAAGGTGCTCGCCCTTATTACCGCCCCACCCATGGTCCTAAGCACAGCCAAGAAGCCGGTCCGTACGATGAAGGATTTAAAGGGATTAAAGATAGGTGTGGGCCAAAAAGGATTGAGTGCCGCCTTGGAAAAGATGGGGGCTTCTCCCGCAAATATTCTTGCTTTCAATCACTACATGTCACTGCAAAAGCGGACAATTGATGCCACCATGTTCTCTTGGGTGGGCATGGCCATATTCAGACTGCTCGAGGTGACAAATTATCACACCGTCGCCAGTTTTTCCGTAGGACCTTTGGGAATAGTGATGAACAAGCAAACATGGGAGGATCTGCCACCAGATGTCAAGGAGGTAATAAATGGAGTATCTGGTGAATGGTTTTCAAAATTCGATGCTGATTTTAGTTCCGGCATATCTGCCTTTATGAGAAAAAAGACAAAAAGCATGCCAAAACACGAGATAATAACCCTCTCGCCGGAAGAAGAGGCCAAATGGAGTGCCAAAAGCAGAGAAGTGTGGGACACGTGGGCAAGCGATATGGAAGCTAAAGGGTTACCTGGGAAAAAACTTATTGAAGTGGCGCTTCAGATTTCAAAGGAATACACGAATTGGACACTCAAGTGAATCTACTACATAAATTGGCGCGCCTCACAGAGCGAAATATACATGAACTGAGCCGTGTCGTCAACTATGTTGCAGTGATTGTGTTGGGACTACTGATATTATTCATCGCAGGCGATGTTGTAGGGCGCTATATTTTTAATAGACCTATAAAAGGTGATTTCGAACTCGTAGTCTTGGCGACAGGTATAATAGCTTCTCTTGGCCTTGGGGACGCCTTGATATATGATCGTCATATACGCATAGATATTCTTACCTCGCATTTTCCGCGGTTTGCGCGTCTCGTTCTGGATGTTTTTGCGTATATTTTCGGATTGATTCTATGGGCCTTTATCGCCTGGCGAGTCACTATTTATGGTATAACTCTAAAGGAGTCGCATTCAATATCAGGGATGCTGCCAATACCTATTTTCCCTTTTGTATTCATAGTCGCTTCTGGTTGTGTTGTACTCTGTTTGGCGTTTTTAACAAAGTTGGTCTATTCCTTGGCGGGGGGAGTTATTGTTAAAAATTGTGTATGAGAAAATTAGGCGGCGTTCCGAATTTCCTCAATACCATTGATAAATCTTACTCCTCTAATGACTTGGCCTAACTTCTTATAGCTATGAAGGCGTTGCCATCTTCTTTGAGCACATTGACAAAGTTTAAAGGCCTTGGTTACGTCTGTCTTTGCGGTTTTATGAACCCAGCATCTTTGCCAGCGGTTTTTACCATAAACCTTGGAAAGAGCTTTCCAGAAGCCCAAAGCACCGTCACCAATCACCAATTCCGGGGAGACCTTAAGTCCTCTCTCTATGCTTGAGGTCAAGAAGCAGCTCTGTCCAAGATAATTCGCTTTCTCTGAAACCGCTGTCAAGGGCGAGTAATTCTTTTTTACCGTCTTTTGTAGCTCCAATGATTACAAGAAGACATTGTCTTTCTTCCATGCGGACATTGCAGTAGATACCATCAGCCCAAATATAGACATACCGTTTATAAGAAAGATCTTGTTTTAGCCATTGCTCCAGATCCTCTTCCCAGTTATTTTTCAGGCGGCTGATCGTTGATACAGATAGTCCGGGAGCATCTTTACCCACCAAGGCTGAAAGTGCCTCGCTGAAGTCATTTGTGGAGATGACTTTCAAATAGAGCCATGGAATCAATTCTTCCATGCTTTTCGTCTTTCGAAGGTAAGGGGGTAATAAGGATACACCACCTATTTTTCTAAACACAACTTTTGATTATATTTCTGGCGGAGGTGACAAAAAGATGAATCCGGTTGATGTTGGTCTCGTAGGTATAGGAATCCTTCTTCTGCTTCTGTTCCTGGAAGTACATGTTGGTGTAGCTATGGGCCTAGTGGGCTTAGTAGGATTCATGTATCTGACCAGCCCGCAGCAAGGGTTTTCTCTCCTGGGCATGCTAGCCTATTCAAATATGGCAAGTTATGATTTGACCGTCCTACCACTCTTTATTGCCATGGGTATGATTGCCTCCTCTTCCGGAATGGCACAAGAACTTTACGACGCTGCCTATAAATGGGTTGGATCCCTACGTGGAGGCCTTGCCTTTGCCACTATCGCTACATGCGCTGGCTTTGCTGCTGTCAGCGGCACAAGCGTTGGCACAGCCGCCACTATAAGCCCCATAGCTCTGCCCCAAATGAAGAAGTACGGATATGATGACAGTCTATCTACTGGGTCCGTTGCCGCGGGGGGTACTCTTGGCATTCTTATACCGCCAAGCACCTTACTTATTTTCTATGGTATATTGACTGAAACATCCGTGGGTGAACTTTTTATTGCCGGCATTCTACCAGGGATCCTTCTGTCCCTTTTGTTTGCGTTTGCGATTTATGTGATTACAAAATATGATGCTCGCCTCGGTCCACCAGGCCCCAAGACAACTGTAGCGGAGAAACTAAGAGTGATAAAGAATATTTGGCCAACGTTGGCTCTATTCCTGGTAGTGATAGGGGGACTTTATGCAGGAGTTTTCACCGCCACTGAAGCTGGTGGTGCCGGAGCTTTTGCAGCTCTCCTCATTGGGATAATAAGAAAGAAACTGGGCTGGCGATCCCTGCGCCTGGCTTTGATTGAAACGATGCGAACTACGGCCATGATAGTCTTAATGTTGATCGGCGCTTTCATTTTTAACGTTTTCCTAGCAATAAGCCAACTTCCCATGGAGATAAGCAATATATTGAGTGACCTTGAGGCAAACCGTTATGTGATTCTTTTTGGTATTGTAGCCATTTATATAGTTTGTGGTTGTATTATGGATATGTTTGCTATGCTGATACTTACTGTGCCGATATTCTTTCCCCTTATCGTAACATTAGGTTTTGATCCAATTTGGTTTGGGGTCACAGTAGTAATAATGATGGAGCAGGCATTAATAACACCTCCTGTTGGTCTCAACGTGTTTGTCATAAAGGGCATGGCTAAAGACGTTCCTATCTTAAAAATATTTCGAGGAATCCTTCCCTTTTGGCTATCTATGTTGGTTTGCGTCGTTCTTCTAACAATTTTTCCTCAGATTGCTCTTTACTTAGGTAGTCATTAGGTGTTTGATAGTCCATAGTTACGCTGCTTCTGGTTGCCGAAGGTTCGGAGACTCCCTAATCTTTGACGTAATTATTCGATTATCTATCTCATTTTTGCATAAAATCAGAAATAACATGTGTACGTCCAATTGAGTCTGGATATTCAAGTTAAAAAAATATAGCAAAAGTTCTCCAAAGAAATTTGGGCTCTCAAGTTAAGTAATGTAGGACGAAAGGAGTGATTACAGTGTTCAGTAAAACCTGGAAGACTTCTGAAAGGAAGTACGAAATAACAGTCGAGCGGGATGTGAAAATCAAAATTACTGATGGCACTGAGATTGATGGAGATATTTTTCGCCCAAACAGTAATGAAAAATTTCCAGCTATATTTGGTTTTTCACCCTATCGCAAAGTCCCGCAATCAGCATCTATACGACCCGGAGCCTTTTCCATATCTCCAGGCAAACTTGGCGAGCGGGATAAAAGTGCTGCCTATGTAGAGGCAGGCGATCCGAATTTTTTTGTGCGCCGTGGTTATGCCCATATTATCGCAAATGTGCGCGGGTCTGGGAACTCCGGAGGTCAATATCCGTTTTTCGGTCCGCGTGAGCTTCAAGACGGAGTGGAAGTCATAAACTGGATAGCCAGTCAGCCATGGTGCGACGGCAATGTAGGAATGTTCGGGATTTCCTACTTTGCCATGATTCAACTATACATTGCTGCCTTAAATCCTCCGCACCTCAAGTGCCTATTTGCACCTTGGGCACAGACTGACATATATAGAGATGGGGTATACCACGGCGGTATATTATCGCATAGTTTTTGGAGGGCATGGATAACAGCATCATTACACAATTGCAGGCCAGAAAGTTATTCAAAAAAACTATGGACTGAAAAAGAGTTTCAAGAGGCAATTGTGAATGTTTTGAAAGACCAGGATATAGCAGACGTACCGGAGTTGATAAATATCCTGAAAAACCCAGATGTCGGCAGCAATCCAATAATGGTAGATTTTTTGCTCAATCCTCACGATGGGGCTTATTGGGAAGAGCGTAAAGTGAAATACGAAACCATAGAAGTGCCAACGTATTTAGGTGCATGCTGGGGTGTCTATGGACTCCATTTGCCGGGGGCATTTCGCAGTTGGGAAAACCTGAGAGTGCCTAAAAAAATGATTATCGGTCCGCCGGCTTATTTGGAGCGACCTTTATATCAAATTCAATATGAAGCTCTACGATGGTTTGATTTTTGGTTAAAGGGAATAAACACGGGAATTATGGATGAGCCTCCCATAAGACTTTTTGTAATGGGCACAAATGCGTGGAAAGAAGCGAACGAATGGCCTCTTTCTGAGACAAAATGGACCCCATTCTACCTACATGAAAACGGGCTATTATGGGAGCATGAACTCTGGCCCAATGAAGGTTATGATTCGTTTGATGATTCGCCCTGGCATCGTGGATACCTAGAATATTGCTCTCCTTCGTTAGTAGAGGATACAGAGATTATCGGCCCCATCTCGCTTAATCTATATGCTTCGACAACGGATAGCGAGCTGCTTTGGTTCATTAGCCTTCGCGAGGTTGACAAGGATGGTAGTGAGAAAATACTTACGCGAGGCTGGCTTAAAGGGACACACCGAGAGATAATAAAAGAACGTACTAAGGATTGGGAGCCATACCATCCACACACAGAGTCAGAGGCCCTAGTCCCTGGCGAAATATACGAGTTCAATATAGCATTGGTTCCGACAGGTAACCTGTTCAAGGCAGGTTCGAAGATTAAGGTTAGAATCTCCTGTACAGATGATGAACCCAAGCATGCGTTTGAAGTAATAGCCTCAGGTCATATCAGGAGACAATCTCCTTCGCTTATTACGGTATATCACGAAGCAGACCATCCTTCTCATATACTGCTTCCGATTACAAAGGGTAATGTTATCGGGACCTTTATTTCTGGAGGGAAACCGTACCTCTAAGATCCCAGCCTTGTCAAATGATATCTTTATTCGCAAAGAATAGCCAACCTTGCCCTGGGAATCGAGGTTAACGACTGGTATACTGTTATCCGTGGATACCCGGGTTAGGCGTCTGCAATTAACCCAACAGATGAATGGCGTTAACAGTTGTGATAGCTGGATTGGTTTTACCATAAACGAATGGCTACAGATACGGAGAGCGCAATGACTTCCACTAGTTTTGATAGACTTTTTGAACAAGGGCAAATTGGTGCTATGAAGGTCAAAAATCGCATTGTCATGTCGCCGATGATTACCGAGTATGCTGATACGGATGGTTATGTAACCCAGAGACAGATCGATTATTATGCTGAGCGCGCCAAGGGAGGCGTAGGGCTTGTAATAGTTGAGGCCAGCTATGTTCAGCAACTACTTGGAAGGGGATTTATTAATCAGATAGCGCTCTATGACGACAAATATCTCCCGGGGCTAAGCCGCTTGGTTGAGGCCATAAAGAAGAACGGAGCCCGTGCTGCTATCCAATTGCATCACGCCGGAAGTGCAGCTCACACTATATTGACCGGTGGATTACAGCCAGTCGGGCCTTCAGCCACGTGTTATAAAGGATTTGACCAAAGCCGCGCTCTTTCTAAAGAGGAAATAGAGGAAATTATCAATTGCTTTACCAGGGCCGCCTTTCGGTGCCAGAAAGCCGGATTTGATGCTGTACAAATCCACGCCTGTCATCAATATCTCCTTGCCAATTTCTTGTCTCTCGCCTGGAATAAACGCAGCGATGAATACGGGGGTGACGTGAATAACCGAACTCGGCTCCTGATTGAGGTGTTGAAAAATATAAAAGCAGCAGTTGACATTCCTGTGATGTGCCGCATTAATGCTATCGAATATGGGGTTAAGGAATTTCTAGGAGTCGAACAAGGAACTACTTTGGAGGATGCAAAAGGGACAGCCAGACTCATGGAAACAAATGGGGCGGATGCCATACATCTCACATCCTGGAGATATGGAGCTTACTTAAGATACGGACATCAGCCGTTTCATCCCGGAGAACGGCTCCCTCTCATTGAAGCCATCAAAAAAGAGATATCTATTCCTGTTATTGCGTTTGGGCGGCTTACACCCGAGGTTGCGGAACGGGCGTTACGTGAAGGAAAAACAGATTTCATTGGAATGGGCAGAGGATTACTTGCTGACCCCTATCTCCCACAAAAAGCTGATCGAGGGGACCTGTTAGCTATAGCCCCCTGCATCTGCTGCTATCATTGTGGGCCTATCGGTCAGTGGGGATATGAGTCAAAAGGATTAAACTGCACTGTTAATGCCAGATGTGGGCACGAGGCAGAGTACCCTTACCCCATCACTAAAGTGCTAAACTCCAAGAAAGTAATAGTCGTTGGCGGCGGACCCGGGGGCATGGAGGCTGCCCGGGTTGCAGCGCTCAGAGGACATACTGTGGTGCTCTATGAAAAAAGTCAGGAGTTGGGTGGGCAGCTGGCCGTTGCTGACAAGGGTCTGCTCAAACAGTATATTAGTCTCCTAGGTGAGTATCAGAAAGGGCAACTGAGGAAAATCGGTGTTAAAGTGGAACTGGGGACGGAAGCGACTAAAGATATAATTTTGGGCCGAGGAGCCGATGCCGTCATTTTGGCAACAGGGTCAAGGCCTCTTATACCAAGCATAAAAGGCTTGGAAAAAGGAATGGCAGTTAACGCAATAGATGTCCTTTCCGGAAAGCTGGAAACTGGAGAAAAGGTTATAGTCATAGGGGGAAGTCTAATTGGCTGTGAAGTGGCTGGTTTTCTGGCAGAAAAAGGAAAAAAGGTTACCATTTGCGAGCTGCAGCCTGAGTTATTACCTCAAGTTATTCCCCATCGTCGTCCTCCTATTACAGCAGGTTTGATTGAAAGGGGCATTGTTTTTCACCTTGGTATCACTTCCGAAGAAATGACTGAAGGTGGCATGATTATCGTGGATAAGTATGGAAAGAAGGAGTTGCTTGAAGCCGACACCGTAGTTTTGGCCGCCGGAGCGCAGCCAAATAACGAGTTAGTAAAGGAACTTAAAGATAAAGCACTTAAGGTCTATTGTATAGGAGATGCCAAAGAGCCCAGGCTAATAGTGGACGCAGTACATGAGGGCTTCATGGT
The DNA here is from genome assembly GCA_964423495.1 of uncultured Desulfobacteraceae bacterium. Lineage (GTDB taxonomy): Bacteria > Desulfobacterota > DSM-4660 > Desulfatiglandales > Desulfatiglandaceae > CAYRFN01. The sequence goes on from CAYRFN010000046.1 coordinate 16,676, forward strand.
AGCCTACTCACTATGACCGCGGCACTTCTTAATCAAGTATGAGGCATAACCGATGTTTCTTTAGGCAAAATGGATGCAGAGGTGTCTGAGTGAGGGTGGAGAAGTTCAAGTAGATACTAAGAATAACGCCTAATCACCGATGCAAGTTCCCAAATAACGCAACTCAATAGTGATAAAAAGCCGCTTTTTGAGGTTAAACTATAAGGAAATTTGAAAGGCATCGAAGACCCTCTCTTCCCTAGTATCTTAATCTTTGTCCTTGATGTACTGGCCGCCGGGTACGGTGGTGAAGTGGAAGATGGGCCTGTCGACACGCCGAAGGATCAGCGGACAGTGTTTCATTCCGGCGGGGACGAAAATAAGGCTGGTCCTAGTGAGGATATGTTTTTCGTCTTCTAGCCAGATTTCTATTTCGCCGCCTAAATCGTATGGGTCTTCCGGATTGTTGCCGAAAAAGCCGATAATCTCGTCGGTGTCATGGGTATGCGGCACATTTTCCAGCGTGGCGGCGGCTTTCAGATACCATGCGGTGTTGATGTGGAATGCCCCTTCCACGACCTTATCATCAAGCCACAGGATACGGGTAGCGTATTTGGCATACTCGGCAGCTATTTTTTCCTTAGATTCCGGGACCTTCAACTCGCTTACGATATATTTACCGTATTTTAATTCCGCCATGATATATACCCTCCTTCTGTATATTCACCGGGAAAGCTGAAATAATTAAATTAAAAAACATCCTCTACTAACTTGATCTCCTCTTCAGTCAATCCATAAAGCTTGTAAACAATTTGATCAATAAGCCAATCTGTTTTTCGCAGTTTTTCCTTAATAGGCAAGAGCCTTGAAAGGGATTTTTCATATTCGGTCTTTACGGCATCAAAGAGTTCCCTGGATTTGAGATTTGCTTGAATTCTGTTTTTGTTTTTCTCAAGAATTATCCAAAATTCTTCAAAGGATAAATGCTCTTCACCTTTCTGATAATCCCCGAGATAGTTCTTAATATGGGTTTTGCCAGTTAAAGCTTCGATCCCTGTATTCCCTTTTTTGTCCGGTTGAATTTTTAATTGATTCTCCAGCCATTCTAAAAAGCCATTGATTTCTTTTTGCTTATCCTTATTAATTTCAATCATTTGTTCTGCAAGGAAAGCCAGTATATCGTGGACTACATCGGACTGATCACATAGGGAGTCTTCTTTAATTTGCCGGTTTTTGTTGGTAGGGTCGGCATTGTGCTTTTTTACAAGTTCAAGATCAGGGAAATGTTTCTTCTCCAATCGCTCTTTTACAAAGACAAATATATTCCTAATTATATTTTGCTTCCCTTTTGCCCACTCACTGTACATATCTTCGAACTTAGCTGCCATCTTCTCACGCTCATGTTTTGGAGTGACAAAAGAAATGCGGCGGATGGGTAAAGGGGAGATAAATTGTTTGTTAGCAGAGTAGAAGTTACCTCTGAAGGGAACACTGCCGAGTTTAAAGCGCCAATCGAGCAATTTGCTATTAAGAGTGGATAAAATATAGTTACCACTTTCGATCAATTTTTCTTTCAATAGTATCCCATTAACATCTACGTTATCAAAATAGACCCTCCCCTTAAAATCGCTTATTAACTTGAGTCTATCAGATAATCTTGCCACACCCAATTTTGGTCTTTCATGTTTATCGATGTTCTGTGTCCGTCCGAAGGCATACCAGAGTTCATGATCCATCTTTCCCTTTTCTCGGTCCCTCAATTCCTTTTCATGCAACTTCAGGTATTCCCAAATCTTTGGATATTGTTCATCTAACTCTTGAGATTCTATGAGTCTGGGTCCTTTTTCTTCCAAAATATAAGGGAAAATAAGGAGTTTGTCTGTTTCTGGGTGAGCATACCGATCTATATCTTCCCCTGAAACAAGGGCCTTCAATAGTCCTGGTTCCAATAGCACTTCTTCCTTAATAGAGTAGGAATAAGCCCTTACAAACCCATTTCTAACACCAAACTTTTTGAGTATGTATATATGGTCAGCGCTTGTTTGAAGCCCAACGATTATTTTTTCCACAATACTTCCAAGGGATTCAGAATTAGAATCTAACTTATCAACAATAGCCTTTTGTTTCCTGGAAAGAAGAAGCCAAGGATCTTTTCCGATTTTATCTGGTAACTGTTTTAAAAAAGAAACTCCTTTTCCGGAAAGATATCTCTCTGTCTCCTTCTGGCTCGTTAACCTCGGTAGCTTTAAAAAGTTAAAGCATTCAGAAGGTTCTCGAAGAAAAAGGAGGCAAGTGTAAGTTGTTTGTCCCGGAAAGATCTGGTTGTCTCCGAAGTCTACGACCTTATAAAGTGTCCTTTTCCCTGATATTAAACCTCTAAGGCCCTGCCCAAAATCAAGGTGCATAAATTTATTAGGCAAGATGTAACAAAAGACCCCCATTTTCCTCGTTAGTTCTGAGCCCTTTTCCACAAAGAGTATGTAAAGATCATAAGAACCTCTGGCGCAGACAAACCGGTTGAAGTATTTCACTTCATCGGGTGATTTGGCATTTAACTCTTGAATCCTCACATATGGTGGATTCCCTACGACTGCATCAAAACCTGGCTTTTCCCTTCGCTGGTCCTCTTCAAAGATCTCTGGAAATTCTAAGTTCCAATGGAAAAAGTTCTTTTCCTTCGCAATATCCTTTGCTTTCTTGAACCAGGGTTTTTGGTTTAATCTTTGCCATTCTTCATCAGATGAACGGAGTTCACCCTGCAATCTCTGATACGTCCCAAAATCAAATTCATTCCCAAAATATACACTGGTCCAGACATCTGCCACATCCTGAAAACGAGAGACAATCCTCCTGAAATCCTGATAAAGTCTCTCCTTTTCCCTTATCTGCTCAACAGTATCGGAAGGATGGGTCTCAATTAATTCAAAGGACTTAAGAAGAACACTTACCTTTTCACGGAAAACGCTTTCAAAAAGTCCAATTTGAACAGGCCCCTTTTTTGCTTTTTTCTTCTTTAATTCAGGGAAACTTGCTAAATCGGCTATGTTTGCACCGATCAAGGAATTTCCACATCTAAAATGATGGTCAAGGAAATTAAGTGGTCTGTTCTTTGAGACCGTATAAAGCCACAAAGAAAGTTTACCCAGTTCCACTGCCAGAGGATTCAAATCAACACCGAAAATACACCTTTCAACCACCTCCCGCCTCGCCCATCTTATATCTTCCTCTTCGGGTTCTGTTTTACCATATGGTTCCTGAGCTTCCTTAATTTGCATTTCTTTTGCAGACCTGCCAAGTGGTTCACCGCTTAACACCTTAATGAGCTCCCTTGCCAGAAAATCCGTGGCCTCTACTAAAAAGTGGCCACTCCCCATTGCCGGATCAAGAACCTTTAATTGAAGAATTCTTGCTATTGGATCATATCCATGAGACGGTTGGGCACCATCAAGCATATTCAGGAGAAAATCACGACGTTCCTGGTTGCTTCGGGTCAATTCCCACAACCTTAAAAGGTTCTCCTTATCTTCCTCTCCGTTCTCTTTTGCTATTTCCTCAAAAATTTCCTTAAGGTTCCGCTTGTTATTTTTGATCTCTTGAGCCCATTCTATTTCCCTGTATATCCGCTCTAAAAGCGGACCAAGGGTATTCTCAATGATGTATTTGACGATATAGTCAGGGGTGTAATAGGAGCCAGTTGCCTTACGCTCCCCTCTATCTGTGACAAGATACACCTCTCCAGCCCTGACAATTTCTTCTTCCTTGACCTTCTTTTTTTGCTTTGCGGCTTCTTCTACTGGAACAAATACTTCCTTACCCTTTTCCTTTACGGCAACGATATCCTCATGGGCAATCTTGAGTTTGTATTCCAGTAGGCCTTCATAAATAGAGCCTAAATGACGGATTTCAAGGCTGCCGTAATCAATATAGGCCTTGTCACTGGAACGGGAAAGCAGGTCCACAGCCTTTGCAATATATAGATTGCCAATTCTATATTTTTCCAGAAAGTCGTGTTTTTCGGGGTCAAAAAGCCCGCCGTTGTATGGAGGGACCCCTAACTCAGAGTTCCCAATATTTATGATCTCAAATAATTCTTTAAGTTTATTCCAATATCCATACGTTGAGGTGGCTATGGGTTCACCTTTATCCAATCTTTCCGCTATTTCCTTCTTAAGTGCATCCAGGCTATAACTTTCTGTATAGAACCGGTTTTCTCCTATCGGGAGTAGCCCACGATACTCGGCATAAAGGATGAATAGAAGGCGATAAAGGAGGATCAGGGAGTTGTCATGAACTTCTTTGAGATCTGTATCCTTTAGGTTATTTGCTGGCGTACTCAAGAAACCCTGAGTCAGGGTCTTCAGGGCCTGATAGACATTTTCTTTAAGCTCTTCACCAACAGCCTCAGCATAATCAACACTCTCTTTATAGACCTTTTCTAAAAAATCCGGAAATGCATCCCTTCGGAAGAAGAGATAGAAATAATTGAAATCCTCTATAGAGCCATTTTCAATAATGTCTTCAAGATCTATCTCGTAGAAAACGTCCAGCCTCTTTGCAGTTTCCCTCTCAAATATCCGCCAGTATCTTCCATCGGTAAGGATTCCCCACTTTACCCCTGTAAGCCAGAGATACCGGCTTATCTGAAGGGATGGATTTTGCGCCTCAAAGGGGTCCTTTTCTCCTTTAAGTTTCCTGTCTAATGGTCTCCCCCAGCGTTTTGCCTCACCTATACAGAGGGCCTTATTAAAATAGGCTTCCTTGGTTGCTTTTTGTTCGATCTTTAAGTCTTCCTTAGTATGAAACAAAGCATAATCAGGGTGTTTAGACCACTCACCTGATGGCGTCGGTGGCTCGACATCGATTGTCCAGCCTAAGGTTTCGAACACTTTGTCCAGGAAATGTTTCCTGAGCTGGGGTTCACTCAGGGATGAAAGATACGTCTTGTCCCATATGCGCTTAATTTCTTCCAGGGCCGTCTCAACATTTGAGAATGGGATATTGAATTCTTCCTCTCGCGGAAGAAGTTCATCAAGGTAATAGTTGGAGAAAAGTCCTTTGTTAAGGTGTAATTTCATCGAAGGGCTATTGTGTCCGTTTGTTGATCATGCTTTTCCTGTGAACTAGGACGCTGATGAAATTTGGACATTTTTAGGAAGGAAATAATAAGAGACATGAGAATATAATCAAACTAAAAATTTAGAATGTCCAAAAGCCATGAGAGTGATAAAAAGCCGCTTTTTTGAGGTAAAATTGTAGTGGAATTTGACTTGTGTGTCAATAATGAATCCACTTCATGATGTTGCAGTCTGTCGCTATAATCTTGACCTTGACATTTTGGGAGTTAAAGTCCCAATTTATATTACTGTTTGTAAAATCAACTTAATTTTTTTATCAATATGTAAAAAACCTGAAGACACAGAAATTCTTGAAGGAGTAATGTTGGTTTGTTAAAGTTTTCAGGGTTGAGCAGTGAGCAAAAAAATGCCAAGCGAAAAGAATTTACAACTTCTGATCGATCATGGCTCTTTTTCGGAGATTGATATTCACTTTGCAAAACTAATGATGCGGTTCTCGGGACAAGATATTCCTGAGCTTTTTCTTGCCTCAGCCCTTGTAAGTCGTGCAACCTCAGAAGGCCATATCTGCCTGGACCTTTTCTCTGAGCTGGGGGATGACTCAAAATTGTGGGAAAATTTGTATTCCAGTAATGTTGTAGGAAAACCAGGTGATTACAAACCGCTTATCCTGGATGATAAGTCGAGGCTCTACCTTTATCGATATTGGAAATATGAAAAATCATTATCAGATGACATTAATAAGCGTGTTACTAAAGTAATTGAAGAGATTGATATTCCTCTGCTCAAGAATGGACTATCAAAGCTTTTCCCCAAATCGCAAGATAAAGAGACTGACTGGCAGAAGGTGGCCGCATTTGTGTCAGTGATGAAAAGATTCTGTGTTATCTCCGGTGGGCCAGGGACGGGAAAAAGCACAGTAATTGCAAAGATCCTGGCGTTGATCCTTGAACAGAACAATGTAAGAAATATACGGATAACCCTTGCTGCACCTACCGGCAAAGCAGCAGCCCGCCTTCAGGAAGCTATTAATAAAGTAAAAGGAATGCTTCCTATAGAGGATCATATAAAGGAGGCCATTGTCAGCGAGGCTTCCACCATTCACAGGCTGCTGGGCACAATACCTGGTTCCCCTTATTTCCGTCACAATGCGAAAAACCCACTTCCTGCCCATATAGTAGTTATTGACGAAGCCTCAATGGTTGACCTTGCATTAATGTCCAAACTTGTAGAGGCAATTCCTTTTAGTGCTCGCTTAATACTTTTAGGAGACAAGGACCAACTGGCCTCTGTTGAAGCAGGTTCTGTGCTTGGAGACATTTGTGATACAGGACGTATTCACGGCTTTTCTCAGGAATTCTCCAAGAAATTAAACGAAATTATCGGTGAACGGATCGAAAAAAATTTGAATAGTAATAATAGACCAGCGATACAGGATTGTGTTGTTCAGCTTAATAAAAGCTTTCGTTTTGGGACTGATAGCGGCATTGGCACGGTAAGTCAGGCTGTCAACAAAGGAGATGGCACTCTGGCCCTGAGCATTTTAAAGAACAATGATTACGATGATATCAGATGGAAGGACCTGCCCCTATCAGACAACTTGCACAGGGTATTGAGAGAAACAGTTATTCAAGGCTTTGGACCGTATTTAGGAGCTACAAATCCGATTGAAATTTTCCATCTATTTGAACGATTCCGTCTTTTGTGTGCGGTAAGAAAGGGGCCTTATGGTGTGTCTGCCCTTAACCTTTTGGCGGAGCGGATTCTTAGAGAGGAGAACCTGATAACCACAGAAAAGCGGTGGTATAAAGGCCGCCCCGTGCTGATTAGTAAGAATGATTATAACCTGAAGCTTTTTAATGGTGATATCGGCATTATCTTACCTGATCAGACCTCAAACGACCTTCGTGCCTTCTTTTTGTCTCCAGATGGCACATTGAGAAGGTTTCTGCCCATCAGACTGCCTGAGCATGAAACCGCATACGCCATGACAGTACACAAAAGCCAGGGGTCAGAGTTTGATGAAACCGTGCTCCTTCTGCCTGACAGGTATACTCCTATCCTGACAAGGGAACTAATATACACAGGCATTACCCGAGCAAAAAAAAGTGTTGAAGCCTGGGGTATAGAAAGTGTTTTTCTTGAAGCGATAAGTAAGCGGACAGAGCGTACATCCGGGTTACGTGATGCCCTTTGGAGGATGAATTAATTACAGGTACTTGGCACTTTTCAATTTCATACCTAAACGAAACTCCATGTGTAACTTGAACACTTCCCTGAGTTCATGGATCATTTCATCGGTCGGCATAAATAACTCCAGATTGCTCCAAAGGGCTTTCTGTACGGCCCTCAATTCCTTTACAGTATTTGGCCCCAGGCTTGGAGAAAGCTTTGATTCCTGTTCGCATTTCAGGCAGGCTATGCCTCCTTTGCTCTGTATAAAAACAGCCTTTCCTTTACCGGTGTAAGGCCTTCCACATTCGCAGCATTTATCAAGATTAATACCATATCCTCCAAGGGCCATTGCCTTTGCCTCAAAAAATATGCGTATAGGTTCAATCTTCCTGACCTCATTAAGTACAAGAAATGAGTTCTTAAGTAGCTCAAACATCTTTTTGTCGACAACCCCCAGAGGAAAAAGGATATCCGTGAGTTCAATCATATAACTTGCCAAAGATAAAACTGAAAAATCGGACCTAAGTCCGGGAAATGAGTGAACAAGCTTGCACGAATGAAGGAGATAGAGGTCTCCCTTCTTTCTAATCCCGTATTCCACATCTGTTAAACAGAATAGGTCCAAGCAATTGGCAAACCTCTTTTGACTTCTACGAGCCCCTTTTGCTACGCCTTTTAATCTGCCATTATCAGCGGTAAAAAAGCTGGCAAGGATATCGGATTCACCGAAGTCCTTGATTCTCATTATTATGGCTGGGGAAATGTGGGTTTCCATTCCGGAGTTCTTTCAGGGATACTGTAAAAAGACAGGCTTATGCCTGGTTAATGATTTCTGACAGTTAGCATAAATGGAATAAAAGAAAACCAGGTCAGACCAGCCTCACGATCGTATCGGTAATAAAATATAGGCCAAAATATAGCATTGCAAGTCCGCATATGATGAAGACTGCCATTTGGAGCCTCTTACCAAAAAAGCGGCCTCCCTGAAAACTGAGCCAACTTAAAAATTGATGCCAGACCAAATCACAAGACCAGTGAATTACTACCATTAAAAGCAATCCTATCATTCCGAACTCAATCGAGCGTAAGATCAGGCTTGCACCTACCGTTGCCCACCAGACCAGAAAATAAGGATTACCGGCACTGAGCACAATCCCGGCAACAAGCGAATTCATGCCTTGATCTTCTCTCAGGATATCAGCCCGTTGATAATTCCTGAACATATCTATCGCCATCCAGAGTAATACCCCACCTCCCAAGATGCCAATGACAACCTTAATAGGTGTCCTCTGAAAGAGCATGCCCACACCAAAATAGATTAGTGCTATCAGTGGAATTTCTACGATCACATGTCCAATTGCTATCAGAGATCCTGCCCAGGGATTACGGCTTCCCTTCGATACAGTAAAGGCGGTAATCGGGCCGGGCATCAATATCCCGCTCATACTGATCACAATGACAGAGAACAAAAAGACCCAGATGCTCATTATCACTCCAAAGGTCCTTGGCAGCGCCTAATATCCATTTCTGTGGGAATTAGGGCATCATAATCGGGGCACCCCTGTTCAATTGTATTTACAAAAAGCCCTATCAAAAACAGGCAGAGGACCACGGGCGTGAGCCCGTGGGTGAATGCCTTTAA
>CAYRFN010000047.1:0-24949 GCA_964423495.1 uncultured Desulfobacteraceae bacterium
TTAGCCGTGTAATCGTAAAGGGGTGAGTCAGTCAGTGCAAAATTCAGGTAATAACCTGATAGTCTGGCATTTTATCTTATTAAGCGAGGTTCCTATGAATTTACTGACAATAACTGCTTGTTTATTGATTATTGCGGGTGCAGGCGTGATGGCCGTAAGTATTCTCAGATTCAGGGGCATCTTTCGCCTTTTGCATGAATTTGAGATTGAAGAACATGCAAAAATTAAGCGGTTATTTAACACCCATCAAACTTTAATGATCTTATTTTTTATAGGATACCTTGCGGTTCTATATGGTATTATTGCAAAGATAGCAATCTTTGGCGATTTGATTGTTGGAATTATTTTTTTCTTCGGTGCAGTATTTGTGTTTCTAAGTGTTCTCCTCCAGTCAAAAATGCTTTCTTCAGCTAAAAGCAGATATTCACAGGCAGTAGAAGTCAGCTCTTCCTTGCAGGGCGAACGATCAAAACTAATGTTAGCGAATGAGCAACTTATCCGAGAAATGGAAGAAAGAAGAATGGCTGAGGAGGCATTGCAGGAAAGTCAGAATCGATTAAAGACGGTTTTTGATTCCGTACAAGCCGGAATAATTATAATAGACCCTGAAAACCATATGATTATTGATGCCAATTCGATAGCTGTAAAAATGATAGGGGCTTCCAAAGGTGAGGTCATAGGTCATGAATGTCGTCAATATATTTGTCCGGCACAAAAAAACAGTTGTCCAATAACGGACTTGGGACAGAAGTTGGACAACTCGGAACGAAGTCTCTTAACAAAAAATGGTAAGAGCATACCAATTCTCAAGACCGTCATTCCAATATTGTTGAATGGACGACCTCATCTCCTTGAAAGCTTTATTGACATAAAGAATATTAAGCAAGCGGAAGAAGAAAGGGTGAAGCTTGAAAATCAACTGCGAAGAGCCCGACATATGGAGGCTATAGGCACCCTGGCAGGAGGAGTGGCTCATGATCTAAATAATATTCTGTTAGGTATTGTAAGTTATCCTGACCTGCTATTAATGCAACTTCCGGAAAATAGTCCCTTAAGAAAGCCAATTAAAACAATAAAGGACTCCGGACAAAAAGCCGCTGCAATTGTGCAGGACTTATTAACTTTGGCAAGAAGAGAGGTTGCCACTACTGAGGTAACAAATTTAAACACGATTATTTCTGAATACCTGATAAGCCCAGAATATGAAAAGTTGAAATCATTTCATCCTGTGGTCCAGGTGGAAACCAACCTTGAACAAGATCTATTGAGTATTTTAGGATCTCCTGTTCATCTCTCCAAGACAGTTATGAATTTAGTCTCTAATGCAGCCGAAGCCATGGCCGAAGGAGGGAAGCTTTCTATTTGTACCGAAAACAGATATGTTGACAGAACGATAAAAGGCTATGATAAGATAAAAGAAGGTGATTATGTTGTTCTTACAGTATCTGATACTGGAGTTGGTATTGCTTCAGAGGAGATAGAGAAGATATTTGAGCCCTTCTATACGAAAAAGGTATTGGGGAAGAGTGGTACAGGGTTAGGTATGGCGGTTGTCTGGGGGTCGGTAAAGGATCATAAAGGGTATATTGACGTGCAAAGCACCTTGGAAAAAGGCTCTACATTCACCCTTTTTTTTCCCGCAGCAAGGTATGATAAAGAAACAGCCAAGGGACAATCTGATTTCATCATGGAAGATTATTTGGGGAAAGGGGAATCAATTTTAGTGATAGATGATGTAAGACAGCAAAGAGAAATCGCATCAAAGATTCTGTCCGATTTAGGTTATTCTGTAAAGACAGTTTCAAGCGGTGAAGAAGCAGTTGATTATTTAAAAAATAATTCAGTGGATCTGTTGCTCTTGGATATGATCATGGATCCAGGCATAGATGGTCTTGAAACCTACAAACAAATTATTAAAATACACCCAGGGCAAAAGGCAATTATTGTCAGCGGATTCTCTGAAACGAATCGAGTCAAGAAAGCCCAGAGATTAGGTGTGGGACAATACATCAGGAAACCATACATTTTAAAAAAAATAGTAATGGCTGTTAGAACGGAATTAGATAAATAGTAATATTTTAGTAATAATTATAATAACAAAAGAGGTCTAAAATGGCACAAAAAAAGATTTATACTACCGGCTTTGGTGCTCCGGTCGATGATGACCAAAACAGCAAAACCGCGGGCAGCCCTGGCCCCGTGTTATTACAGGATGCCCACTTGCTGGAGAAACTCGGTCATTTTAACCACGAGCGCATTCCAGAACGTGTGGTTCACGCCAAAGGAGCAGGCGCACACGGTTACTTTGAGGTCACCGCTGACGTCACCAAATACACCAAAGCCAAGTTCCTCTCCAAGATCGGAAAGCGTACTGATGTATTTGTGCGCTTCTCCACCGTCGGCGGCGAGAAAGGATCGGCCGATGCCGAACGTGACCCTCGCGGATTTGCAGTAAAGTTTTATACCGAGGAAGGCAATTATGATATGACCGGGAACAACACTCCTGTCTTCTTTATCCGGGACCCCTTAAAGTTCCCAGATTTTATTCACACACAGAAACGCAATCCTGGCACGAACCTAAAAGATGCGGATATGTTTTGGGATTTCCTTTCACTTACTCCGGAGTCGATACATCAGGTGACTATCCTTTTTTCCGATCGTGGAACACCGAGGACATTTCGCAACATGAACGGATACAGCAGCCACACTTTCAAGTGGTATAACGATAAGGGAGAGTATTATTGGGTACAGTATCACTTCAAAACGGAGCAGGGCATTCAGAACCTCACCCTCGCAGAATCCACCAAGCTGAAGGGCGAAGACCCCGATCATGCCACGCGGGACCTGTTCCAGGCCATCGAGCGGAAGGAATTCCCTTCCTGGCGCTTGGAAATGCAGATCATGACCCCTGAGCAGGCCAAGGACTACCGCTTTGATCCGTTTGATATCACCAAGGTATGGTTCCATGCAGATTTTCCACCAATTACCATTGGAAGAATGGTACTAAACCGAAATCCTGAAAACTACTTCGCTGAGGTCGAACAATCGGCGTTCTCGCCTGCCAATTTCGTTCCCGGGATCGCGGCATCTCCTGACAAAATGCTCCAGGGACGACTCTTCTCATATCACGACACCCATATCCATCGGTTGGGGCCCAATTACCATCTCCTGCCCATCAACCGGCCCAAGGCAGCGGTGAATTATTACCAGCGTGACGGGGTTATGAATTTTGGCGACAACGGCGGCGGGAGCCCAAACTATTATCCCAACAGCTTTGGTGGCCCTGAACCCGATCCCGATGCCGGTGAGCCGCCATTCGAGGTTTCCGGAATGGCAGATCGTCATCCCTATACCCACCCTAATGATGACTTCTTCCAGGCCGGAGAACTATATCGCCGTGTGATGACTGATGAGGATCGTTCCCATCTCATTGGAAATATCACCTCTCACCTGTGTAACGCACAGAAGCGTATTCAGCTACGCCAAACAGCCATTTTCTATAAAGCCGATCCTGACTATGGAAGCCGCGTGGCAGAGGGATTGGGATTGGACACAAAAGAGGTGAAACGCCTGGCGGAGATGTCTCAAGAGGAGCGGGCCAAAGCCACCCAATGAGGATCATGAATTAAACTGAAGCAAGTCTTTTAACACACCCTTTATGGATTGAGACGATCCTTACGAGGTCGTACTCAATCCATAGAGAACAAGCCTCGTCTTTTCATCCTAAAATCCCAGTGAACTTGGGATATTAAACAATTATTGGACACAAACAATCAATATCAAAGTATATATACAGGTTCTCTCAGTATTAGATCAATAGCCTCATTAGATACTGATCCAAGTTCGGGATGTGTATCCATAAGGTTGGTGACCTGTCTTAGATGATCTGCGGTCCTCATAATCAGGGACGCCATATTACCTTCGTCGATTGGCACAAAATTTAAAAGCTGTTCCCATGGGACACCTTTTGCCCACAAAAAAAGCGCAGCAGCAGGCCAGAATAGAATTGGAGGGCTCTCAAATCCCCGTTCGTGTTTTAAGGCCCTAATTTGTTCGATGTGATTAAGCACATTGTTGAATGAAGCCTCCATAACTCCAAGGTCCATAACCCCATTTATCCTTATCTCTATTTCAAGGAACTTGTCCCAAACAAAAGGAGCAATAATTCCTGTGAGGACTTCAGGAGGCAACCCATCCAGTGCACCTTTCCTGATAGCCTCTGCAATTAATAGGGGTTGGTCCAGCCTCAGCCTGGATGCCCAGTACCCGTCCGGCGTCAATCTCTCCATATCATCTACAAAACCGGTTTCTTTTAGAAACTGTAAATGATACCTGAAACTTTGCCATAACCATTTCTTAGGTCTAATCCCTGATGCTTTTTCCTGAAAGGCGGCAAAAGAACGCTCAAGAAGTTCCTTTACTTCGGAAGGGGTATGAGAAAGGAGCAGATTCAGTGTCATGGAAAAGTTAATGTGAATCTGACTTACGAGCGGCTCAGGCGAAGAATTCATCAACTCATAAATAAGCTGGGGGTCCTGATGAATGCCGGGAATAATTAGTGCAAACCCAATATAATCTTTACCCCTCCTGCCTGCCCTTCCGATCATTTGATGAAGCTCGGTTGCAGTCAAATCACTAAATTCATTCCCGTTGTACCGGTCACTTTGGACAAGAGCCACGGTCCTGGCAGGGAAATTGACACCTGCTGCTACTGTTGATGTAGAAAAAATAGCCTCGAGGAGTCCTTTATTCATCATTTTTTCGATGAGAACCTTCCAATAAGGCAGTTGCCCCCCGTGATGAGATACGACAAGGGATTCCAGTAAAGGCCTCATCTGACGGTGTCCTTTGAGATGAGGGTAATCTCGCAAGAAGGCCTTAATCGCATTCCTCAAACGTTTCCTAGATTCAGGCGGTCTATCCACCGGCGGGCAAGCCAAAATTGCCTTGTCGCAATCCGCCCTCGACTTAAGGAAAAAGATTGCTGGCAGCAAGTCAAACTCTCTCAGGCATGCTATGATGTTACCGAAATCTATTTTTGCAGACCATCTTCTCCTCTTTCCTCGTTGGGAAGCAAAGAATTTTTTAACCCTGGGATTGAGCCTTTTTTTGCCTCCCAAGGGGGCAATAAGGCCATCAGGGAAGAGGAAAAGTGTTTCAAAGGGAACAGGCCGTTCTTCCACTCGCACAACCCTATTTGAAGTTCTGCGGATCTCTCTTAACCACGCACACACTTCTTCAGCGTTTGAAATAGTTGCGGAAAGGAGTAAGAGCCTTACCCTTGAAGGCAGATAGATAAGAACTTCCTCCCAGACAACGCCTCTTTCAGGATCGCTGAGATAATGGGCTTCATCCAGGATCACCAAATCCGTTCGGATATTAATACCTTTATGCATAGCATCATAAAGCTGATTCCTTAGGATCTCTGTTGTGCCCACAATGACAGGCGCTTCTGGGTTTTCTTTTCGGTCACCTGTCAAGATACCACAATAGTGAGGACCAAATTCATGACAAAATTCCTGATAAATAGAGTTAGAAAGGGCCTTAAGCGGTGAGGCATACCATACTCTAAGATCTTCGGAGAGATATAAATGGATGGTTTGTGATGCTATCCAGGTTTTTCCGGAGCCTGTAGGGGCACTGACAAGCACATCATAGTCCCTGATCAGATCAAAAGCTTCCAGCTGAAATGGGTCTGGCTTAAGGGGTTTAGTATCCGGGACCCCGATTTTGTTGAAAATCGGCCTTAGCTGAGGATCTATTTTTGGCTTTTCAAAACTATCCTTCCCCCTTCCCCTCGACTGACTACGTCTCACGCGGGCAACGGCGGGCAGGTCTCTGTTACTACTTCTTTTTCTTGACCGAGGCCTTGATGGTCTATGGAAAGGCTTTTTTACACTTGTCATTTGTCACTTGACTAATTCCAGGGCTACCAGGTCCATATCTTTTAAGTAATCCTTCATAGCCAGGTCTACATTCATAGCATTTAGCTTTTCAGTCATTTCATCAATTGTCTGATCGCAACTGTGGACAATTTTGAGGCCATTGAAGTATATTTTTTCAATAACATCCCTCGCAAAAAGCCTTGCTGCGGTCTTCATGAATGGAATTGATCGTTTCTCGCCTCCGTCGTAAGTGGCCGCCTTATGGCAGAGGGCCTTGCCTACTTCGCACCAGGTCATCATATCAGCAAGCAGAAACATTACATACTGAGATTTGGTCAATTTGAGCTTTCTCGCAAAAAGAATAACCTCATTCATTGTCCTTATGGAAGTGGCAAGTAAATGAGAGCCACAGTCTTCTGGCAGTCTATCTAATCCTTCAGCTATTTCCAGGTAATATCTACCCTTAGATCGCACTGTTTCCCTCAAGCGGAATATGGAGATGATATTTTGCTGTATCTCACTGGTTCCTTCAAAAATAGTGCAGATTTTTATATCTCTTTTGATCTTTTCAACCTCGTATTCCCTAATATATCCATATCCTCCCAGCGCCTGAATTCCATCATTGGCCATGGCATCACCAGCCTCTGTTGCAAAATATTTAGCAATAGATCCTTCCACCTGCAAATCCTCTTCACCAGAGTCCAGCCTTCGGGCCACTTCTTCTATGTAAGCCCTTGCAGCTTCCAGTTGAACTGCATTCGGAACCAGCAGTTTATGGGTGAACCCCTTCTTCTCAGCGAGTGTTGTCCCAAATTGCACCCTTTCCTTGGAGTATTTTAAGGCCCTTTCCAGGGAAGCCATTCCACCACCCAGACCGAACGTGGCCACCATAAGTCTTGTATAGCCGAATACCTTATTGGCCTCTTTTAGTCCCTGTCCCTCAATACCTCCTATAAGATTCTCAATAGGAATAAAAAGATCTTCCAGGATCAAAGGACAGGTATCAGAGGCCCGGATTCCATGTTTATCCTCGTGCTTGCCCGGTATTAATCCTTCTGTCCCGACCTCAACAATAAAAAAACTGGGACCCTCCGGTGTATCTGCAAGGATGGTATAAAGATCCGCTACCCCTCCGTTGGTAATAAATTGTTTTTGTCCATTGAGTTTATATCCTCTGACTTGACCCATATCATCCAGCACACGCTCTGCCTTGGTCTTCAATGATTGGACATTTGACCCCGCTTCAGGCTCGGTGACAGCATAGGCGACCACCAGGCCTTCATCTGCTATCTTTCTTATGTACCTCTCTTTTTGTTCCGGTGTCGCCCCTACCCTGATCGGGTCCATACCCAAGCATATCGCCAAAAAAGAAGTGGCCACGCCCAGATCCATTTTTGCCATTCTTTCCGATACCACGGAGATATCAAAGGCACCAGCACCAAGACCTCCGTACTCTTCCGGAATAAAGATCAAATGAAGACCTATTTCAGGACTTAACATAAAGCGGACTAGCTCCATTGGAAATTCACCCTTCCGGTCCATCTCCAGTTTTGTCTCCACAGACAGCTTTTCTTTTTGAAGTTTTTCAATGGTATCGAGCACCATAGATAATGCTTCGGGATCCATTTTAAACTGTTTTGCCATTTACGTTCCTCCAATTTCAAAAGATACTTTGATAAGACTTATTGCCTATTTAGCCCGAATAAGATAACGAGATTGTGCCGCAAAACTTAAAATACTGAATAAGTATATTAATCACTAACATTAAGGAATCATATAGTTCAAGAGTAAAATCCGAACAATCAACCTCTGGATATTCAAGTTTTATTTTCATAAAAGGCCCTTTTTATTTGTTTGACCAATTAAGGAATAAGTCATAATATCCATAAGTTATTAGTCTCGACGCAAGGACTTTTAGGAACAGTTCAAATGAGCCATGCACATCCCTCATATTAAAGACAAATTTCCTCATTTTGAAGGACTTGTCCCTCAACTATGCTTTATTTTATTATATTTATATAAAACATAATAATCTGTTCAATTTAAATCAAATATGGAAACTATTAGGAAGCGCTTGTCATGCTGAAAACGGGTTTGATACAGGTCTATTCAAATAATTCCACCCTAATCAACTTTGCTACCTTTGGATTAGCGCTTAGGGCGTCCGGCCATAACCTTCACACCCTAATTACCTGTTTTAGGTCATTTGAGTTAATGGATGGAGTAAATAAAGCTTCAACATTCCTTGACTCCATGATTATCAACAACTCAGCCATTGAAAGAACATTCATCGGAGAAAAAGTGATGAAGGATAAGGCCCTTTATTCTTTTAATAAAGCTGTAAACGCAACATTAAAAGGAAATGTTGATATTGTAATTTTGGACGGGGTCATTTCACTTATAGATAATGGCTTGATAGATCTAAAGGATATCCTCACACTGATAAAGAAAAAACCTAACAATGTTGAGTTGGTGCTTTCAGGTTCAGGTGTTCCTGAAGATATTATTGAAGAGGCAGATTTGGTTACAGAAATGGTAGTGCAGAGTCACGCCAGTTCTTCTGAAAAAGAAAACGTGCCGGAAGATCAAGGGAGTATTGAAGTGATAACTGGAAACGGCAAAGGCAAAACCACTTATTGCCTTGGCAAATCCATGCTTACATCTTGCATTGGAATACGATCCAGAATCCTCCAGTTTATTAAATCTCCCAGACCTTATGGAGAAGTAAAGGCCATAAAAAGGCTTCCATTTCTTGAAATAATCTCCATAGGAGAGGGTTTCCTGGATTTACATTCAAGCGGTTCAAAGAAAAAGCATGTTGATGCAGCCAGGAGAGCCTGGAAAGAGTGCCTCAAAGAAATATTTTCTCTGAAATATGGATTGATAGTCCTGGACGAAATAAATAATGCCATTAATTACGGACTTTTAAGTCCTGCAAGGGTCCGAGATATGCTTTTCATAAAACCTGAAAAGCTCAACCTTCTTTTGAGTGGGCGAAATGCACACCCGGAGGTCATGGATGCCGCAACAACCGTAATCGAAATGAAGGAAATAAAACACCCATTCAGCAAAGGCATTAAAGCGCGAAAGGGGATTGAATTTTGAAAGGCGCCCTACTCTGCTACTCTTTAATTTTCTTTTGGCGGTACTGATAATAGGCATCTCTGAAGGCTATGTAAGGATCAAGAGCGGCTTTTTTTAGAGACTCATAATCTCCAATTGTAAGAGAAGTCTCATTGACTATTTGGTAACCTCTCACAGCAATATTGTATTTTGTTTCATCAAAGATGTAGTTAAGCGGATCGAGAAAAAAATCTCCTACCAAACCGACCGTGCCGCGAATGCTCGAGGGACCCAATATCGGCCAGACAATATATATACCGGGTCCAACCCCAAGAAATCCAAGCGTCTGACCTAAATCCTCATCTTGACTTTTTAACTTAAGACCATCCTTTGCCGGATCCCAAAGGCCAAGCATGCCTACGGTCGAATTTATAAAAAATCGAGCAATCTCGGTTCCAAAGCCATTTATATCACCTTGTAAGACACAGTTCACCGCTCGAATTGGCATGGCCAAATTGGAAAAAAAGTTGCGCACACGGATCCTTAAAGTTTCAGGGATCACATGTGTATAGACAATAGCAATGGGTTTGAGAAGACCAAAATATAGATCATCATTGAATTGAAAGATTATGCGATTAAGGGGCTCAATTGGGTCAGGAATCAGATTTGTATCCTCGAAATCCTCTGAATCCTTAAAAGCATCACCCTGCGAGTTATTTAATTGGCAAACCCTGAGTTGACCGCTTTGGTATTTGAGGGGTGCTTCCGGTTCAACCATCTCTGAAAGGGGGCCCTCATCAGGTGCCAAGAAGTATGCTCTATCTTGATTTGGATTAAATAATACGGGCGTCTCACCTGCAAAGCAGGTAGCCATAAGAGCAACAATGAGAAGTTTGGAAAATATTAAGATCCGAGCCGTCAACCATCAATCCTCCGCCGCCTTTGCTTTTAGCTTATCTATCAGCTTTGGATAAGAAGATCTCACAATAATGCTATTGAACTGGGTCCGGTAATTATTGATGAGGCTAACCCC
This sequence comes from uncultured Desulfobacteraceae bacterium, assembly GCA_964423495.1. GTDB lineage: Bacteria > Desulfobacterota > DSM-4660 > Desulfatiglandales > Desulfatiglandaceae > CAYRFN01. The sequence continues at coordinate 9,982 of CAYRFN010000047.1, forward strand.
TTCAATTGAAATGTCATAAACGAACCAATCATTACCTTTCTTCTTGAGCCTGTACATAACAGGAATCTCTGTCTCCTTATGTGTGACAATCTTGACTTTTACAATTCCATAGTTCCCATCAACACTTTCACTCTCATAAAGCACTTTTTCTCCGGAATAACCTCCTACATTATCCATATAGGTGCGCTCCAGCAACTTTCCGAATAGGTCGATAAACTCTTTTCTCTCCTCCTTGGTCCTTTGAGCCCAATGCCTTGCAAGGGTCCTTTGGGACATCTCTTCCCAGTCAAACCGTTCATCAACTGTTTCACGAATTCGCTTCTTTTTCTCTTTTTCTTTATCAGGTGCTTTAAATGCTGGATCACTTACGATTGCGAGTATCTTATCAGTCGTTTTTTTGATTTCTTCGATTGGATTTCCTCCCATTGACGAAACAGGTATAACGATTGCAAAAAAGAAAACAATTACTCGCCAGACATACCTTGCACACATAACGCCTCCTTACAAGCGTATTATAGCTTTCCAAAGACATAGTTTGATATCAACTCCTCCATATCCACGGCCGGCTGCGTATCTCGGATCCGTCCCCCAGGTTCAATGATTTTTTTGGACCCACCCGGTGTGATTCCAATATATTTCTCACCAATCAAGCCCTTAGTCTTAATGGAAGCAATGGAATCCTCCTGTATTTTCACATTCAGTGGCAGGCTGATAACCACTTCAGCCTGATAGTCATTCAAAATAATTCGCTTTACACGTCCCACATCAACACCAGCGATAACGACCGATGAGCCGGTCTTTAGGCCCCCGCTATTGGAAAAAATTGCCTGGATTTCATAACTTTCTCCGCGGAAAACCTCCATCCTTCCAAGCTTTATGGACAGGTATCCCAAGCAAATTATTCCCACAATCATGAAAAAACCTACCGCCAATTCAAGATCAAATTTTTTCATTTGCACCCCCTAACTTGCATAACATCCAAGTCCTTTCCTAAGCCTTGAATCAGGCCTGCCGTATTAAGGTTTTGTCAACCCATCAACACTTTCACCAACAAAGGCCTGGATAATAGGATCACTTGAGGAAAGGAAGTCTCGTGGAGTTCCCTCAGCCCAGACAATTCCATCATGGAGCATGAAAACCCTATCCACGATATCGAATACCCTCTTTATTTGATGGGTAACAAGGATCCCTGTAAAAGAAAGCCGCTTATGACAGGAATCAATAAGGTTGAGAATGGCAAGGCCTATGACTGGATCAAGACCTGTTGTAGGCTCATCAAAAAGCATTATTTCTGGGTCCATGACCAAGGCCCTGGCAAGAGCAGCCCGTTTAACCATTCCACCACTGATCTGAGAAGGATATTTATGCTCTGAACCGGCCAGACCCACGTGCTCCAGTTCTACGAAGGCCCTTTCCTGAATAAGTTTATTGCTTAGCTTTGTTTTTTCTCTCAAAGGAAAGACCACATTCTCGAATACAGTCATTGAATCAAATAGGGCACCGCCTTGAAAAAGAAAACCAAACCGTTGCCTTAATCTCATTAAGGCTCTGCCACTAAGCATGTTCATATCTTTCTCATCAACAATAACACAACCATGATCAGGTTTCATCAATCCAGCTACATGTTTCAGAAGAACGCTCTTTCCACAGCCGCTCCCCCCGATCATGGCAATAACTTCCCCTTTTTCAATACTTAAAGAGACCCCTTTGAGCACTTCATTTCCATTAAATGATTTATGTAGATCCTCGATCTTGATCATCATTTTCCTCAAAATAGGAGCGAAGTCATGAAATAATCCCATACAAGGATTAACACCGAAGAAAGAACTACAGCCTGCGTTGTGGCCTTACTAACACCCTCAGCCCCAAATCCGGTGAATATTCCCGTGTAATAGCCTTTGAAGCAACAAACCCATGTGATAATAACGCCGAAGCTTAGTGATTTATAAACCCCTTCCATAATATCTCGTATTTCCACATAGCTTGTCATCTCACCAATGAAAGTGCCTGGACTGACACCTAAAAGCTTGACGCCAATCAGATAACCACCAAAAATGCCGACCACATCAAAAATGGCACCTAACAGAGGTAAACAAATCATTGCTGCTAATAGGTTCGGTACCACAAGATAACGATAGGGGCTTAGCCCCATAAGTTCTAGGGCATCAATCTGTTCGCTGATACGCATTATCCCGATTTCCGCCGCAATAGCCGAGCCTGCCCTTCCAGTTACCATCAAAGCTGAGAGGACAGGACCGAGTTCCTTGATAAGGGAAAGTCCTACTAAAGGTCCGAGGAAGGCATCTGAGCCAAAACGGCTCAAGCTGTAGAAACCCTGAAAGCCCAAGACCATCCCTGAAAAACCTCCTGTAAGGAGAATAAGAAGCATTGATTGAAAGCCAATGAAGCGTATTTGTTTTAGAACTCGAGTAAATTTGATGGGAGGGATCACTGTATAAAATATGGTCCTGAGCATAAATAGGCCCATAACCCCCATCCTATACAAATATCTCAATGATGCAGAACCCAGCTTTCTGACAATAAACATGGAATGTAATCTTGCAAAAATGTTTAGAGAAGTCAAAAACTTTTGTATAATAATATCTAAAGAGCACTCCAATATTGAAATTCCGACTGTTTTATAATATTGAGTAACGATTCAATAATGATTCTTAACAATAAATAAATCTGGGTCATCTCTCCAAAAGAGTTGGTGATTTCCAAAGGATTTAGGGGATTGAGGGGTCAAGGATTCCAGTGAGAAGATTCCCAAAAGAAGAAAGGCATGGTCTGATTAACCCTTGATCCCTTGAATCCTCGAACCCCTGCCTGCCGCAGGCAGGCTTTTGTTCAACTAAATTGGAGAAGAATCTAAAAGCGCAGTGATGTCCCTTCGGCCTTGCAGTTGACGTCTCGTTTTTGAAAAGAGAACCCCATGCCCCTATAATTTGCTAATGATTTTTTAAAGTGCTAAATTATTACATAAAAACATAATTTTTGAGGAAATAGACGTGAAAATCGAACAATTCCCAAAAAATATCCGTCCCTATTTATTGCCTGAGCCCCATGGACAAATGGTATACAAATGCCTTGGCTGCAATAAAGAATATGATTCTGGCCAGCTCCTATATACTTGCCCTGAATGCGACAATGTACTTTTGCTCCACAACAAGAATATGAAATATATAAAAGCGGTGGGGGGCAAAAAGTGGCGCAAAATCTTTGATTATCGCAGGATGCTGAACCATAGAGCTTTGAAAGGTATTTTTCGTTATTACGAATTCATAGCTCCGATTATCCCCCTGGATTATATTGTATACCTGGGTGAAAGTCATACACCACTTGTATCTGCAAACGCCCGTCTGAAAGATCAAGTTGGTCTCAAGTTTTATTTTAAAAATGACGGTCTTAACCCCAGCGCCTCTTTCAAAGACAGAGGTATGGCATGCGCACTTAGCTATATCAATTACTTGGTCAAAAAAGAAAAAATTAAAGATCTCTTGACCATCTGTGCTTCTACTGGTGACACCTCAGCTTCGGCCGCCCTATACGCATCGTACCTTGCGGATTTTTTAAAATCGGCTGTACTATTGCCTAAGGGAAAGGTTACACAGCAGCAACTCTCACAACCTTTAGGAAGCGGAGCAAAAGTAATAGAAATTCCAGGTGTCTTTGACGACTGCATGAAAGTCGTTGAATCTCTCTCCGAAAATTATTACGTTGCACTTCTTAATTCTAAAAATAGCTGGCGTATCCTTGGCCAGGAGTCCTTTTCATATGAAATAGCCCAGGATTTTGATTATGAGGTTGAAGATAAGGTTGTTGTGGTTCCCATAGGGAATGCCGGAAATATAACCGCCATAATGAGTGGTTTTCTCAAGTTTTTCATGGCCGGGGTCATTGACCGATTACCTAAAATTGTGGGTGTACAGTCCGAACACGCCGATCCGGTTTACCAATATTATTTTGAAGAAAACGAGGATCAAAGAAATTTTGTGCCTGTCACTGTCAGGCCAAGCGTTGCTCAGGCAGCTATGATAGGAAATCCTGTATCCATGCCAAGGGTGATTGAACTTGTTAAAGAATACAATCTCAAGGCAAGGGAAAAAAGAATTTTTGTGGTACAGGTTAATGAACAGGAAATCATGGATGCCATGATTATTGCCAACAGGAATGGTAATATTGCCTGCTCTCAGGGAGGTGAGTCTCTGGCTGGCCTGCAAAAAGCGGTTCGGGTAGGAGTTGTAGGGCCTTCTGAGATAGGAGTACTCAATTCAACGGCCCATGTCCTCAAATTTAGTGTTTTTCAGGAAATGTATTTCAATGACAGTTTCGATCCAGAGTTTGATATCAAACCAAAACCCGAACTGAGAAATGCACCTTTTCAGGTAAGACCTCAAAACCTCTCCAAGTATCCTGCACAAGGTAGGCCTTTATCAGAGAAAGATATGCAAATCTTTGTTAATGAAACGGTCAAAGAAATAGCAAAAATTCTGGACCTTAAGAAAAAATAACCGTGTTTAAGATCAAAATTATCGTTATTGACCGCACACGGTCGCCTTTCCTGAAACAAGGAGAATCCTTCTATCTTGATCGTATCCGAAAATATGCAAATACTGAATGGGTAGAGATTAAACCGGTGAAGATTGAAAAAGGTAAACCTATTGTGGATATATTGGAGACAGAAGGAAAATCTATAATCAAAAGGTTTAATCAAAGGGAATAATACATAATTGCCCTGGACCGATCAGGTAAGGCTTATGATTCCATGGGTTTATCCACGTGGATTGAGCAATTGTCCTTTAATAACGATAAACTAATGTTTGTTATAGGTGGTCCCTTAGGGCTTTCAAAAAGGATTTTGGGCATTTCCAATGAAGTATCTTCCCTCTCAAAACTAACCCTGACTCACGAAATGAGTCGCCTACTCCACTTTAACAACTCTACAGGTCGTTTACCATTATTAACAATGAGAGATATCACAAATAATGTATCCGAAATCCATGATTTCCATCATAAAACAAAAAAACCACAGAGATGAGCAATTCGAAGAGCATTTATTGGGACAAAAGCCAGAAATCCATCCCTTGAAGAATATATCCAAAACCAATGAAGCCGGTTGTTATTATAATCACAACAGTTTCTGAATATCGGGGTGTTTCGACATTACCTTCAAAAATTGAGATTTTCGTCGTTCTAATCGATTTTTTAGAATCTTTGATACGCTTTCCATGATTCTAAATCCTAAAGTATGATCCTCATTCAGAAGATGCCTAAACCTATCTCCAGGAATGGACAAAACTTCACAGGGCTCATTACATATGGCATAACTGGTGTGGGATGGAGCACCAAGCAAGGCGGACCACCCAAAAGAGTAGCCGGGTTTGATCGCCCCGAGGGAAATCATGATTGTATCAGAGACCTCTGCCTCCAAAAGCAATTTTCCTTTCAGCAACATATAAAAGTGCTCTGCTTTTTGCCCTTCCTTAAAAATGACCGCCCGGTCTCCATACAGGTGTAAGTGGACCATCGGCTGTATTTTTTTTAACATTGGATCAGTTAACTCACTAAGAATATTAATTTTCCTTAGATCCTCAAAGGACACCATATATTCTCCTCCAGAAAATTCTTTGTTTGCTTACGCCATAAACTGAATCAGTATGAAAATCAGCATAATAAAAATTGCCGCGACCCCTGCCCCAACTCCAACAGATAATGTCCCCTTTAAGAGGTCAGTATAGGCCTTTATCTTCTTTATCTCCAGTCTCTTACCTCTTACGCCATTAATCAACCAGATGCTGATCAGAGGAAAAAGTGCAAGACGTGCCTTGCCATCTATAGAAATCCGTGCAAGAGACCCCGCAAAACCTTTCACAAAGATGCGTTCGCAAATTCTATTAAGACCGTTCAGGCCTTTGTCCATGATATAGTAAAAGAGTCGGCCTCCTTTTCGGTAAAACCAATCGGTATCAATCGAGATGGTCTCTGTTCGCTTGAGCAACGGGAGAAAAACGAAAAAGACGAGGGCCGATAACATGAGAAGTTGCAACTGGGCAATTGTATGATTAAAGGTATATGCCTGATAATGGACATCAAATGGCAAAATGTTGTAAAGCGGTTGAGGATAGATACCCAAAAAAATACACATAAAAGACATAAAGGCCATGGCCAGGAGCATTGATTTATTGGTTTCCCCGGGCCTAAGCCCTTTATCCTTGGCAAAAAAGACGAAATAGGGAAATTTGATTCCTGCATGGAGAAATACACCTGCCGATGCTATTTCTAAAACTATCCAGACCCATAGCATGTGTTCCTGTATTGCTCCATCTATAATAAGAGATTTGCTCGTAAATCCGCTCGTTGCAGGAAAGGCCGATATGGAAAGCGCCCCAATTGCTCCGAATATCAGGGTCCATGGCATGGTCTTGTAAAGGCCGCCCAAGTCGGTACATTTACTTTTTCCAGTCATGTACAAAACCGATCCCGCGGACATCCAGAGAAGTGCCTTATAGATGATATGGCAAAATGCATGAGCTACAGTACCATTGAGGGACATCATGGTCCCTATGCCAACTCCAGTGACCATGAAACCCACCTGATTAATTATGCTGTAAGCGAGGATTCGTCGCATGTCATTTTCCAGCAAGGCATAGATAATACCGTATATTGTCATAATGCAGCCTATCACAATAAGTATCTCCCAGCCAGGGAACCCACGCACCAATGTATAGACCGCGGTCTTTGTGGTGTAGGCGCTGAGGATTACTCCACCGGTCACGGTTGCCTCTGGATAGGCATCGGGGAGCCAGGCATGAATGGGCGGTGCTGCAGCGTTGACCAAGATTCCAATCAGGATAAGATAGGTCCCCAGGTTCCGGTCAATCATTGCATTGAAGGTAACCGTTCCAGTCTGTGTTATATATATCACTATCCCTGCCAGCAGACAAAGCCCACCGAAGATATGCACTAAGATGTAACGCATGCCTGCCGCTTGGGCCTTTGGGGTCTTGCGTGCCAGAATAAGAAAGGTAGATGCGACAGCCATACTCTCCCAGAAGAAATAAAAGGAAACCAGATCCCCGGCAAAGACAACGCCGAGGGCGCTTCCTACATAAAACAGTGTAGCCATGTGCTGGGTGTTGTCCTTCAGATAAAAGGCATAGATAAAAGCCGCAAAGGCATTCAGTGTAAAGATATACCCAAATACCTTGCTGAGCTTGTCTACCCTCAGAAAGGTAAGATCAAATCCGAAGAAATGAACCTGCCATGACGAACCGACCTGGAGCTGGGAGATCAAATAAAAGGCGGCCGCTGGCAGTATAATAACATACCAATTTTTTGCCTTACTCTTAAAAAAGGGGACAAACAAGGCGCCAAGTATCAATATTGCCGCAGGAGGAAAATTATTTATCATAGTAATCCTCATTTACTTTTAATACCAGGCCTATTAATTTAGAAAACAGGATAAGAACCGCACATGAGGCAAATCCGACAAGTGCATAGAACCCAAAAAAACTGTCAAACCCAAAGTACGCATGTCTGTGAGTAAAAATATCAGGAACTATAGTCAGGCCGCAAACTACATACAACATGATCCATAATTTTTTTATGTTCTCCGGCCTGTCAAAATAGTTGAATTCCTTTTTTTTATTCATATTCCCTCCATAGGTCATAGTATTGTGTCTCTTAGAGAGACCCATATACCGATGTCTGAGTACATTTTAGGACCAAGCTGCCCTGGCCCAGACCGATCACCATCGCTATATACTTAAAAAACCAGGGCCAACATGATACATTGGCTTTACCAAATATACTAACGAGTCGCACTCTCTGAGCCGGAGGCCAGGGCGGGCAGTTCTATAAAATAATGTCAGCCTATGCGGCTTTTTAAAAATAGATACCTACGTCCATGTTTAATCGCTAATGATTTTTTTCAAAGAACTAAAATGTTACTAAAATAAAATTGCCTCCTAATTATTTGCTATTGCAAGTGCTGCAAGATTAAGGAAAACTGTAGGGTAGAAAAAAAGTACAATAGAACCTAATGCAGTTACTACCAGAGGAACCACACACCAAAGTGGGGCCTCTTTTATTTGGTTTTCAAACATAGACTCTTTTTCTGTACAAAAAAAGGCTTTGTAAACAATGGGTAAAAAATACGCCGCATTAAGTAGCGAACTTCCAAGGAGTACAACCAGCATGGGCCATTGATCGGACTGAAGCGTTCCTAAAACAAGATACCACTTGCTTAAAAATCCGCCAGTAGGAGGAAGTCCAATAACGCTCAATGAACCTATAAAAAATGCTGCCATGGTCACCGGCATCCTCCTGCCTATGCCGACCATTTGGCTAATATATTTTTTACCGGTGGCCACAGCGATAGCGCCTGCACAGAAGAAGAGGGTGATCTTGCCAAAGGCATGCATGGCAATGTGTATCATACCGCCGATCATCCCATTGGGAGAAAGCAGGGCGACTCCAAGTACAATATATGAAAGCTGACTGATTGTTGAGAAGGCAAGACGCCGCTTCAGTTCATCCTGAGAAAGGGCGATAATGGATCCAACTATGATAGTAAAAGATGAAACATAACAGATTATGGTACCAAAATGGAGTGATGATAAAAGATCTATTCCGAAAACTCCGGTCAAGACACGTAAAATGCAAAATACCCCAACCTTCACAACAGCCACTGCATGCAACAGTGCACTAACCGGGGTAGGAGCCACCATAGCTGCAGGAAGCCATGAATGAAAAGGCATAATCGCTGCCTTTGCAAAACCGAAAATAAACAGGAAGAGAAGCAGCGCCATCAAAGTCTTTGATCCGGTTCCGACTAAGAAACCCTGCTTTCCAAATTCTAGAGTTCCCGCAAGGTTGTATGATATCAACATTGCAGGAAGGATAAACCCTATTGAGGTACCTAGAATATACAGTAGATATTTTCTCCCTGAGCTGCGTGCCTCTTTGTCTTGATGGTGAGTAACCAGGGGATATGTAGCAAGGGAAAGCATCTCGTAAAATAGATAAAGCGTAAGGAGGTTGGCTGAAAAAGCAACCCCAATGGTTGCTGAAAGAGCAAAGGCAAAGAAGCAAAAATACCTAGTCTGGCTATGCTCTTTTAACCCTCGCATATATCCAATTGAATAAGCAGATGTTACAATCCAGAGGGAAGAAGAAACAAGGGCAAAGAGCATACCCAAAGAATCAACCCTGAATTTTATTGCCGCCCCAGGTATGAACTCAGCCACCGTATATACAATCTCATTCCCTTTCAGAATAGTTGGGACCATAGAGATGACGATTAAAAACTTTGCGGCGGCTGCTAAAAAGGTCCATGCCTCACGGACATTTGGTGTTCTGCTTAAAACAAGTATAGGCGTAACTGCAAATGAGACCAGAACAGCCAAAAGGGGCTGTATGGAGGTAATTGTTTCCATCATACAATCCCCTTCGGAATGGCAAATTGGATAATTTGGTTTACAATATCACTTGTATATATACCTACCAGGACTAAGCTCGCTGCAACGATTAAAAGCGGAACCAGCATGGTAAGAGGGGCCTCGGCAATCGGTTCACGATGGGAATTATGCCCATGATGTTCAACAAATGGCTCATAGTATGCTATCTCAATGATCCTGAAGAATAGTATCACATTGATTAGACTGCTGAACAGCAACGCCACCATAAAACCGTAATGACCGGCCTGAATAGCCCCAGAGATCAAATACCACTTGCTGAAAAAACCACAGGTAGGAGGGACCCCGATGAAGGAGAGGGCCCCTATTACAAAGGCCCCCATAGTGAATGGCATTTTCCGAACCAATCCTTTAAGGTCCTCAAAGGCATGTCCCTTGACCTTGTAGACAATGTTACCTACAACTAAAAAGACACATAGTGTCATAAGGGCATCGTTCATAATATGTAGGATAGCTCCAGTCATTCCAGCACGGTTTCCAAGCCACACGCCGCCAACCATATAACCCACTTCTGCAATCAGTACATAGGACAACATCTTCTTCAGATCACGCTCTGTCAGGGCAAAGATAGCACCCATTACAATGGCAATAACTGCAAGCCATACAATAGGCTCGTTTATGGCTAAAGAGGTAAAGGCAAACTTTGGAGTAAAGACAGTTAATATAAGACGTATCATCACATAAATCATCACCTTGGTCACTAAAGGGGCAATCAAACTGCTGGCCGCAGAGGGAGCGTAAGTATAAGCATTAGGTAGCCAGGTATGCAAAGGAAAGAATGCCATCTTGAGCCATACACCTACCATACAGATAATAAAGGCGGCTAATACTGCCTTGGATTGATAAAGAGCAGGTAGAATTTTAGCAATATCAACCATGTTCAATGAACCAGTGACAATGTAGAGGTACCCAATACCCAAGAGATAAAAACAGGCTCCAATTGTACCCATATATAAATAGTTGAGAGCCGCCAACGGAGCACGATCCTCTCCCATTGCAAGCAAGCCGTAACCAGTCAGGGCGGCAATCTCCAACAACACATATAAGTTAAATGCGTCTCCAGTGACTACTATACCTAAAAGACCGGTCACCATAAGGACATATAATGTATAGAATTGACCCATCTTCTCTGGAAATTCCTGCTCAATACTCTTCTTGCTCGCAATCAAATTTAGAAGGGCAATAATTGACACCACTATTAAAACCAATCCATTGAGATGATCCACGTAGTATGCAATACCTATTGGCGGGTCCCATCCCCCTAAACGGTATAAAACAACACCTTCATCCAATACGCTTAGCAGAAGGCCAATGCATGAATATACCGCCACACTAAGTGCTGCTAAGGCTATTGGAAAACATAATCTTTTGTTAAACCATCCGGCAGCACTAATGATAAAGGCCGAAAGCAACGGAACAACTACAAGAATTGCAGGATATTGTTGGCTCATTTTTCCCTTATCTTTGCTAAGATTTCGTCTTCTTCAAGAGTGTTATACCGATTATAGACTCTAATAGCCAGGGCCAAGGCCACACCGAGGGTCGCCACTGCTACTACGATGGCGGTTAGCATCAGTACATGGGGCAATGGGTTGATATAGTCCACAGTTCGAACAATGTGGGCTGCCGCTTCATGACTATTGTCTCCATGGGAGTGCATTAAAATAGGAATGGTGGCTCCTTTCTTGGCGCCTATTGATACATAAAACAAGATGATGGCAGTCTGAAAGATGTTCATTCCTACTATCTTTTTGACAAGATTATTTTTTGCAATCATTGCATAAAGGCCGATCATCATGAGAACAATGTATATCCAGTAGTTGTATTTTGCTATGATGAGTGAAAATAAATCAGACATAAAAAAACCTTAAAATTAAGGAAAAGGAAAGCGACAAAAATTGTCCAAATTTAAGAATTAAGGAATTTAAATATTTAGGAATCCCTCAATTGTTTATAGCCCTTCATCATATTTTCCCGAAGAAGATACATTGTTATAGATCCATATCATTGTAGCCATAACAGCAATCCCCACGCCGATTTCTACGATGAGAATACCATATGATCGCGCTGCGATAGGATCAACATGGAGAACGGTTGCCAGGGCTCCGTAATCTAAAAAATTACGCCCCAATAACAGACACAAAGCGCCTGTTCCAGCGTAGATAAGGACGCCAATTGGAGAAAGGAGTGCATGCGTTTTTTCACGCATACGTGTCAGGGCGATTCTCAGATTGTAGGAGACAGCCATAAGTATAAAGCTGGCTCCAAGGATAACACCCCCCTGAAACCCTCCGCCAGGGCTGTGGTGCCCATGCGCTATAACATAGAGGGCAAAAAGCTGTAAAAAGGGAATCAGTATCCGGCATATGGTCTTGATGATCAGATCATAAGGAATCCAGTGAGTATCAATTCTTTCGAACTCCTCCGAACCAACCGGGATTTCCCTTCCATTCTTGATATGTATAGTGATGCCCGTTGGAATGTGTCGATAATACCATTCTTTCTTTTCCTTCTTAAAAATTCTCAAAAGGATGAAACAGACCACACCGGCGCCAAATATAACGGTGGTCTCAAACATGGTATCAAAACCACGATAGTCGGCTAATACCGCTGTAACGATATTAGGTACCGAAGTTTCCTCCATAGTCTTTTCAATATAATGGGGGGAAACATGCATACTGGCCGGTGATAAAGGGTCTGCCCAGTTTGGAAAGTCAACTGTTGCGTAAAGTAAGACGATACCACTGAGGGTAACGATGATGAGGGCGACAAGCTTCAATCTTTTGTCCTCCTTGTGGTACGGAATACGGCCGCTACAAAAAAGACAGTGCTGACTCCTGCTCCTACAGAGGCCTCTGTAAAAGAGACATCCACTGCCCCCATAATGGCCCAGAGAAGGCACATCATAAAACTGTAAGCGCCGAATAAAATGGCAGAACCAAGAAGATCCTTAATCGAGATAGCACCAATAGCAGTCACAACGACTAAGGTCAGGATAGCCAAATCCAGCTGCCAGATCATAGAAGTTATCTCCTTTTATCTCCTTTGGTCCACGGAATAAGTCCGGCCCTGACTCCTGCATCTACAATGCCATGAATGGCGGTAGGGCTTGATATAAAAACAAACACAACAATCAAGATGATCTTTACACTTGTCAGTATGGTGGCCAAAGAAAAATGATGTAAATTATATAATGCAAAGGCAATCATCATGAAGAGTGAACCCATGGTATCCAGTTTTCCCGCCGGATGGAGCCGTGAATAAAAATCAGGGAAACGGAGAATGCCTACACCCCCGCCTGTAAAAAGAATTAGCCCAATAATCAAGAATATAATAACAAGAATATCCATCTATCATAATCCCTTCCGCTTTTGAAAATACCGAGAAGCCGCCAAGACTGCAATAAAGTTCAACATAGCATAGGCCAATGCAATATCCACAAACATATCTACACGATGATAAATAAGGCCAATCAGGACAAGTAATACAACGGTCTTGCTTCCAATCGCGTTAACACCTACCAAACGGTCTAATACAGTAGGCCCAAAAATGGCACGATAAAGTGAAAGAAGCATCAAAAAGCTCAAAAAGAGAGCGAAATATAAAAAGATATTATCCATTTATTATTCACCGAATACCTTAACAATCCTGTTTTCCATCTCTCCCGGCAGGCCTTCTCTCGATCTTTTGTCAATAGCATGGACTTTAAAATCTCCATCAATAGAAGTATATACAGTGATGGTTCCAGGAGTGAGGGTAATGGAATTGGCGAAGGTCACCAGGGAAAGGTCATTTTGCAGTCTACTTTTAAATTTAATGATCCGTGGATCAATAAGGTCCATCATCCTTGGATGGAATGTCAGGTACAAAAGATTTAGATTGGCCAGGAAAATCTGGTAAAGTAACCATGGTATATACCTTATGAAACGTATCCATGAACGCAAAAGACCTTTCGTTTTTAACTCAGGGAACAAGAGATCTCCTGAGAAAAAGGCAACAATGAAACAAGAGATGATGCCTAAGCTCAGGTGAAATAAGTCAAATTTGCCAGAGAGAAGAATCCAGAAGATAAACATGATAAGAAAAGTTAACAAAAAAGGATAGAAACGCCTTTGTCCCATTCAGATCCTCCTTTAAAGATATTAATTTGGAAAATCAGAAAAAAATTTAAACAATTAAAATTATCCCTACTCCTAATCCACTAATAAAATTCAGACTACCACTAAGCTTCTTTATAATGTTTTGGAAATCGGTTTTCAGGCTTCTTATTCCAATCTGTCTATTATTGCAACCTCTTTTTTGTATAATTTAGATTGCATTTATGATTATGTTTAAAAAACCTGTTCCATCCTCTACAGCTTTTGCCTCCTTTACTGAATGAAACCAAAATTCCATCCACATCTGTGGCAAAAATCATATTATTGGAATTTTGAAGAATAGACTACTAAAGGTATCCTCTGGTATGATGGAGCTTGATCTTATGGCTGGATAACTCCTGAGAGACCTTATTTCAGTTCGTCCTTAAAGGAATCAATTGATTCCATAAATCTTTCGTACTTTGCTAATGGCCTTTCTTATCCCTTTCGCTCCCGAATCAGATTTATAAGTCTCTTTTATCTGTTCACTAAACTTGATATTTTGTAAATAAAGTTTTTTTTCATAGGCCTTTTTTATCGTATCTACAAGAAGATGGTAGTCAATGGGCTTGAATAGATACTTGAAAGCCTCTTCATGACCGTTTTCAAAGGCAGTTTCATTTGATTCATATCCCGTCAAAACAATAAACTGAAGGAATGGTTGGATCTCATGAAGCCGTTTTTGGGTCTCAATGCCATCTATCCCTGCCGTTTTGAGATCTGCGACTGCCACGTCATAGTTATCATTAATTGCTGATTCTAAAGCTTCTTCTCCAGAAAAGGTGGACTTGACTTTAAAGCCCTCTTTTACAAGACGCTCGGATAGAAATTCAAGCAACGTTTGTTCATCATTAATAAGAAGGACCTTTATATCAGGCTTATTGCTCATGACTAATCCTCTTGTGTACCAGTTTCATTGCCAGACTCCAAGGCCATGGCTATCCTGCTTTTAAGTTCGGTTAAGTCAAATGATTTAATTACATAAAAATCCGCTGCAATAGATTTCATATTCTCCTTAAAAGTATCATAGGCCGTGCAGAGTATAACTGGCAGGTTATAAAATTTATTCCGAATGTCTTGTAATAGATCCAGCCCATTATAGTCAACCATCTTGATATCCAGGACAACCAGGTCAGGCGTTTCCTCCTCAATCTTATCCAAAAGCTTATAACCGCTATCGGCTGTAATTACTTCATAACCAGCCTCGTTCAGTTCTTCTGAATATAGGTACCTGATATGTTCTTCGTCATCTACAATTAGTATCTTTGCCATAAACTTTCTCCTAAATTATTTGTAACGTTCAAAAGTATTTACATTCAGTTTGTACTTAGACAGTTTATGTGCCTTTCGATT
>CAYRFN010000048.1:0-24763 GCA_964423495.1 uncultured Desulfobacteraceae bacterium
ACTGTGATACAATGGATAAATGGAAATCCGGCTGTCTGTATATGGCGCGTATATATCTTAGGTTTTTGAAATTAATTGATGATTCAAAAAGACTTGTAACCTGCTCTTAGCCCTAAGATGATACGAAAAAGGGACTATATCCCCACATAGTCATTCTCTCGAAAACGGTAGTAGCCTTTTTCCGTGATTCGAATAAAGGGAATGGCTGCAGATGCCTGGGTTACAAGGGTGAGATGGACCGACTGAAGGTTTGACCCCAAACCCGTTACCGTTTGTTGAAAATTTTCAAGTTCAGAGGCAAGATCCTCGACCCTTATATCAGAAATGTAGCCACCAATGGGGAAAGGGATATCAATCTCTATCTTCCCGTCTAACGAAAGGACCGTGCCGCCCTGGAGTTCAATAATCCTGTTAATGGCCTTGGCCAAATCAAAATCATCAGCTCCGACTGCCAAAATTCCGGACGCATCCCAGGCAAGGCTTGAGGCCACAGCACCTCGCTTCAGCCCACACCCTCTCACAAAACCGACGAACTTCTCACCTCTCCCGCTGACTCTTTCAATGAAGACAATCTTCAGTAGATCGTTACCGGGGTCAGGGAGCACGTCTCCATTTCTGGAAGAAATCCTTGCAATTCCCTCTCGAGTAACCAGTCCGTTTGCCTGGATGTCCATGGTCCTGACCGTTCCTTCCTCTGAGCAGGCGGAAAGAGGCACGGACAATTGTTCTGGGGAGACAAAGGGCACATTCACCGTTTTCAGCAGCCGATCCGGGTAGGGAATCCTGGGAAGAGCAACTTTGGTCTCACCCCTTTCCGCGACAATCCGGCCCTCTGAGATTACAAGATCAGGCGTCATGGTACTGGCGTCCGGCAGAATAAGAATATCCGCAAAACGGCCGGGAGATATTCCACCCAACAGATGATCAAGGCCAAAATGCTCCGCAGGATTAAGGGTAACCATGCGTATTGCTTCAATGGGTTTCAGACCCATATCGACGGCTTTCTGGACCACGTTAGAGAAATATCCCCTGCTGAGAAGGAAATCAGGGTTCATGCCATCCGTAGAGAGTGTGCATCTTCTCATATCGATTTTTCCAATAAGGGTGCGAATGCTCTCAAGATCCTGTCGAATATAACCCTCACGGAGCATTGTCCAGTAGCCCATTTCCAGCCTAGCCAGGACATCTTCAGGGGAAACAGACTCGTGGCAGGACACTGCCCCTGCTGCCGCATAGGCCGCGAGGTTCTTGCCTGCAGCCCCGGCAGCATGCCCCTGGACGGACTTCCCAGCCTTAATGGTTTCCTGTATAAGCTCGAATATTCGGTTGTCGGGAGTCAGGATGGTATTCTGCCAGTAGGATTCGCCAAGACCGAGAACCTGTTCCTCTTTAAGGAGTTTTTTGGTTTCATCCAAGGTAATATAAAGAGGCGCCATAGCCCGACTCGTCGTTACCATTGGAGGAATCAGGCAAAAGATCTTGACCGGCCTATTTCGTACCTGATCCAAAAAGGCCCTAAAACCTTCGGCTCCCAAGGCAAAGCCGTAACTCTCAACTTCAGTAATATAGGTGGTTGTTCCGCCGGGAATCGCATGCTGCAGAAAATCGGAGATATTGCAGAAGTTCGCGATGTGGGTATGTGAATCAATAAAACCCGGCGAAATGATGCGCCCGTCAACCTCTATGACACGGGTCTTTTCACCGATTACATAGTCTGAGTCCGGGCCTACGTAAGCGATATGCCTGTCGGATACGGCCACCGAACGGTGCGGAATCATACGTCCTGTATAGACGTCTATCAAGGTTCCGCCCCTGACGACCAGGTCGGCTGGTTCATGACCAAGCGCCGTTTCTACAAGCCTGCGGTTGTGCGGATTAACCGAAAACATTCCTCGGGATTTCTCTTTCTTGAAAATCATAGGTTATAAGACCCTTAGAACTTTGAGCCCCTTTAAAGGAGAGAAGGTAACGAATATTAAGATAAAGATGCATGCCTGGAGTCGCATAAACTTGTGCAGGTTTATATCGACCATGCTGCCGGTGTTCCAGAAGCAAACGTCTGGGGCATTTTTATTTCGCCCGCATCTACCGAAACTTTGACCAGACGACCTGCCTCATCCATCCCCATTTCATTCATCATGGTAAAGGGGCCTTTGGGCCATGCTAAGGCCGTACAAATCCCCAATTCCAAGTCTTTCACCGAAACAACATCTTTTTCGATAAGGTGGGTGGTAATGGCAAATATGGTCCCTAAAAGCCGGTCCCGAACCCTTTGAAGTGCGGCCTTGTCTTCGACAATAGGCCCATCTTCCAGGTTCCACAGCGTACCGCTTTCAAAACATGTTTTGAGCTGGTGCGGAACGGATGGAAACCCCACGTCTGTTTCTTTTAGATAGTCATTCATTGAAACGGCTGCATGGTAGGCTGTACCCAAACCCGACCCATTTTGAACCCACATAATCCCATATTTAACTCCCAAAGCTTCCTGGGATATTCGGTCTAACGTGGCCACATTGTATGTGTCCCCATAAAAAGAATTCAGGACCATGTAGCTGGAGATAAAAACGGGATTGATGGCAAAACCTGGGAAATCTTTGACCGCAATCGCCACCTTTTGATTCTTGGCCGCAAAGTCCATGAGGGTATTATAGGTATCATCGCTGGTTTTCTTTTGACGGATCACCTCTACCAAACGGTTGATATTAGCAGGGAAAAAATAGTGCAAGCCAGCGGTGCGTTCCGGTTGTGGAACCTTCGCCATGAGCTTCTCGATCAAATAAGTCGAGGTATTGCTGGCCAAAATCGTATC
Organism: uncultured Desulfobacteraceae bacterium; assembly: GCA_964423495.1. Classification (GTDB taxonomy): domain Bacteria; phylum Desulfobacterota; class DSM-4660; order Desulfatiglandales; family Desulfatiglandaceae; genus CAYRFN01. The sequence goes on from CAYRFN010000048.1 coordinate 2,810, forward strand.
CTCATCACAAGTTTTGGCCAAATCATCAAAGATGGCGATCTTGAGGTCCATATTTTCTACGGCCGCTTCAATTACCAGATCGCATGCAGCTAAATCTTCATACCGGCTTGAGCCAGTGATCCGCCCGGTGATTTGATCCATGTCCGCTTGGGTAATTTTGCCTTTTTCAACCCGTTTGCTCAATGATCGAACCACCCCTTTATCAAACATGGATTTGACCAGTTCATCGTTTAATTCCTTGAAAATCACACTGTAGCCATTTGCTGCTGCATTCAGGCCAATAGCGGCCCCCATGACGCCGAATCCAACCATGCCGATCGTTTTAATATCTTTCATTATATTGTTCTCTCCTTAAAAGTATTTGATAGGTTGACTATAATACACAAATGTTTCAAACGCCTGACAATTCTGTTAGAAATTAATGTTCCGGTTTTATATTTTATGTCTATAAAAATTGAAAAACTGGTTATGGATGCTCAATATTTTTTAAAATAATATACATAAAGTCAGGAAGCCGAACTATCCGGTTGTCTCTATCCAAACATGCGTGGACTGTATATCCCTCCACAAGTATTTCCTCTCCTCTCAAAATGGTATAATTAAATCTGCTGCTTGCCCTTTTTAAAAAACCGATACTGGTTTCAATGGTTAATACATCATCGTACAGGGCAGGTTTTTTGAATTTCAGATAGGCCTCTGTGGCAGGCAAGAAAAAACCTTTTTTCTCAATTTCACGATAGATTAAACCCATATTCCGTAACAACTCCATCCTTCCTATCTCAAAGAGCCTAAGATAGTTTGAATAATAGACGATGGCCATTGAATCGCAATCACCATAAATTACCCTGTAATGGCTCACATGCTTTTGCTTACTCATTTGATTCCCTTTTTCCAAATACCCTAATAACTTAGGGTTTCAATCTTCATAAACCTCAATACGATTAATTATAGGTTGGAAGTCGATATTGCCTCCCAAACATATCTAAAAAAAAGACCGTGTCAAGACTATAATGACCCAGCCCCCTTTTTACAATTTGAGAGATATTCCTGCTTCCTCGATTTGGCAAAAACATTACCTATATATACGCAGAAATATTAGTCTTTATTCCAGAATAAGCCTATCAGTTCATGTCCCATGCTACACATAAGTCCGCTCTCCCTTGCGGTTATCTCAGAGAAAATTAAAAGACTACAACATCATAAGGACATATTATTATTGATATACAAGGTAAATTTCTCTATACTTCTGCCCCAGAAAATAGACTTTTTAACTTACTATATCATTGGCAGAGCGGTGATCGCATCTGAGAGATTTTTCCCTTCGGATTCCTCATAAAGGCCATATACAACGGGTATGATTATGGATTGAACAGGGATGGAAAATTTCACCCAAAGTTGACATAAGGAGGATCATTTATGGTTGGTGGATATATTGGAAAAGTTGGTCTCATAGACCTCACAACGGGTAAGATTAGGGCGGAACAGACAGATAGGAGCCTTTATCAGGACTTCATCGGAGGCTACGGGATTGGAGTCCGAATTCTCTATGAACGGCAGAAAAAGGGGGCAGACCCCCTAGGCCCTGAAAATATCCTGGGGTTTACAACCGGCCCCCTGACAGGGACAAAAGTGCCTAGCGGGGCTCGCTATATGGTCGTATGTAAATCCCCTCTTACGGGCGGTTGGGGAGATGCCAATTCAGGTGGATATTTTGGCAGCGCCCTGAAAGCCGCTGGATGGGATGCCCTTTTTTTTACGGGTCAGTCCTCGGTTGCGAAATATCTTCTGGTGATAGACGATCGGTTGGAACTCAAGGACGCCTCTCACCTGTGGGGAATGGATACTATAGAGACCGAAGAGGCCCTTGGAAAAACGTATCGTAATTCAAAGATCAGGGTCGCATGTATAGGGCCTGCTTCCGAGAAGCTTTCACTCATTAGCGGCATCGTCAATGACAAGGGACGTATTGCGGCTCGCTCTGGCGTCGGGGCCGTTATGGGGTCCAAACGCTTGAAGGCGGTTGTTGTAAGCGGCTCGGGGAAGGTCCCGGTCGCTGATGAGCATGGATTGGATAAACTGCGGCGCAGCTTTTTAAGTAATCTTCGCCAGGCCCATGGCTTTCCGAAAGGGCTCATGAAATATGGGACTTGTGGTATGACAGGGGGGCTCCTGGCCAGTGGAGCAACGCCGGTCAAAAACTGGCTTAAGGCAGGCGAAAAGTCCTTCCCCGGACAAGAAAAAATTACGGAAGGGGACAAGTTGATCCAATATCAGAAAAGGCGGTATGCTTGCGCAAATTGTCCGATTGGTTGTGGGGGGGTTTTAACAGTACCTAATGGACCTCATCCTGTACAGGAAGTCCACAAGCCGGAATACGAAACCCTGGCTGCCTTAGGCACGATGTGCCTAAACAATAACCTTTACTCCATTTTCAAGATGACCGATATGTGCAATAGAAGCGGCTTGGATACCATATCTGCTGGCACCGTACTGGCCTTTGTGATGGAGTGTTTTGAAAATGGTGTTCTGACGAAAAGAGATACCGACGGCATTGAACTCACGTGGGGAAACGCCGAAGCCATGATCCTTATGCTCCATAAGATCATACAACGGGAGGGCATTGGCGATGCTCTGGCTGATGGTGTTCAGGAGGCATCCAGAAAGATAAAAGGGTCTGATGCTTTTTCCATGCACGTAGGAGGGCAGGAGCCCGGAATGCATAATGCCCTATTTTTGCCGGGCCGAGGTACGGGGTATGTATGCGACCCTACTCCGGGCCGGCATACAGCCGCTCCCATGGCTCGAATTGATGCAGGACCAGGACCCGTTGCACCCTATCCGGAGCTGGAATTTCATGGCTTGGAGCGGTATGAATACAGTAGCAAAGGGAAACCCAGCGCCGTGACCTCCTGTTACTGGCAGGTCGGAACCTGTGCGGGTGTCTGTCTCTTTCCTGTTATATTTTTCGGTGACTATCCTCTTTTAGAGTTCTTAAACGCAGTAACGGGATGGGATATGGATATTCAAGAGGTTCTTGAAACCGGAGCCCGAATTCAAACGCTGAGACAATGCTTCAACCTGAGAGAGGGGATTGAACCTTCCAATATCCACATGCCTCCTCGAATGAGGGGTGTGCCGCCTCAAGAAGAGGGTCCCCTTGCGGGCATAACTATTGATATGGAAAGTCTTGCGCAGGAGTACAGAAAGGCAATGGAATGGGATCCCAATAGCGGTCGTCCTTATAGGAAGACACTTGAGCGACTCGGTTTGGGAGATTTGGTGAGTGGCCTCAAATAGCCTGTGGGTATTTACTATAAGCCAGTTTTTTATTGACTTACACACTGATGCTCAAATAATATTAGGGTACAGTATACATCAAATATATAGCAAGTAGATTGTATTAAGGCGTAAAGTTTTATAGTAACATCTCATCATAGGGAGAAAAGTTGAATAAGCGATTGAGAGTGGCTATTGGATGCCCTATTTCTATTCGGGAAAAGGTATACACTGCCGTAAGGAACGATATACTTAATGGCCGGATTGATCCGGGAGAGCGAATGGTCGAGACACGTCTGGCTGAACAGATCAAGACTTCGCGAACGCCCGTGCGAGAGGCCTTGCACATGCTGGAGCGTGAAGGGCTCATAGAGGCGATTCCTCGGGTCGGCTACAGGGTAAAAAGCCTTAAGTGGGATGAAGTGGAAGAGATCTGCGAAATACGGAGAGTCAATGAGACATTGGCCGCCCGCTGGGCCATGAAGCGTATTACCCATAAGGAGCTTAAAGCCTTGGAGAAAAACCTCTCCGCTTCAAAGGCCGAGGTCAAACAGGGAAACCCTAAGGCTTTTGTGGAACTGGATGCCGATTTCCATGAAGTTTTGTCCCGTGCAAGCGGCAGTGAGCGTCTGCAGGAACTCTGCCAGATGCTGCGTCGTCATATGCTACGTTATAGGATTGAAAGCATTTTTCATAAGGAGAATGTACTACGGGCTATTAGAGGGCACCGTCGGATCTTTGACTGTATAAATAAAAAAGACAATGAGAATATTGATCAGGCCATAAGGGATCATCTGGAAACAGCCAAGCGGGATATACAGCGGTATGCCTTTAACGAGGCTATAGGAAAAAAACTGTATTAAGGGAAAGAAATGCTTGAGATCAAGTTCAGCGGCCGAGGAGGGCAGGGTGTGGTAGTGGCCTCGCAAATATTGGGGCTGGCCTTTTTTAAGGCCGGTAAATATCCGCAGTGCTATTCAGTTTTCGGAGGGGAGCGTCGCGGGGCACCGCTAGTCAGCTTTTTGCGGGTGGATGAAAAGAAGATATTGCTTAAATGCGAGATCCGGAGGCCCAACGAACTCATATGCTTCGATGAAAGCCTTTTGGATACAGAGGAGGTGAAGGAGATGTTAATCCCGGGTGGCCGCATTCTCATCAATACCAGGCGCCCGGCCGAGGCCTTTGAAGAGTTGAATGATTTTCAGTTGCACTTTATAGATGCCCTTTCTGTGAGTCAGGCCGGAGGTTTGGGAAAGATCATCAACACGGCCATGGTAGGCGCCTATTGCCGTTTTATGGGTCATCCGGAGATTAATCATGTGATTGAGGCAGTGGGGGAGCTTGCCCCGGCAAAACGTGAAGCAAACATGGAAGTGACTCGCCGGGCATTTGAAACCGTTACAGCGTAGAGTATAAAGGGGTTACATGAATTCTAAAACTGAGGCGAAGTTGAGATGCCTGGACCCGGAAGCTATCATTCCCATCTCGAGGCAGAGTACGGAGCATTTCAAGACAGGGACTTGGTCCAAAATGCGACCTGTTTTTTCGGAAAAGGCGTCCCCCTGTCGAGCTTCATGCCCAAATGGAAACAATATTACTCGCGCCATGTATCGGGCAGCCCAGGAGGACTATGACGGGGCGCTGGCCGCCTTTATTGAAGAAAGCCCGCTGCCCGGAGTTTGCGGGAGGGTCTGTTACCACCCCTGTCAAACCCCCTGTAATCGGGTGGAGCTGGACGCGGCAGTAAATATCAGGGCTATCGAGAGAGCGGCTGCAGTATTGGGCTCGGTCGAACCTTGCCTCCTGACCGATTCGGGCCGTGGAAAATCCGTCACCGTGGTGGGATCAGGACCTGCCGGTTTGGCAGCCGCCTATCACCTGGCCCGCATGGGTCACCCTGTGACTCTCATGGAAGCAGCCGATCGGGCGGGGGGGCTGCTTGCCAGGGGTATACCGTCCTTTCGTTTGCCTACCGAAGCTTTGAAAAGGGATCTGGATCGTATTCTGACACTACCCATTGAGTTGAAGTGCAATATGACTGTTGACGAAAAAACTTTGGGCAGGCTCGTGGCTGATAATCAGGCCATCTTTCTCGCCATGGGCGCCGATCATCACCAGTCCATGGGTTTGGCGGGCGAAGAAATGACAGGAGTAGTGCCGGGGCTTGCATTCCTCCAGCAAACCGATCTCCAAGGCATGGCCCGGGGGGGCAGGGTAGTGGTCATAGGCGGAGGTAACACAGCCATGGACACGGCAAGGACGGCTTTACGTCTGGCCGCAAAAAATGTGACCATTCTATATCGTCGAAGTCGTGAGGAGATGCCGGCCTTTGCCGACGAAGTGGCAGAGGCAGAAGAAGAAGGTATTGCTTTCCGTTTTCTTTCCGGACCGGTTGGGTTTCTGGGAGGTGAAGGCCGAGTTGAAGCGGTGAAGTTCACCCAAATGCGGCTGGACGCCCCCGGAAGTGATGGTCGTCCAAGACCATCGCCTGTGCCGGGATCAGAGGAAGAGCTGGCATGCGATCTGGTAATTGTGGCTGCTGGCCAGATAGTTGAACCCGTCACAATGCTCAAGGACCTGCGCTGGGAATCGGGCAGGGTATGGGTAGACGATTTGGGTCAAACCTCAAAAACCGGCATTTTTGCCGGCGGCGACCTTACGCCGACGCGGGCCTCTGTGGTGGACGCCCTGGCCTCCGGTAAACGTGCCGCACTGGCCATCCACCTGTCTCTAATCAGAGAAAAAAGCCAGAGATCTCTTCAGGGGGTGAGTATTGGAGAGGGCCCGGCCTTTTCTATTGAAGCATTTTTTAACTCTTCCCCACATTGGAATCCTCACCATGTGGTCCTGCTGGATGAACTGGACAGGATCACTTCAGTACCAATTCCGCCTACGACCGTGCCTCACCTGGGACCTGGCGATCGGACGACCTCTTTTGATGAGGTGACCCAATCTCTAAGTGCTGATGAGGCCAGCAGAGAGGCAAATAGATGCTTTTTCTGTGGGTCATGTGTCGGTTGTGACAGGTGTTATACCTTTTGTCCCGAGGGGGCCGTTATTCCCCCGGACCACGAGGGAGGAACCTATTGTCCCCATGATGACTATTGCAAGGGCTGTGGAACCTGTGCAACCGTCTGTATTAGGGGTGTCCTGGATAATAAGGAGGTCGCATGAGGCATTTTCTATCAGGCAACCATGCTGTGGCTGAGGCTGCACGGCTGTGTCGACCTCAAATTGTGGCCGCATATCCCATTACACCTCAAACCCCAATATACGAGAAACTCTCCGACTGGGATGCAGCCGGCGAACTGGGCGGCACCATGATGCGAGTAGAGTCGGAGCACTCGGCCATGGCCGTCTGTCTTTCCGCCTCGTTGGCCGGGGCGAGGACCTTCACTGCGACTTCTTCTCAGGGGTTAGCCTTGATGCACGAGATGCTTCACTTCGCATCCGGGTGCCGGACTTCGGTTGTGATGGTCAATGTGAATCGGACCATGGCGGCTCCCTGGGCCTTCTGGAGCGACCAGACGGACAGTCTTTCACAACGCGATACTGGGTGGCTGCAGATCTATTGCGAAGACAACCAGGAGACCCTGGACACGACAATTCAGGCCTTCCGTATTGCAGAAGAGGTCAAACTCCCCGTCATGGTCGTGTTGGAAGCCAACTTTATATCCCATTTCATGGAGCCGGTAGAGGTCCCGGAGCAGGATCTGGTTGATCGATTTCTGCCTCCTGTGGCCCTGCCCCAGCGTTTTGATGTGGACAACCCCGGGTATGTGGTCCCCACGGTCACCCAAAGGGAGTTCTTTGAGTACCGCAAATTGAGTCAGGAGGCCATGGAACACGCCTTGGAGGTTATTGAGCGTATAGACGATGAGTTCGCCGCCGCCTTTGGCCGGGGTTATGGTCTTATGGAGGCGGTTGACTGTGAAGACGCGGAACTGGTTATTTTGACAACGGCCACCATCACCTCGACAGCCCGTGTCGCCCTTGGAGAGCTCCGAGAGGAGGGGTTGAAGGTGGGCCTCTTCAAGCTCCGGGTCTTCAGACCTTTCCCCACGGCCGCTGTCAGATCGGCCCTGGATCCTGTGCCCCACATTGCAGTCATTGAGCGCAATATTTCCCTGGGGAGGGAGGGAATATTTTGTTCAGAGGTCAAGGCGGCCCTAGTCAATAGCCCCGGTCATCCCAGGATCCAGGGCTACCTGGCAGGCCTTGGCGGTTCCGACGTGAACCCGAAACTTATTAAACGGATCGCTCACCATGCCTTGGAGACGGAATCGGTGCAGGACGGCCCGATATGGATGGTGTAGGACTAACAATGAAAAAGGGATCAAGACCTGTTGAAGTATTACGGAGCGGACATATGGCCTGTCCCGGTTGTGGTCTGTCCCTGGGCATGCGAATGGTCCTTAGGGCCATGGGGCCTAGAACGGTTGTGGTCATTGTGCCTTCCTGTGTTGCCGTGACCTCCGGACCTTTTCCCTATACAGCCTTGGGTGTGCCTGCCTTCCACTCCGCCTTTGAGATCGCTGCGCCTACTGCAGCAGGAATTTCCGCGGCACTAAAGGCGCAGGGTAAAGAGGATATTCCCGTCCTTGCCTTTGCAGGAGACGGCGGCACCTTCGATATTGGCCTCCAGTCCCTTTCTGGTGCTGCGGATCGAAACGAGGACATTATCTATGTCTGCATGGATAATGAGGCTTACATGAACACCGGTATTCAGGTCTCCTCGGCCACGCCGCGCTATACCTGGACCGGGACATCTCCAACAGGAAACACCCGAAGAAAGAAAAAAATTATGGAGATTATGGCGGCGCACCGTATGCCTTACGCGGCGACGGCCTCCATCGCCTTCCCCGAGGACCTGACGCGCAAGATTAAAAAGGCCAGAGAGATCAAGGGCACACGTTTCATCCATAGTCTCACACCATGCACAACCGGATGGAAAATCGGTGAAGACATGGCCGTCAATGTAGCCATGTTGTCGGTGGAGACCAACATCTTTCCCCTTTACGAAATAAAGGATGGCCTTAAATACACCATCACCCATGACACACGGGGCCTGCCGGTGGAAAAATATCTCATGACCCAGGGCCGCTACAAACATCTCACAAAGGAGCAGATCGAGATTATCCAGGCGGAGACGGACCAATCCTGGGCCGACCTCCAGTATAAGGCCTCTAAAGAAAAGGCGTAGGGTATCTGTCATTAAGAAGACAGATTATTTGGGATAAACACTTTTACAGAGTCGAATCCTCGGATTGTGACCATCGAAAGGAGGTGAGATTACATTCTTCTAATCACGCGTAACTGATAAAGGCTGAACGTTTATAAATCTTTAAACTTGCGGCATTTCCCTTTGAATTTGCTTACTTTCTCCGCGGTAGGCCTTATATCCCTCACTGGCTGACTTCTGTCGGTAGGCTTTTTCCATTTTAACAAGTCTGTCGCGGAATTTCTCCAAATGCTCATTCATTGCAGAGGTCGCGTCCAAGGCCTTGCCGTTTACGACTGCCTCAACAATCGGTCGATGTTCACCCGACAAATGCAGGGCTTCATGGTCAGGTTCAACAGCTTGAACTATTTCCCGAGTCAGCTTTAACATCGACTTGGCAATGGCCTCCAAAAAATGATTGCCGCAGATTTCAGCCAGAATAACATGGACTTTTTGATGAATGGTAATCCGTTCGGAGAGGTTGTTCCAGGGTTGAAATTCCCCTTTATGGGCGGTCTTTAAACGTTCTTTATCTTTCCTGGTGGCATTAAGGGCCGCAAGGCGGGCCACTTCAGGTTCTATGAAATGGCGCACATGGGCCATTTCCGGGATCGAAACTTTGTTGGCCAAAAAAAGGTCCAAAAAGGCGTTTTCCACATGATCGAAGGACAGTTCCGTGACAAAGGCGCCACCAGCGGGACCCTGACGGGTTACCACAAAACCTGTTATTTCCAGGGCCCGAATCGCTTCCCGAATAACTCCCCTGCTCACCTGGAACTCTTTTGTCAGCTCACGTTCAGAGGGTAGTTTCTCACCAGATTTAAATTTCCCTAAAAGGATCGCTTCCTTAAGCTGATCCAAAACTTTTTCCGAAACTCTTGATTGTTTTACCGGCATGAAAATAGCCATATAAAGCGCTCCTATCCCTTTTGGATTAAATTAAGTTTAACGGCTCTTTAAAAGTCCATTCTTTAACGTCCATTTCATGATTCGTTACGAGTTCATTAAAACAGTATTTGAAATAATGAATAAAGAAAATTGGCTTGACATATAATATATTAACATAATATGTAAGACCAAGCAATTTATTTTTTACAATTTATTTTTTACAACTTTGTTACGCCTTGACCCTTAAACCTTTTTCATGGCATGGTATAATAAAACCTATTTTTCATACAAAGCCTTTCGATTCCTGGATAGACCTTGTGTTCCGGATTAAACTTGTTAGTCTTGGGATTAGGATAAATGGATTCGAGACCCATCAACCTTATTCAACCTCTGTATACGTTTATATTTAATTCTATTGCCCAGTCTCCCATTGCACAAGACAAAGCTGTTTCTAATTAAGTGAGCTTAATTAAAATAGACAAACATGGCATTGAGTAGAGGACTGTAAATAAGTGGAAACTGATAGGCAAGTCAAATTAAGGATTGACAAACTCTCGCTCAGCTTTGGCGGTGTCTCTGCACTTATTGACGTAAGCATGGACATCAAGGATAACGAGATACTGGCAATCATTGGACCTAATGGTGCCGGTAAGACCGCACTCCTCAACTGCATAAATGGCTTCTACAAACCTCAAAAAGGTGAAATATACCATGACGGGCAAAGAATTACCAGAATGCGCCCGGATAAGCTGGCCAAACTCGGCATTGCGAGAACCTTTCAAAATATAGAGCTGTACGCTGGGCTAAGCACTCAAGATAACATCATGGCTGCCCGACACATGCTTATGAAGCAAAATTTCCTAACTGGTGCAATATACTTTGGATGGGCACTTAAGGAGGAAATCGAGCATCGCCAGACTGCAGAAGAGATTATTGACTTCCTGGAAATAGCACCAATTAGAAAGAAGACCGTTGGCGTTCTGCCCTATGGGATGCAAAAAAGGGTCGAGCTGGGAAGAGCATTGGCCCTGGAACCGAAAGTACTGCTTCTTGACGAACCTATGGCAGGGATGAACATGGAGGAAAAGGAGGATATGGCCCGGTTCATTATTGATATATTTGAAGGTCAGGGGGCCACCTATCCTGATACACCTGTTCTAAAGGATGGGATTCGTTGTATCATCCTTGTTGAACATGATATGGGAGTGGTTATGGACATTGCGGACAGGATTATCGTCCTCGATTTTGGACGTAAGATTGCCGAGGGAACCCCTGATGAAATCAAGACGAACCCCAAAGTTATAAGTGCATACCTGGGGAAAGAAAAATAGGCGTGGCTGTGGTGTGTCTTTATCGATAGAGATCATTTAGAAAAATAAGTAGATGAGATAAAATGTTGCAAGTAAACAATATTGAAGTTGTCTATATGAATGTTATTCGAGTGCTGCGGGGCGTATCGCTGGAGGTGGATGAAAGTAAAATTGTTGCTCTACTTGGGGTAAATGGTGCGGGTAAGACCACCACATTAAAGGCAATATCAGGAATGCTAAAGACCGAAGAGGGAGAGGTAACCGACGGCAGCATTGATTTTGATGGTAAAAGGATAGACAGGAATGGTCCTGAGAGTATTGCTTCCATGGGCATAACCCAGGTTATGGAAGGGCGAAGGGTCCTTGAGCACCTGAGTGTTGAGGAGAATTTGTTAGTAGGTGCTTACTGCCGCAAAGACCGGGCTGGAGTTAAGAGGGATATAGAAATAGTCTTTGACTGGTTTCCCAATATTAAACACCTCCGCCGCCAGATGAGCGGCTATCTGTCCGGCGGTGAACAGCAAATGTTGGTGATAGGGAGGGCGCTTATGGCAAGCCCTAAGCTTATGCTTTTAGATGAGCCCTCACTCGGTCTTGCCCCTTTGCTGGTGCAAGAGATCTATGAAATTATCCAGGGAATCAATGCCGATCAAAAGATGGCCATACTCCTTGTGGAGCAAAATGTCAGGGCTGCTCTTGGTATCGCTGATTATGGTTATGTTATAGAAAATGGCAGGGTGGTTCTGGAGGCCCCTGCTGAAAAGTTGAGGGATAATGAGGATATTCAGGAATTCTATATGGGGCTATCGACTGTTGGATCTAAAAAGAGTTATCGTGAAGTCAAGCACTACCGGCGAAAGAAGAGATGGATTGTTTAATAGAGGGGCATGGGGAAATGTCTACCGGGATGGAGCAAGGTTACAAAGCAAAGGGTGATACCTGGCCCAAGATACTCAAATATAACTATGAAAAATATGGCGATACCCAAAGAGCCATGCGCTATAAGCACTATGGTATCTGGCAACCCTACACCTGGAAGGACTACTATCTCAATGTCAAATACCTGGCTCTTGGCTTAGCATCCCTCGGCTTTGAACCTGGAGATAAGGTGCTTATTATCGGGGATAATGCCCCACAGTGGTATTATGCCGAGCTGGCTGCCCAGGCCAACCATGGAGCCTCAGTGGGATTGTATTCAGACCTAATTCCTTCGGAGATAAAATACATTGCCAAAAATTCCGAGGCAAGATTTGCTATGGTTGAAGATCAAGAGCAGGTGGATAAGTTTCTCCAGGTCAAGGACGAGTTTCCCCTGCTCAAAAAGGTTATTTACTGGAACTATAAGGGACTGGCCCATTATGATGACCCTATTTTGATGGGGTACAGCCAGGTTCTACAACGAGGGGAAGAGTATGAAGGAGAATACCCTGGGCTCTTTGAGCAGAATGTGGAAATTGGCAAGACCGATGACGTCTGCGCCATTGTATACACCTCGGGAACCACCGGACAGGCACCCAAGGGAGCCGTCCATACCTTTAGAACCATGAGGGCTGGTGCCGACTATCACCTGCACCTCGACCCATGGCATGAGAATGATAATGTTGTCCCCTACCTGCCACCGGCCTGGATGAATGAGCAATGGTTTGGAATCGGATGTCATCTGCTTTCGGGCTGTATCCTGAACTTCGCTGAAGCGCCGGAGACCCAACAGCGGGATACCAAAGAAACAGGACCAAGCATTGTATTCTATGGGGCTCGGCTATGGGAGAGTCAGGCGGCTATGGTACAGGCGCGGATCCTTGAGGCGGATGCCATCAAGAGGTTTGCCTTCCGTCTGCTAATGCCGATTGGATATAAGATGGCCGATTCAAAGTATAGAAAAGAAGAGCCAGGTCTTTTCCGGAACATACTCTATTCTTTGGCTGATATCGCCCTGTTTAGATCCATCAGAAGAAGCCTTGGTCTGTCAAACGCCCGAATCTGTTACACTACCGGTTCTATGCTCAGCCCGGATACCTTCAGGTTTTACCATGCGCTCAATCTTCCTCTTAAAAGCCTTTACGGGTCAACAGAAGGCGGCGCTCTAACCGGCGCCAGGAATGATGATATCCGTTTAGATACGATAGGCCCAGCTCACAAAGGAACAGAGGTAAAAGTAACCGATGATGACGAACTCATTTATCGGCAACCGGGTATGTTTGTCGGTTACTATAAGGACCCGGATAAGACTGCCGAGGTGCTTAAAGAGGGCTGGTTTTATAGCGGAGACAGCGGATTCATCAGGGAGGATGGGCACATTGTGCTTGTGGATAGGGTAAAGGATCTTATTGAGCTGAACAATGGCGATACTTTGGCGCCCCAGAATATGGAAAGCCGGCTGAGGTTCAGTCCTTATATAAAGGACGCCTGGGTACTGGCCGGCCCGGAAGGAGCCTATGTTTCGGCAATCATCATCATTAACTATGATAATGTCAGCAGGTGGGCGGGACAAAAGAGAGTGGCTTATACTTCCTTCGCCGAGCTTTCCCAGGCGCCGGAGGTTTATGAGCTGGTGAGGCAAGATATCAACAGAGTCAACCACACGTTGCCCGCTGGCTTTAGGGTGAGGAAATACGTTAATCTCCACAAGGAATTCGACCCTGACGAGGGGGAGTTAACCAGAACCAGGAAATTGAGAAGGGCATTCCTGCAAGAACGCTACCGCAAGCTTATTGATGCTATCTACAGTGAAAAGAGCAAGGTGTCGCTGGAAGCCCGGGTCGGATACCGTGATGGGCGGATGGGAACAATAAAGACCACGATTAACATCGAGTCTGTTGAAGGAGCTGGCTAATGACCTTCTTTCTACAATTAATAGTAACCGGCCTTGCCCAAGGCATGGTCTATGCCCTGATCGCAATCGGCTTTGTGATTATTCTTAAATGCTCTGAGGTGTTTAACATTGCCCAGGGACACTTTGTTCTGATCGGTGGTTATCTCGGCTATACTTTTTTGGTTCCGTTCGGCCTACAGATATGGGCCGCCCTCGGAATGGCGATAGCCACGGCAATCATAATGGGCCTGTTAATAGAACGCCTTATCCTGCGTCCTCTTCTGGGTGAGCCAGTACTCGCTGTAATCATGGTGACCATAGCCCTCGCTACGATATTGGGAGGGCTGGCAACGCTGCTCTGGGGTGCCGAATATAAGGCTTACCATGGATTACTGCCGACGATAACCCTGAAGGTAGGCGCGATATCCATACCCTCGGAGTCTTTGATTGGACTTATTGTGTCTATTATTTGTGTGGCGATACTCATGCTCCTCTTTCGCTATACCAAGATCGGGCTGGCAATGAGGGCCACTGCCGAGGATTTGCAGGTGGTGCAGAGTGTTGGTATCAGGGCAACCACAGTCTATTCCGTCTCATGGATCATTGCCTGTGTCGTCGGTGTAATCGGCGGCATCCTGTTGGGGGGAGTATCTGGCGCGAATATGGATCTCGCTAATATTGGCCTCAAGGCATTTGCAGTAGTGCTGCTGGGTGGGGTGAACTCCATCGGCGGGGCCATAATAGCCGGAATAATAATGGGAATGCTGGAAAACGTCGCTGCCGGGTACCTGGACCCACTCCTGCCTGGCGGGGGACTGGCTCAGGTATTCCCATTTATTGTTATGATCATTGTGCTCATCTTCAGGCCGCACGGTCTCTTTGGTCTGGCCACGATAGAGAGGGTTTAACTAATGGGTTTACGCACAGGAACCTTTCACGAAAATTATGCGCAAGATATGGCTATCTTTCACTCCAGGCTGAAATGGGGGATAGTGGTTGTCTTTCTCATTCTCCTTTTCACATGCCCCCTCTTTTCTAGTGACAGGGCACTGACTGTAATGACCATGATGGGTATTGCCGTGATCAGCGTCCACGGGCTCAATATTCTCACTGGATACTGCGGCCAAATCTCCATAGGGCATGCGGGTTTTATGGCAGTCGGTGGTTATACCTCGGCTGTTTTGTGCGCCAAGCTTGGCTTGCCATTCTGGGCGGCCCTCCCCTGTGGTGCCCTGGCCGCGGGAATAGCAGGTTTGATCTTTGGCCTGCCATCCTTAAAGATCAAGGGCTTCTACCTCATTATGGCGACCATCGCCGCACATTTTATTATCATCTGGACCGTAATCCAACTGCGCAGCGTTACCGGTGGGGCTGATGGCTTAAGTCTGCCCAAACCTGCGATAGGGAGTATCGTGCTGAGCTCCAAGACCAACTATTTCTACCTGGTGATGGCAGTTACCTGCCTGGCTACGCTCCTGGCTAAAAACATCGTGCGGACCAGAGCAGGCAGGGCCTTCATCGCCATCCGGGATAACGAACTGGCGGCTGAGGTTATGGGCATTAGTCTGTGGAGTTATAAGTTGCAGGCATTTTTTATCGGCTGTGTCTATGCCGGAGTGGCCGGTTCATTGCTCATTCACTACTTTAGTTTCGCCAGTACAGACCAGTTTCCCTTTATGGATTCAGTGTGGTATCTGGGGATGTTAATCGTAGGGGGTATGGGCAGTACGATTGGGGCTATCTTTGGCGCCGTTGCCCTCAAGCTGCTGGATGAGCTGGTTACGATGGTGGGCCCCATTCTATCCGCAGCCGTTGCTCCCCAGGCAGCCGCTTCGTTGGCCCTCATCTCCCACGGATTGATAATCATCATCTTCCTCATTTTTGAACCCCGGGGGCTTCATCACCGCTGGGAGATGATCAAGGCCTATTTCAGTCTATGGCCTTTCTCACATCAAGAATGAGAGTGAAAGGGGGTGATTAAATTCAAAAGGATGTTTAACTCCTGGTGTAAACTAAATCATAAACCTAAACCAAAAAGGAGGAGAAAAATGACTAAGATTAAGTGGGTGCTTGTAGCTTTCGTGATTGTCACTCTGGCGGTAACATCGCTATTTCCTGCAAGCGCTGAGGCTGAGAAGAAATTATATGTCGGCGGCACTCAGTCGCTAACCGGGCCCTTTGCTGAGGATTCAGCGGCAGTGCTGGCTGCCATTGAGGACTACGTCAAGTATGTAAATGAGACAAAAAATTTGGCTCCGTGGCGAAAAGAGAAATTTCCCGCCGATATAACACTGGAGGTAATGTGGCGGGATGATGAGCTCAAGCCAGCCAAGGCGATGTCAATCTATGAGGAGCTCAAGGCCAAGGGAATGTTGGTCGCCCGGATATCGGGGTCGCCCATAGCGCTGGCACTCAAAGACAGAATGTGGGAGGACGGTATGGGCGCCACGAGTATGGCCACCGGATCCTACTACCTGTCGCCGCCTCAAAGTTGCTTTACCTATTACCCTATTTATACCGATTCCTGTGCCGCCGTGGCTGACTGGTTTAAAGCGAACTGGAAGGAAGCGAGGAAACCACGGGTTGCCTACCTGACCGCCGATAACGCCATGGGCAGGTCGATTGAGATACCTGAGATGAAGGCGTATCTCGAGAAGACCGGCTATGAGTTTGTGGGCGCCCAGTATGTGCCCCTCGTACCGACCTCGCCGCCGACCACCCAGCTTACATGGCTAAAACAAAAGGGTGTTGATCTTGCCGTTGGTGTTATGATCAACCCCGGCTCACAGCCGACGGTAAAGGAGATGGTCAGGCTGGGTATGGGACCCTATCAGCCCTACAAGATGACCTTTGGTGTGCCCGCACCAGGTCACGCTGCCGTGTTCGCCGAGGCAATGGGTGAGTTGGGTAACGGGTATGTCTGCGCTGGTAGCTTCCGCCCCCTGGACGACCTCGCCACCCCCGGGATAAAGTTCTGCAGCGACCTGCAGGATAAGTATCGCACCGGCAAACGGATTACCCACATCATGTATGAGGCAGGGGTCCTTGAGGCCATGATCCAGGTTGAGGCGTTACGGCTTGCCATGCAAAAGGTGCCTTTTGAAAAGCTCACGCCGCGGGATGTGCTGGAGCAAGGCTTCTTCAAGATCAAAAACCTTGAAACCGGTGACATAAGCAGTACGCCACTAACCTATGGTCCGGGCGATATCGAGGGTGTTGATGAGATACGTATTGACCAGGTGCAGAAGGGCAAGGTGGTAAAAGTGGGTCTCACCCCATTGCGCCACATCTATACAAAAAAATAGCTACAACTTATTATTATTCCGGGGGCTCTATTAATAATAGAGCCCCGGGAACTCCCATCGAAACTAAAGGGAAAAAAGATAGATTCTGGCATAACCTGCCACTACTCCCAGCTATGCAATAGCCTACATGCATCTGTCGGATAAGCTCTTATCTACAGTGCGCTATGTGCTACCATTTGGAATCATAATCTTTATAGCGTGGGCTCATCTTAATGGGCATTTCTGCCCCATCCGAGTCATCAGATGACACCACCAAGGGAGATATCGCTCGGGTTATGTTACCGTTCACCTTGTGCAACTTGATTGTATAGGAATTTCCTGTTTTAGAGCGGCGGAGCCTCGTTATATAAACCCGCCTCAGATAAAATCGCGAAGCGATTTTATAACTTGATAGCTATGGGGCAATTATTGCTTTTCCGCACGGTTTAAATTCTATAGATGTAGGAGGTTAACATGACTCTCACTAAAAAAGAGTTAGCTATTTTGGATAAATTTGACTTCAACGTGCAGCCTGTAGGTGTTAAGTTCTTGGCCAAACGACCCGATATGGTTGAGAGGTTAAACGAAAACATGGCTTTCTGCGAAATGCTAAAGAAGGCACAGGAGGGGAATTCCTTTTTTGCTGATATAGAAAACCATTCCTGTGAGGCAGGACTGTATGTCTTAGGACAGGCCGATGCACCGGATCCTTATATAAGTGGAGAATTTGGAGCAGGGCTAAAAATCTTTGAAGGGCCGCGTTCCGCAAGTCGACTGTACTTATATGTCCCAAAGATAGGGAGAGGTGTCGTTAACTATGTTGCCTTTTCTCCATTAGACAAGCTTCCATTCGATCCGGATTTATTGATCCTCCTCGCCAAAACAAACCAGACGGAAATTTTACTCCGGGCAATGAGCTATAAGACAGCAAAAATGTGGGTGAGCAAGTTCTCACCCGCGATAGGATGCGCTTGGACTTACATTTATCCATATCTAACCGGGGAACTCAATTATTTCACTACGGGTCTTGGCCATGGCATGAAACGCAGAAAGCTATTTACGGAAGGCCAGCAAATAATATCTATCCCCTTTGACATGTTGTCTTCCCTGATACAGACATTACAGGATATGCCATGGGTACTTCCTGCGTACAAACCGGATGGATTGGAATTTGTCAAACGACTACTTATTGAGTTAGGCCTTACCCTGCCCACGTGACAACCATCATAAGGTCAAAGTGGCCACATATTATGCACCCAAAGGAGTAATCTATGACGATTGCAACGACTTATAAACGCGTGTTTAACAGTAAAAGAGTAGACCCTTATCCGGTTGAAGTTCTGAAGCGGGTTGATCGACCTACAACGCTAATTCATGGTAATGAAGTTCAAAGGGTTGATGAACGCGAAAGCGGCTTTATGCGGTGCCGCCGGGGAGACTTCGGACCCCACTTAAAGAAAGAGGTGGACCGGTTCATAAAAAAATTTCCTCTCGGAGGAGCCCTTTTCTGGATGACTGTAAATCTGAGGGAGATGGTGGAAGGGATTGCTTCAAAACATAAGGCCCCTATTCCCAATGATCCAGAAGTACTGGCGTGCCATATCAAGCAAACCGCCTATTTCCTAATCTTTAATCAGGTCCCATGCCGCCCTGAGACCCAACAGGTAGCTGTTTACACCAAATCCGGATATCTGGCCTTTAGCAAGTGGGGCAATTACTGAATAGTGTCTAAACTTTTCCCGCGCGTGTACATGGGACATATGGACTTCGACGATCGGCCCTTTAAGAATGCCCAGAGCGTCCATGATGGCGTAGCTATAGTGGGTCCATGCCCCGGCATTGATAACCACCGCGTCAACACCCTCTTCATGGGCCTTGTGTATTTTTTCTGCCATCGCCCCCTCATGGTTGGTCTGAAAGCATTCTACGGCCACACCCAGTTCTTCGGCAGACTTTTTTATCTTTTCATTGATTTCAGTTAAGGTGATGGTCCCGTATTGGGCAGGATCACGTTTCCCAAGCATATTCAGGTTAACCCCGTGAAGAACCAGTACTTTTTTCATTTTAACCCCCTAACTTAATTTATATTGTGTTTGTTTTTTCTCTGGAATAAGCATAAAAACCTGGGTCAGAGCGGAATCTGGTTTATGAGCAGCGAGACAACCGCCAAGCCCACTCCTTTTTTTCTATATCATACTCGTTTCCGATATTTTGAAAAATTTGAACATGGAATTTGCAATTCCAACGAACATGCTATAGGCTCTCTCATAGAAAGAGTATATTCGGTATGATTTTTTCATCCAATAGAATTTATCCCCCAAAATCGATATAGAGTGGGGAATCAGTTGTCAACCATTTTTTGAAGTGGTTTGTAGAAAGCTGCAAGGTCTTTCTTTTGCGGACCAGGAGCAAATAATTAGAAGATACAATTATGAAATGTGCTGTTTTGATAAAGCCAGGTGATCTTAAAATCCAGAATTTGGAGCTGCCGGAACCTGGGCCTGCTGAGGTCCTCATCGAAGTACAACTGGCTGGCATCTGTGGATCCGACGATTCCATCTATCAAGGCAAAGTGGCCGTTCCCTTGCCTGTAGTACCCGGACACGAAGCAGTGGGTCGCATCGTTTCTCTGGGGGAAGGTGTAAAGGACAGAAAGGTGGGCCAGCGCGTGACGATTCAACCGAATTTTCCATGCGAGAAGTGTTCCGTTTGCCAATCAGGTCTGAGAAATGTGTGCCCCCAGAAAGTGAGGTTAGGATTGGACGTGAACGGCGTATTCGGGCAGTACGTTAAAGTTCCCAGCGCCTACACGTGGCCTGTGCCGGATTCACTGGAAAACGAGGTCGCCGTTTTCACTGAACCAATAGCAGTCGCCTATCACGCTTTGTACAAAACCGTGCCGGAACCAGGTCACCGTGTTCTTGTTTTCGGGGCCGGGGTGATTGGCCTGCTCATGGTACAACTCATTATTCAAGAAGGCAATGAGGTCTTCACCTATGACCTTGCGAGCGATCGTTTGTCGCTTTCGGAGGAGTTGGGCGCTTCAGCGGGATTACAGACAAAGGATGACCTTTCCGATCAAGGACCCTTTGATTTGATTTATGAGACAAGCGGAGCCCCAGAAGCTTTGGAGCAAGCCATCCGACTGGCATCTCCCGGGGCGACTATCGTCCTTCTGGGATTGCCTGGGGTGTCCCATCCCATTCTGACGACCACTATTGTGCGCAACGAGTTACGTCTCTTTGGCTCAATGATTTACACGGACGAATTTCCTGTGGTGCTGGAACTCCTGGAAAAAGGGCTGATAAAAACACGCCCACTCATAAGCGGCATTTTCAGCCTCGAAGAACTGCCCGCCGCCCTAAAAGGGTTTTCCAGCCCCAAGCGGGTCAAGACCCTGGTTCGCATAAGTGAGGACTGGTCGGCGGGAAGCAGGGGAAAATGAAAATGAGGGCTTTAAAGAGTATTAAGCGTTTTCAATCACGATTTTTCTGTTTGCGCTGAATATTGTTTTCTTAACTCTCGTTTTAATATTTTCCCTGTGGAGCTCTTAGGGAGGTCGTCAACTATACGATACTCTTTGGGAACCTTGAAAGGCGAAAGGCGTTCTTTTAAAAAATTTTTCATAGCTTTCTGATCAATCTCTTTGCCAGGTTTTGGAATAATAAAGGCCGTCACTTTTTCACCCCATTCTCGATCAGGCAGTCCAGCAACAGCACACTCCTGGACTTCAGGCATTGTGTGAAGGACTTCTTCCACTTCTCTTGGATAAACGTTTTCCCCCCCCGTAATAATCATGTCCTTAATTCGATCAACAATATAGAGATACCCATCATCGTCTAACTGCCCAATATCCCCTGTACGAAACCACCCCCCATCCCAAAAGGCAGCCTTTGTCGCCTCGGGGCTGTTCAGATAGCCGTTCATAATATTTCGGCCCCGAACACAGATTTCACCCGTCTTACCTTCCATCACTTGATTTCCCGATTCATCCCGGATCTGCACTTCCACACCCCCCACTTCAGTTCCAACTGAACCGATTACATGTCTATAATGATGGTTATAAGTGACGCATGGAGCGGCTTCTGTCATACCATAGCCTTCATATATTGATAGGCCTGTGAGCTCTTTCCATTTTCTCACATGTTCAGCAGCCATGCTGGCTGCGGCTGAAAAACAGTAACGAATAGACCCGAGTCTTTCTTTAAGGCGATCCAACATCAATAGGCGAACATAAACCGTGGGTACGCAAAAAAGCTTCGTCACCCGGCCCTGTCCCAAGATGTCTAAGACCTTCTCCATATCAAATGCAGGCAACAACTCCAGGCAACCGGCGCTTAATATAGTGGAATTCATAATGTGATTCAGGCCAAAGACATGATTAAAAGGCAGAAAGCACAATGCACGATCCTTTTCAGTTGAACGCTCATTATAAACCACCGTCTGGATAGCTGCGTTAATATTTTCATGACTGAGCATGACGCCCTTTGGGGATCCCGTCGTGCCTCCCGTATAGAGGATTACTGCATTATCAAAGCGTTCCATATCAATCGCCTTGAAAGAGGAAGATCCCATGCCTATGAGCTCTTCCAGAGTAAGATCACCGCCTTGGCAAATAACTTTGTCCAGGAAACCCCCTTTTTTAAAATCTCTTAAATGATCCAGTTTCTCTTCTAATGTAAATATTATCTTTGGTTGAGAGTGTCCGAGCAATAGATCCAGTTCATCTTTTTTCAGCACACTGGAAAGGGCCACGGCCACGGCTCCGGCCTTGAGCACACCAAAGTAGAAGGTAAGCCAATCACCTGAATTGGGTGCTAAAAGCCCTATATGGTCGCCGGGTTTAATACCTATCTGGATTAGCGCTGTGGACACACGATTGGCTCGATCATTAAGCCGGGCATAGCTGGTTTCAGACAAGCCTTCGCTCAAGGCAGGTTGGTCAGGAAAGTAGAATGCGGATCGTTCCAGATTTTTTGCAATATTCATTTTCTATTTCCTTCTACTACATATGTGATGGAATAAAAGCGCAATTTGGGTAAATTGTTGGTAACGTTCAAAAGTATTTACATCCAGTTTGTACCAGGCCAATTTATTATCTCGATTTTTTAAATATGAGTTACATAATTTTGGATCTAAAAGCTATGTCTGATAAGAAGGACA
>CAYRFN010000049.1:0-24684 GCA_964423495.1 uncultured Desulfobacteraceae bacterium
TCAATTTTCAGATGCCTAATTTATTTAAGTGCGAATTATCGGACAGCCTCCTAGGGACCACAAGTTACATATAATAATTTTTTAGCCATTTCAACCCCCCTTAGATTGGATAAAAATTAAGGCTCTTGACTAGTGTCATGTCAACGATACTCTGTCATTTCGAAGGAGTCTTCACGACTGAGAAATCTTAGATTTCTCCCTGCGGTCGAAATGACATTTCTTGATTGACACGACACTAGGACAGAGGGTTATCTCTGAACATTTTTAATAGCATTTGATAAAGATTTTTATCTCTATAATTAAACCTAAACTCGCATTCTTTCAAATGCAAATAATAAGGTAGAATCAACTATACCATGAAACTTTTCTAATCGATGTTTTGCAAATGACCAGAATGACTCTATGCCGTTAATATGACTCTTACGATTAACAAATTCATCTGATCCATGGTTGACTCGATATAGAAGTTTTTTATTAATATTTTTAAGGGGTTAAAAGATAACTAATAATAGATACTAAAAATTCAGGTGTTGCAATATTCTTTTAAAGAAAAATATAAAATAAACTAATCAAAAACAATAATGTTTGGCTTTTATCTAAAGGATCGGGAAAAACATATTAAATAAATAAAGCACCAAGGGAATTGAAATTATTGAGAAAATGAAACTGGCAAAAATAAAATGACCGGCTATAGTCCTGTTGCCTCCGGATCGCTCTGCCAGTAAAGGTATCGCCGTAATCGGTGGGACAGCACTTTGTAGAATAATAATAAGCGCAATGCCGAAATCCAGTTGAATAAGAGACCGAGCAAGTATCAATATACCAAGGAAAACTAACGGGAAAACTATATTTTTAACAAACACAAATTTTAGAATTTCTAAAACATCGAAATGCCCTTTCTTTCTGATCTTTACCATATATGCCGCTGATTATAATTAAAGGAAAGAATATGCCATTTTGAAAAAAGAGACTGATAGCAAACTCCCGGCGTGTTTTTTTCTTCGAAATAAACATCGTGCTCAATGACAGAATTATTGAAATCGTACTGAAGAAAAGCCAACATAAAGGCAACCGCCACCAGTCAGGATAGTTTTCAGGAGAAAAATCCACCAATATGTTAGCTAATACAAGGCAGGGTAATGCAATATCAATAGCCAATGTTGAGAGAAAGCCTAGTAGATTCTCTGGAACTATCTTTTTAGCTATTATCCAGAACCCTAAAAGACCAATCCCCAAAAGAGCTGCGACAGATTCAAATGTAATCAGTAAAATATCCATCTTTATCTCGTAGTCATTATAACAAATTTCTGATAAATGGATAATTAAGAAGTCCCTTTTTTGGAGCCAAAGTATAGGCGATTTCGCCTTGAGTATCAAGGGTTAAGTGGACGCATTATTGTTGTAGACCTTCATTTTAGGCGGACCTGCCTGTCGGCAGACAGGGATTAGATCGATGGGGGGAAGGTAGAGCTAGGGCCATATATTCGTGGAAAGGACGACAGTTTAAATATCAGTAAATCTCATTGGAGAAATGTGTTGGGCGTCGATTAGTTTGGTGTGACCGTCCACAATAAGATCGGATGCGATTTTCCCGAACGCCGGGCTGGTCTCAATGCCGGACCCACCTTGCCCTGAAAGCCAGAAGAACCCCTTCACAATTGGGTCTTCACCCACGACCATGGCCTGATCCGGAGAAAATGTTCTCAGACCAGCCCATTTGCGAATGATGGATTTAGGCACCAACCGAGGAGTGAGTTGCTTCAGACGCTCGATCGTTTGTGCTGCCGCCAATTCATCAGGACGAGCATCGCAAGGGTCCATAGGATCTTCATCCATTGGGCTGGCCAGTAGCCCTGCTGATTCAGGTGAGAAATAGAGCTTATGGCTTAAATCAGCAGTAAATGGCCAATTTTTAATATTTAGTCCCTCGGGAGCAGCAAATGTAATGATAGTGCGGCGATAAGGAGTAAGCTGAACCGGCGAATGGCCCACGAGTTTTCTGATATTTCCAGCCCACGCACCTGCAGCGTTGATCACCCAGCGAGATTGATATTCTCCGGCGGTGGTGATTACCCCTTTGCACCGCCCTTGATCCACCTTTATCCCATTAACCTCCTCTTTTAGGCGAAGTATGGCACCGTGGTGTCTGGCATGATGAAGATAGCCCCATAATAGTTCATGGACATCCAGGTGTCCGTCCTCCGGTAAAAGTAAAGCCCCATCAAAATTCTTAGGAGATACGACCGGAATCATGGACACAACCTCTTCCTGAGACAGTACCTTAACAACTGTACCTACTTGCCTTAACCTCGGGATCATCTGTTGGACTGATTCCCAGAGTTGACCCTGAAACATTACAAGAATTCCTGACTGCTGAAGCAAAGGATAGGCTGAAAAATCGTCAGGTGGGTTGCGAAAAAATTTCGCACCCAATAATTTCAATTTAAGCACAGAAGGAACAAGATCAAACTCAACCAATGAAGCGGCCGAACGCCCGGTCGAGTGATAGCCTGGCTGCTCTTCCTTCTCGAGAATCAAAATATCCGTCATGCCCCGCTCAGTAAGAAAATAGGCAAGTGAAGCACCAGCTATACCACAGCCTATAATTATTGTTTCAAAACTTGATTTTGCACCCATCTCGTGAGTTATTCATTCCTTTTTACCAAGGATTTTAAATCCGTGTTCAAATAAGTGTCTATCAAATACAAAGACCGTTGCTTTTAAACCTAAGCGATCCTACAATAGGGTCAGAATATCCGTAATAATATAGTTTCTGGTCTGTATAGGGAAATCTTTTTCCAGAAAGAAAGAATATTCCATAGATACGGGATTTGAGAGTTTATGATGTTATTTTTGGGCTTGAAATCATTGCCACACATTAAACGAAGGCGAGAGATAGGTTGCATTTACATGAATATTAGTTAATAATACAATAATTAGGTACGGATTTTTTGACAAAATTTAATGTTTGATGTTTCATTAGGAGATAATGGCACAAAATAGATCACACAGGTACTTCTTTTATGGTTGTTCTTAAGAAAAATCAATTAGTTGGACTTGATATTGGTTCGCATTCCATTAAGCTGGCCGAGATAGATTATATTAAGAAGAGGATGAAACTAAATAATTTTGGGCTAATCAACCTTCCACCGAAAGCGATCGTCGAAGGCACTATTAGAGAAACTGAGGTCGTCTCTTCAGCGATAAAGAATCTTTTCAAGAATTTAAAGGTAAAAAATAGGAATGTAGCTATATCAATATCCGGTTTCTCCGTAATTACAAAGAAGATCATATTAAAGAATATATATGAGTCGGAACTCGAGCACATGATTAAAGAAGAGGCAGAACAGTATATTCCCTTTGATATCAATGAAGTGAATATAGATTTTGATTTGTTGCCGGTTATGAATAAATCAGATGGGATTTTGGGAGACAACAAGGAAGAGGAAGATTCAGGCGGGACAGAAGTTATGCTGGTAGCAGCTAAGAAGGATGTTATTGAAGAATATGTAGGCCTCCTTAAGGCTGCAGATCTCAACCCTGGAGTATTAGATGTGGATGCATTTGCCCTGCAAAATGCATTTGAAATAAGTATTGAGAAACAGGAAGGTTGCTATGCTCTCGTGAATGTAGGCGCCGAGGAGCTTGGGATAAATGTTATTAAGAGTGGTGTGTCTTTATTTATTAGAGATTCATCCTATGGGGGTTCCCAGATCACCGAGGGGATTATGTCAGATTTTAATGTTAGTTTTGAAGAGGCTGAAAAAATAAAATTGGCTGGCATCAAGGTGGATAGGAAGAAAGAGAGGCTTAAGGAACGTGTTACGTCCGTGGTCTCTGACTGGGTAAATGAAATAAGGCGAGCCTTGGACTTTGTGGCCAGCACTTATCCTGATGAGACTATCGAGAAAATTATTGTTTGTGGGGGATCATGCAAAATCCCGGCATTTCAGAAATATTTGGAATTAGAAACAAGCATACAAGTGGAAGAGCTCAATCCATTTGAAGGCCTCATCATTGACGAGAAAAAAATTGATACCAAGTACCTAAAGCATATTGCCCCACAAAGTGGAGTTGCCGTGGGCCTGGCCTTGAGAAGTATTGGTGACAAATGATAAGAATCAATCTGCTACCATTTAGGGCTGAAAGAAGGAAAGAAAATATAAGGAGACAAGTCAATATATATTTTCTATCGGTGGCCTTATTTGTTTCAGTAATGGGATTCTTTTTCCTACACTCTAATCAAAAGCTATCGGTTTTGGAGGCTGACAGGGACAAAAAAAAGACAGAGCTTGAAAATTACGTTGCAATCAACAGGAAGATAGTTAAATTGAAAAATAATATTAATGAAATCCGTACCAAATTGGAGGTAATTGAATCACTTGAAAAAAGCAAAATAGGACCGGTTCGTTTGCTTGACGAAATCGCTTTGGCGGTTCCAAAGAACAAGTTGTGGTTGATATCTCTTGAAGAAAAAGGAGGCATCTTGACCCTTATGGGTTCAGCAATGGATAATGATACTGTCGCCCTTTTTATGACAAACTTAAAAGATTCACAGCATATAGTTTCTGTGGATCTTAAGAGTACAAAACTGAGAAAGTTGCCTGAATATAATATGAATGTCACGGATTTTGAATTAACTTGTAAGACATACTCTTATAAACAAAAATCCAAGGATGGGAACAAGAAAGTCGAGAATAAGACCAGTTAAGGAAGCGTGGAACGCAATGCCAGGGACCTCTTTTTTTGAAAAAGTTGAAGGAATACCGATGAATCGTAGGATCTTGATCTTTGTGGGAACCCTACTGGTTTTGGTAGGTCTTTTTATATGGATTGTGTATATTCCAAAAACTGCTGAGATTTCCCGAATTACAGAGGAGATTGCAGGGTTTGAACAGAGAATAAATGTTGCCTCTGCAAGGAAAAAGAATTTGGCGAGGCATGAAGCGGAGCAGGCCCAGCTTGATGCCCAGTTTAATCAGCTACTTAAGCTATTGCCTGATCAAAGGGAGATACCCGGACTTTTGAGGAGTATCACTCATCTGGAGAAAGATTCCAATATTGAATTTCTCCTTTTTAAACTAAAGGAGGAGAGAACCAAGGATTTTTTTGTTGAAATCCCTGTCTCTATGGAAATCAGTGGTAAATATCATGATATTGCTCTTTTCTTTGATAAAGTGGGCCAAATGGATCGAATTGTAAACATATCAGATGTTTCCATGCGTCCAATAAGTACATATTCAACTAATCTGATTACAAAATGTGAAGCAGTGACATTCCGGTTTAAAGTGAAATCTGATGAGAAAGCTGAAAAAAGCAAGAAAAAATAATAGGAAAATAGCGAGATATTCAGGTGCTGTTTTATTTTTTTCGTTGATTTATATGCTTTTTTATTTCACGGTAGCATCTGCTACTCTGGAGGTAATATATAAAGGACCAAGAGGTAAAAAAGAAGTCATTAAAGATCAAAAAATCCATGATTCTTTAATAAAGCCTGAGAATCAATTAGTGAAAGGCTATGTCTATAATCCGGTGGGCAAGACCGATCCCTTTAGGTCTTTTCTTATCGAACGCAAAGTCATAAAAGAGAAGACGAAGAAAAAACCGAAAACCTACCTTGAAACACTGGATCTTTCTCAACTGAATTTGACCGCCATCATTATCAGCCCAAAGGGTAACTGGGCCATGGTCCGTGATGCAAAAGGTATTGGGTATGTGATAACAAAAGGAACTCCAATTGGAACAAATGGCGGTGTAGTGCATCAGATAAATGACGGAGAGATAATAGTACACGAAAAGTATATGGACGTAAAAGGTCAAGTAAAATTAAAAGAAATATCAAAGAAATTGCCTTTATTACAGTAGCGGGTTTACTTTGGGCAAACATTAGGTAATGCAAAAAAGCATGAACAAAAAGCCCCTGTTGTTCTCAAGAATATGTTTGGCAATACTGGCCATTATCCAAATTGCCTGCACTGCAAGTAGTGTGACTCCACGGCCTTCCGAAAAGTATGGGCCTGCTAATATCGAAGCTATAAAGGTCCACTCTTCAGGAGATAGGGTGACCGTTGTAGATATTGTTAATAGCAGATCTACCCAGTATTCTGCCTTTATTTTAGTTGATCCACCAAGGATAATCCTTGATATTCAGGGAATCCCGGGGAGTGAACTTCCACAGACTATTTCTGTGAATGATAAGAATGTGAAAGATATTGAAATGGACAAGGGTAAGAGCCAGGTTATGACTACGAGAGTGGTCGTGGGTCTGGCTGGGGTAGTTGATTATAAAGTTGAAGAAAAGGGCAATATAATTAGCCTTAAACTTATGCCAAAAACCGGTGCAGCCGAGACAGCCCAACGAGAGGAACTAAAAATATCCGAGGATTTGCCAAAGACCGGGGATTCCAAGGAAGCCAAGCAAGATCCAGATAAGACGATGATTATAAATAAGATTATAGGTTTTGACTTTGCTGTTTTGGAAGGTGGCAAATCCCGACTTACTGTTACAGCAGAAAAAAAGCCTCGCTATGGTCTAAAGCGAAAAGATGCCAAGACTATAGTTTTGGCAGTTGAAGAAGTAACAGTTACGCCGGTGCTTCAAAGTCGGATTGATTCATCTCATTTTGGGGGAGCTGTAGATCGAGTAAAATCGTCTTTTTCTTCTGTAAATAAGAGGCTTTCCCTTTTTATATCCTTGAAAGAAATGGTGCCTTTTCATGTGGATAATACTGATAGTGAGATCTACGTAGATTTCGACCCAACATCCGTCAAGCCTACAGAAAAGAAGGTCACCCCATCGAAAGTAGTGGAACCAAAGAAACCCTCTTTAAAAAATGGTGCCGTGGATCAGACGGCTACGATTTACGAAAAAACAGGAATACCTTTATTTGAAGGAAAGAAATATACAGGCACGCCAATGACCATGGACTTTGTGAAAGCAGATGTGACGAATATCCTGAGGTTGATCGGAGAGGTAAGCAACCTAAATATTATCTGGGGCCCAGAGGTCAAAGGAACGGTTTCTATGAGGTTAAAGAATGTGCCCTGGGACCAAGCCTTAGATTTGGTCTTGGCCAATAATGATTTGATCATGAGACGCGAAGAAAATGTCATCTGGATTACGACCAGAGAAAGATTCGCAAAGATTGAGGAAGAGAGCGGAGCTCAAAGAAAAAGGAAACTGGCGGAGCAGAAGGAGGCTAAGGAATTAGAGCCCCTGGTTATTGAATATTTTCCTCTCGATTTTGCGAAGGCCGAAGACTGTAAAAACCATATCACCTTGAGCGAGCGAGGCAGTATAAGTGTTGATTCACGCACAAACACAATTATTGTGAAAGATATTGCCTCCAATATTGAAGAATCAAGGAAAATAGTTGCTCGATTCGATACCCCAGTAAAACAGATCATGATTGAGGCCAGGATCGTTGATGCGAAAACCGAATTTAGCCGCGAGTTAGGTGTTCAGTGGGCCTCTCTGGAAAAGGATCCTGTAACAGGGCTGCCTATGCGTCCAGGTATTGTGGGACAACGCAGGAATACTCGCTCAGTGCCTTGGGAGGGAAAACCCCTATGGGACATATATAAAATAACTGACCCGGAACCTGGAGACAACTGGCCATCAGCACGTGGCGAAGAAAGGTATGGGGGCAGTTTCAGCACGAACGGACCGGAAGGTTGGGCTGCGAATATTGGTCTCAATCTTGCCAGCCTGACCAGTAACGCATTAGGAGCTTTTGCCCTGGATGCTTCCCTTGCCCTTGCAGAGGGCGAAGGGAAGGTAAAAATTATATCTGCGCCAAAAGTAATAGCCAGTAATGGTGAGAAGGCAGTTATCAGCCGGGGTGATATTATATACAAGGAGATCGCAACTGCTGAAGGGTTGGATGTTAAAGAGTTGCCCGCGACTTTGTCATTGACCGTAACACCAACGGTCAGTTTTAATAATTATGTCTCAATGAAGGTCCAGGTCACTGATGATAAAGTAAAAACGGACCTGAGTGGAAAAACGGAAAAGTCCATTGAGACAAATTTGATGATCAGGAGTGGGGAAACAGTTGTTATTGGCGGTATATTTAAGGAGGATAGCTCCAGTGGCGAGTCAGGAATTCCATGGTTAAAAGACATCCCTATCTTAGGCTGGTTATTTAAGGCCCAAATCAAGACCATTGAAAAAACAGAGTTGTTGATATTCCTAATGCCTACGGTTATCAAAACCTCTAAAAAAATATAAGGGTCACCGAATTGGTATGATGAAATCAAAAGCGGCCTTCTTATTCGTTTGCCTTTTGGCCATCTGTGCAGGTTGTGCGGGTAACAAAGACCTACTAAAGAAAAAGGCAAGGGCGAAGGCGGACCTGGGGCTCGCATATATTAGAAATGGTAACCTAAATGCTGGTGTGAGAGAGCTCATAGAGGCGGAGAAAATAGACCCTGAGAATGCTGACATACAGCACGAACTCGCACAGGCATATAAAGACCTTGGTGTATATGGAGAATCCCTCGTTCATTTTAAAAAAGCCCTTATGCTGAAACCTGAGTTTCCTGATGCCCAAAACAACATGGGCACTCTTTATCTTTTGACTGGGAAATGGGACCTGTCCATAGTCTATTTCAAGAAGGCAATAGGTAATATTACATACAGCACACCACATTTTGCTTATAATAACCTGGGGCTTGCTTACTACAACAAGGGAGAATATCAAAAAGCCATAGACAGCTATCAACAAGCATTAAAAATATCACCATCTTACAGCGTCTGTTATTGTAATTTGGGGCTTGCTTATGAGGCCATAAACAGATTAAATGCAGCCATTAATGCCTATAAAAAAGCGATATCTTATTATTCAGAATACTCGGCCGCACATCTAAGTCTGGGAAAATGTTATCTAAGGCTTGGTCGAAACAACGAGGCAGTAAAGGAACTGGAGCGAACTATTGAGATTGATCCAAGAGGACGCTTTGGAAATGAGGCCAAAGAGTTACTCCGGAGACATCAATTATCTGGTGTGCAATCCAAAAGATGACTTAGTGCTTCGATTCGCAAATACGGTGATGTGTTTTGACTATCTAATACGTCGAAATTGTCTTCGACCTTGAACTCAGACCGAAGGGCTCACTCAGCACTAAGTCCTGAGTGAATGAATTC
Organism: uncultured Desulfobacteraceae bacterium; assembly: GCA_964423495.1. Lineage (GTDB taxonomy): Bacteria > Desulfobacterota > DSM-4660 > Desulfatiglandales > Desulfatiglandaceae > CAYRFN01. Next base: position 9,146 of record CAYRFN010000049.1, read on the forward strand.
GTCATCGAATTTATGAATCGAAGGACTTAGTTCAGGCAGCGAAGATATAGATGGACTTTTATACTATTAATATTAAGTAAAGGAGTTTGCAATAATTATGAAGGTAGGACTTCTCCGATATGGTTCTATATCTATTTTTATAATCTGGATTTTTTCACTCCTTGTCTCTTGCGCAGGGGAGTTGGATGAATTGGGTGCCTCGATCACACTTACTGTCGGCTCTACCAGTATCCCTGCGGATGGTTTCAGTTCTACGACAATAACCGCAACAATATACGACAATTCTGGTAGTATTGTCCCAGTTGGGACCTCTGTAACGTTTACTACAGATCTTGGCAGCTTTCCGGGAGGTATTACAAGCTTTACAGGATGGACAGGTAGTGGCGGCACAGTAACGGTCTCTCTAATTGCTGGGACCACTCCTGGCATCGCAACGATAATTTGTACGTCCAGCGGTGTTACTCAATTGATTAAAGTGTCTATTACTGATGCTGGTTCAGGCGGCGGGACCGCATCGATTACGCTTACGGCCAATCCGACCAGCATCCCACCAGATGGTTTCAGTTCCTCTGTAATAACCGCAACGTTATTAGATAGCGCTGGTAATTCGGTCTCCGTTGGAACCTTTGTAACATTTACTACAAACCTTGGTAGTTTTCCAGGGGGTACAACCGAATCTGGATGGACATCCGACGATACTGGTGTAGTGACGGTATCTTTGATTGCGGGGATAGCACCGGGCATAGCTACTGTGACTGCTACTTCCAACAATGTTTCTCAGGCGGTTCTTGTCACCTTCGCCGCCCCTTAACCGATTTTGTATCATTCTTAAGCTATGATTGAGGTTTATGTATTTATTTTTGGGTGTACTTAAAAAATTTTATAATATCTACCAAGTGATCCACATGAAAGTCGGCTTTTAGGTTCTTGTTTTTGTAAGAAACAAAACTGACGTCTGCTGCCCGGGCAGTTTCATAGTCAATAAGGGAATCGCCCACATATAAAGATTTATCTGGACTAATATTAAAAAATTCAAGTATCTTTAAAAGAGGCTCCGGATGGGGTTTGGGGCTTTTTACATCCAGTGAAGAGACTACAATATCAAAATATTCTTTGAGGCCGTTCCATTCAAGGACCTTCCCGATGGTATTGCTCCTATTTGTGGCTATGGCCAGGCCAAGTCTGGGCTTTAGGTACTCAAGCAATTTTTTCAACCCCGGCTCAATAATCATATCTTTTATGAAAGGGGCATAATCCATCTTCATTCTATACTCCTGGGCCTGGGCGGCATAAGGGGTTCCCCGAAGGATATGTTGTACAGATTCGTCGGCCGTATGCATATGAACAAATACGATGTCCTTTTCTTTCATTGGAGGAAGATTGAAATGAGAGAGGATGTGGTTGTAAAAATTTATGTTGGCCTGACGGGAATCAAACATGACACCATCACAATCGAAAATTATTACTGATATATTATTGGCAAGGTTCATTTGTTTGTAGTATGAGAAACAATATTTAATTAAGGGAATCTAAGCAATCAAGCAGTTTTTTGTCAATTACAAAAGAAACCTAAGGCAAAAACGTAAGAGTTTATATTTTTGAAAATATGTGATTAGCTTTTAATTTTTTCATAAAGTATTACGAAAAATCAAGTTTTGAGGGATATGGATATATGGAGATCAAGTGATTATCTGGTCATTGGCACCGGCATTGCCGGACTGAGCTTTGCTTTGGAAGCAGCAAAATCAAGCACCGTAACTATTGTGACAAAAAAGGCCAAGATGGATGGGTCAACCAACTATGCTCAGGGCGGCATTGCCTCTGTATTTGATCCGGAGGATAGATTTGAGTTTCACATAAAGGATACTATTGAATCAGGAGATGGTCTATGCCACGAGGATATAGTGAGATTGGTTGTCCGTGAGGGCCCGACAATGATTCAAAAGCTTATATCAATGGGTGTCAATTTTTCCCGCAAGACCAAAGATAAAGAAAGCCTTGATTTGGGAAGGGAGGCGGGCCATTCCAATCGACGTATCGTTCACACAAAAGACCTGACAGGCCGGGAAGTGGAACGTGCCCTGCTTGAGAGGGCTGAAGAAAATGAGAACATAAAGATATATGAGAATCATATGGCTATTGATCTCATAACCAAATCTAAGATGATCAAGAGGGGTATTATAACGAGTGAAACAAGAGAGACCTGTTGGGGTGCATATGTGCTTGATGTGAACCAATCCAGAATTATCACTTTTTTGGCTAAGATTACGGTATTGGCCACTGGTGGGGCAGGGAAGGTGTACCTGTATACAAGCAATCCTGATATCGCTACGGGGGATGGGGTAGCGACCGGTTACCGGGCAGGCGTAAAAGTTGCAGATATGGAATTTGTACAGTTTCACCCTACCTGCCTCTATCACCCATTAGCCAAGAGTTTTCTGATCTCTGAGGCAGTAAGGGGAGAAGGCGGTATTCTTATAGACAAAAGGGGAAACCGTTTTATGGAGAAATATCATCCCCAAAAGGAACTAGCATTGAGAGATATTGTGGCCAGGTCAATTGACATGGAATTAAAGAAGAGTGGAGATGAATGTGTCTATTTAGACATCAGTAACAGGCCAGCGCAATTTGTTCAAGAAAGATTCCCTCACATATATGAGACATGCCTCGAGTTTCAGATTGATATTACAAAGGAGCCAATACCAGTGGTCCCTGCTGCCCATTATATATGCGGTGGTCTTTTGACAGATGATCACGGCCTTACAAATATAGATAATCTATACGCAATTGGTGAGGTGGCCTGCACTGGATTGCATGGTGCAAACCGTTTGGCAAGCAACTCACTCCTTGAGGCCCTTGTATTTGCAAGACGTGCTGCTTTAAAATCAATGAAGGATTTAGAGGAGAAGAGGCATCAACCATTGCCCAAGGCCCCCCAATGGGATCCCGGGAGCGCCACTGACAGCGAGGATCTCGTTGTTGTTTCACACAATTGGGATGAGATTAGAAAATTTATGTGGAACTATGTGGGAATTGTAAGAAGCAATAAACGCCTTGCACGGGCAAAGAGAAGAGTTGAAACCATTCAGGAAGAGATCAAGGAATATTACTGGGATTTTGTCGTAACTCGAGATCTCCTTGAACTCAGAAACATTGCCCTGGTCGCTGAACTTATCATAACCTGTGCACTGCTTAGAAAAGAAAGCAGAGGGCTTCACTATAATGTTGATTACCCTTCTAAGGACAATGAATACTGGAGGCAGGATACAGTGATATGGATTTAGTTCAATATTGCGAATACCTTGATCGGTATGATATCTCGGGGGGAGCAACATCTGGTTCTTCAGGAGCAGAAAGGTTTAACCAGGTCTTTACAAGGCAATAAATTAGCCCGCATCCGATAACTGTCAATGCGATATACAAAAGACCAAAGAAAATAGCATACTCATGATTCCATTGCCATTCAAAAGAAAACGGCGTCATTTAATCTCTCCTCATATATAGGGGGTTACCTATTCGGTCACAGGATTCAGCTCGCTTTCTTTAGGGAATACTGGTAGATATCTGTATGCAGCAGAAAATAATAAGAATCCATATCCTATGACCGCCGATGCAATGCCCCATTCCTGCCATGTGGGCAGATAGCTCCAGAATCTATCAAAGGGCATTACCGGTATTGCGAGAGTCACCACAACAAATGCAAAACGATTTAGAACAATACCTATACAAGTCATCAGACATGCTGTGATCAGCCACTTCCCATTTTCTCTGGCCTTCGGAACCATAAGGATGATGGCAGGCACAATACCAAAGACAATGATCTCGGCAACAACCATCCAAACTCCGTATGGTCCATGTTTGTAAAAATCCATGAAAGTCAAACCGGCCCTGGGAACTATACCCTGGATCCAACCAAGAGTATCGGCTATCTTCAAGACCATATATATGGATAATAGCCATGCGGAAATCTTTGCAAGTAGAAGTACGGCACTATCGGGAACAAGCTTTTTTCGAGTGATCTTTTCTGCAAGTTTGGTACACAATAAGGTAAAACAAGGGCCTGCTGCGATAGAGGATAGTATAAAAAGGAAAAAGGTCCATGGCCAGATATAAAAACCTCCTCTGGCAGCAAAGGGTCGAGCATACATGACTCCAAACATTCCACCCAGGGACCCTTGATGGAAAAACGAGAGGAAAACTCCTGTTGCAGCAAAAAGGGCCATGATATAGTGGAGGTTGTGCCCAAAGAGGCGAAGCTCTCGGATTTCACCTAATTTTCTATTATTCAGGATAATAGGCACGAACTCGATCGCCAAGACTATCAAGTAACATGTAATGCAGAAGGACACCTCGACCAACATGGAGTGAATATTGGCATGCCAAAATATAAACCACCCTCTAATAGGCTGGCCAATGTCAATGATTATCATTGCCACGGCAGCTGAATAGCAGATAAATCCGATAATTACTGCGGCATTGATTATATTCTTCAGATCTTGTTTTCCAATAATATAGGTAAGAAATCCGGTGAAAAATGCCCCGGCGCCGAGAGCTATTACTGCAAGATCGAATACAATCCATAGGGCAAAGGCAAAAACATTGCTCATATTGGTCTGATTAAGTCCTTTATAAAGGCAGAGAAAGACAGCTATCCCGCCCCATACCAAGAGGCAAATCCATGGCACTGTCCAAAGGAAAAAAACCTTTGCAGAGCATCTATCGGTGCCTTTCGGTAGTAACGCCGAATCCATATATTAATCCTCCTGGGATTTGAGAAGCTTATTTAGGCTTTCAAGCCAAAATCAAGATTCATCACGACCTGGTTTGGTGGACCATTCTTTATCCATCCATTTCTTGTTTACTATAGGTTTATATTCTCCGGGCATAAAATTATCGGCTAATTTCCTCACCCAATCCCTGCTGGACAAGTAATATACCTTTGGCTCTGTACCGATTCGCTCTAACAGCCTGAAGGCAAAGGGGTGTTTTATAAGTTTAGAGACTTTATGCTCTGGGTTATTTAGGTCCCCAAAGGTGATGGCCTGGGTCGGACATGCCTCGGAGCAGGCAGTGATGTATTCGTGTTCTTGGATTTCTCTTCGGCCTTCTGCATATGCCTGGCTCTTTGCCTTCATTAACCGGTGATGGCAAAATGTACATTTTTCCACCACCCCCCTCGTCCGGGGTGAAACCTCCGGAGATAAATAGCGTTCAAGCCCTTTTCCCTTTGGAAAATAAGCATCCCACCAGTTGAAATACCTGGCGTCATATGGGCAGGCTGCCTGGCAATATCTGCATCCTATACAGCGGGTGTAGATCTGGCTCACAATTCCAGTATTAAAGTCCAATTTCGTGGCAGTTGCTACACAGACGGAAACGCAGGGAGGGTTATTATCACAATGCATGCAGGGCCTGGGAAAGTAGCTGACTTCGGTGTGTGGGAATTCTTTTTCGTTATTTATCTTGTATAACTGCATCCAGGTGATACTACGTTGCTTGTCCGATTCGTCGTCCCTGACAGTTACGTTGTTTTCTGCTGCACAGGAGATCATACAGGTTCCGCACCCGATGCATTTATCCAGATTGATGACCATGCCATATCTATGCTTACCTTGGTCACGATCTTTTTTCATTACCTACCTCACCTAAACCTTAGTAAATTTTACAGGCGTCTCCCACCAGACCGGATAACCGCTCAAGGGATCTTTACCTGCATGAATAATGTCATTTGGGTTGACACCTTTTCCCTTAATAAATTCATCATAGGCTGAATGTCCTAAACCCAATGGCAGATATACAATGCCAGGCATTGCCCCTTCATAGAGGTTTATGCGCACTTTGAGTTTTCCCATGGGCGATTCGATTACAACTTGATTGCCCTGTTTCACGTCATATTTGGCCGCTGTCTTGGGGTGAATTACAGCAAAGGATTCATTTTTTAAGAGCTCATTATCAAAAAGGGTCTTAAATAAGAAAGGTGGGTTTGGCACCCAGGAGCTGGCCAGGTTGATCATTTCGTATGGAAGCATTATAAGTGGATATGCCGAGCGGTCTATATCAGACGTACCCGCTTCGTAGTGGGGCATGAATGCCTCATCTCTCATTTTACCCAACCCCATATCTTTTAGTGCCGTTTCCACGGTAACCTTACTTGAATAGTTATGAACAGCCCGCTCAATTTGGGTACTATAAAATTCAAACTTTCCGGTAGGTGTCTTAAACAGCGTATCCCGCTTATAGGCATGTGCTGGCCGATACCATAGACCGCCTGCCTTTAATTTTTCCCACATCTCTTTGAAAGATCTGTAGTCCGGCCTTAGTCCTCTTCCTACTTTTTGTTGTCTCCATACTGGCTCGGAACCATCGTAATTAACAAGGCCTCCCTCAGAATCAAAAAGACCTTTAGCTCTTGTCTTGAGGACCTCCTCATAGTTTTTCCAAGGGAAGGCAGATCCCACATATTGACCAACTCGTTTTGCAACCTGGATAATGACATCTCCAGTGTTCCTGGTATAATAAATAGGATCCACAACTGGCTTAGATAACCCATACAGGGGATACTGAAGGCCTGTAGGCCAAACGATGTCATCCATCTTTTCAAGATAGGTATGGTCCGGTAATATGAGATCAGCCAAATAAGAGGTTTCATCCTGAAACGGCGAAAAGCTTACAATAAAAGGAACTTTCTTTAAGGAATTCTTGAAATTGCCACCATCAGGCAGGTTGTAGACCGGGTTAGCAGAGAACAAGAGGAGGGTATTAATAGGTGATTTGGAGCTTTTATTGATGGCATCCGTCAGGTTGTTAATTAAGCTATTGCTAAAAGGATAGTTGATACTCTTTGCCTGGTCGATCCGCTGCGTTTTAAGGCCTTCCCTGGCGATTGAATCTGTTTCAATTTCAGGGAGATGACTTAAGGGGACTGGATTATGTACGATAACTCCACCTGGCCTATTTATGTTTCCAACGAGGGCGTTGAGGCTGTGTACGGCCATGAATTCAAATAGGCTCCCGTTTAATGTGCCTTTTCCTTTACCACAAATAGCGATGGGTGCTTTTGCAGTGGCAAAATCTCTGCCTAAGGAAATGATGTCTTTCGGGTTAAGCCCTGTGATTTGAGCTACTTGATCGGGAGAATAATTGTTCAGGACCATGGTCTTAAAACCAATATGATCCTTCCCATCTGCCGAGCTCCAGTCATTAAAACCGAAGGAATGGTCATTCACAAATTGGGAATCATATAGGTGTTCTTTGATAATTATGTGGCCAAGCCCCAAGGCCAATGCAGTTTCAGTCCCAGGTCTTGGCGGAATCCATTGATCTGCCTTGGATGCGGTATTAGATGCCATTGATTCAATCTGAACAACCTTGACTTTTTTCCCAGGAGGATTTTCATGCCATAGACCCCAGACATTGCTTACCCGGCCGGGGGCTCCCCATCCTTCGAGGAGACCGCAACCAAAGCTTAATATGTAATCGGCATTTTCAAGGTCAAAGGCCATGGGTCCATCAGTCCCCTGCATGAGGGTGGTTGCGATTCCATAGGTGTCTTCAGCAGAGGGAATTCTTATGTAATTGGGACTTCCAATAGCCCTAAGTAGCCGTTCAATCATCACGGCCATTGTTGACCTGGCTTGGCTTCCATCGACTGCTGCGAGGGTTTCGGGTTTGCCCTGTTTACGTAAGGTGGAGATCCGAGCTGCCAGTAATTCAATGGCCTCATCCCAAGTAATGGTTATGAATTTTCCTGCACCCCTTGGGCCAACTCGTTTCATCGGGCTTTTGTATCGAATGGTTTCATCGTAAAGCAACTGCAGACCAGCCATCCCTAAAGGGCAAATACCGCCAGGATTGACGGGGTAATCAGTGCGGCCTTCAATCTTTATCGCCCGCGTATCCACCTTTCTTACTTCGATACCACAACCGCCCGGACAAAGGTTGCAGACGGTCTTGACAATGGTAAATTCTCCTTTAGGCGGGACCGGCACCCAGGGCCAATTTTGTGACCATATTGCGATATCGTCCGTGAGCTTCCATGGAAGTGGGGATATGGTAGTACCCGCTGCTCCGCCGACGAGCAACGCGATAAAATGTCTTCTATTTATTTCCATAGCGATTTTCCCATTATTTATGACACACAAAACAGGCGTTATTTTCCTCGCGTCCGTTCTTGCTATGACACTCGGCACAGTCATCCATTTTCATGCGGTCCCAGGTGTTTGTTTTATACCCAGCGATATTCCTTCCCCATATGTTGATGCTATATCCGGTTAACCTGTTAGACTTGAATACCGGCAGTTTTTCCGTATTGCCGTGATCTCCGTGACAGACTTGGCAATCCATTTCAGACATTTTTACATGGGCAATATGGGAAAAATATACACAATCTGGCTGTTCTGAATAGGAAAGCCATGGAATCTCATTTTCGTTAGCGATATATTTCATCAAGAAATTTTTCTCTTCTTGTGTTTCTCCCAGGGGTGATCCGGGATCATCGTGACATTCCATGCATTTTGCGAGCTTCGGTATGCCAACAAAGGTACCATCATCACGAAATGCATGGCAAAAAATGCACCTCTCGGTTTTAGTATCTCCCTCAATCCCGTCCACTTTTTCTGGATTAAGATGAAGGGCATGATTAAAATTCATGGGTTGAGGCTGCTTTGAATATAATAAAAAAGGAAAAATGATCCATCCCAATACCAAAGATCCAATAATACCTGCGAGAAAAAAGATCCATACACCGAATGAAAATGGAGGTAAAAACGTGGAACCCTTCTCAAACATTATGAAACGATTAATAAGAGACATCAATCCGCCTTTTGAAGACTTTCGAGAGGAGCTTGTTTGGTTTTTCATATGGTTAAGTCTCTTATGTGTTGCCTTATAAGGTTGGTTAGCAAGGGCCCAACGATTTTTGCGTATTTACCCGCTCACCCCTTTTTTGTCAAGTGAAAAACCATATAAAAGGGGTCTGCTAATAAGCTATTCTTGTAAAATTTGGAGGGACTAAAGCCTCTTTTTAAAAAGTATGTTCAAAAGATAGTTGAGTGTCTTATGAGAGATTATACCCTTCTCATCCTTTTACGGCGCCTTTTCGCTGCCTTGGCCTGTTTTTTTTTCTTGGCAATGCTTGGCTTGTCATAGAAGCGCCTTTCCTTAATCTCGGAAAAGAAGCCTTCCTTAGTTAACTTTCTTTTTAGATCCTTAATTGCTTTTTCAATTTGATTGTTTCGGACAATAACTTTCATGTTTTATCTACCTCGATATAAGAAAAAAAGCACCTCGATTGTGATGGTGAGATGCTTTTTCCAGCCCTTCAAAAACAGGGATATTTATAAAAAACTATAATATTAGCCTGCTACTGTGACGAGTATTTGATTTCACATTTTTAACTCTTTTGAAGTTTTGAAAGCACTCAAAAAAATCTAAGGGGTATGATGGCCTATGGAAATGTAAGGCCTTTTGACAAACAACCGACACGAATTACTTCCGGACAGAATAAACACCCCCTTTTCTTTAAGCTTATTTGGTTCCTGAGCGAGACGCCAGTTTCTCTCATATAAAAAAGGCGACCCCTTTTCAGAACCAGTTTTATTTTGGTTATCATAACTCCTTTAAAAATCCTGTCAATCCTTTTTTTATAACCCTTCTTCATTTATTTTTTTTAAGACATAATTTGGCAACGGCTTCAATATGATAGGTATGAGGAAACATGTCAATGGGTTGAATCTCAACTAATTCATAATAATTTGTCATTTGGCCGATATCCCTTGCCATAGTTGCTGGGTTGCATGATATGTAAATTATCTTCTTCGGTAATAATGCCAGAACCTGAGCTAATATATCCTTGTGCATCCCTGCCCGTGGAGGGTCTATGATTAGGACATCAGGCTCATCGTTTATTGTGGAAAGCTTTTCCCGAATATCGCCACAAATAAAATGGCAGTTATCAATAGCGTTTCTTTTACAATTTCTTTGGGCATCCAGAGTTGCGCTCCTGTTGATTTCTATGCCGGTGACGGATCGAACCTTGTCTGCCAAAATGATAGGAATGGTGCCCGTGCCGCTGAATAGATCAAGGACCCTGTCGCTCTCGTTAAGTTCAGCATAGTCAACTACCTTCTGATACAATTTTTGAGCCCCCATTGTGTTGGGCTGGAAAAATGAGTTTGCCGAGATGTGGAATGTATAAGGGCCTATCTTGTCCTCGATAAATCCCTCCCCTGCAAGAATGATTTCAGTTTCACCGATGGCGATGGAAGCCTTTCTCCGGTTGATGTTATTTATTACTGTTTTGATTCTGCCGATTCGACGGCATAAAATATCAGAAAGCGGCCCTAATACTTTCTGGCTTTCTTCTGATGTCACCACATTGACCATCCATTCATCAAATGCTGTTGAATAGCGGATAACTAAGAATCGCCATAAGCCATTTTGAGTTTTAGAGTTATATGTTGGTATTCCAGAGTGCTTTACATATTCTTTTACCTCAAGAAGGATCTGGTCGCCTCTTTTCTGTTGAAGTAGACAGGATTCTATATCAATGATTTTATGATAGTTTTCGGACACATGAAGTCCCAGAGCGAAACCACCTTCTGTATCATGCTGATCCATTTCGTGGGGGAGAAACCAGCGTCGGTTGGAAAAGGAGAATTCCATCTTGTTTCGGTAAGCAAATTTTTTTTCGGAAGGTGCCACATCGCGAACAATTGTATTTTTCAACCCCCCAATGTGTTCCATGGATTCTTTAACCAGCGCCTTTTTATAGTCCAGTTGTTTCTCATAGCGTACATGTTGCCATTGGCAACCCCCGCAATAGGGGCTATAAGGGCATTGGGCTTCAACTCGGTCAGGTGAAGATTCTAATAACTCTATCAGGACTGCTTTAGCATAATCCTTCTTTTTTTTGTAAATCTTGGCTGTTATTCTGTCTCCGGAAACCGTATCTCGAACAAAGATTGTAAAGCCATTTAATCGGCCTATTCCGTAACCGCCATAGGCCATTTTGTCGATTGTTAATTCTATTGTTTGTGCTTTGCTTAGCTTCATGGTTTGCGATTTATATTTTTAACAAGATTATTTTCTTTCATCTTATTAAAAGAATCAAGCCCACAGGTTTTACTGTTGGAAAATGACTATTTAGAGAGTTCGTCAGTCACTAAAAAGTCTGTTTCACATTTCAGCATATAATGCTATATGTAGTTGCTAATTTAGAATAGTCAATCATTGAGATAAAAGCCTTTTTTCAATGTAGAAAGGCAGGCGAGAATCAGTTTATGAAAAAATACACTGTCACATTCTTACCCGATGAAAAGTCGACGGAAGTTGAAGAAGGCACCAAGATCGCCGAAGCTGCACAGGATGCCGAAGTGTTTATCAATAATTTCTGTGGTGGCGAAGGAGTATGCGGTGGCTGTAAAGTACAGGTAACTTCAGGAAAGGCCGAGGCTGAAGAACACGCCAAAGGATTTTTTTCTGATGAGAAGATAGGATCAGGATACTTGCTTGCCTGCCAGACAGAAGTCCATTCCGACCTGGAAATTACTATTCCACCCGAGTCCAGAATGGAGGATGCCAAAATTATGACTGGAGAAGTGAAAAAGTTTTCTCAGTCCGAAGATGACAACCCGCTGGTAAGAAAAATATTTCTTGAATTGCCGCCACCTACGCTTCAGGACAATATCGCCGATATCGAACGGGTTTCCAGAGAGTTGAGGCGTAAGATAGGATTGCATACGTTCGACATTCCGCTGGAATGCCTAAAAGGCCTTTCCGAAAAACTCCGTGACAATGATTGGAAAGTGACGGTGACCGTGGCAAAGGACAAGGATCGTTATCGAATCCAGAGGATTGAACCCTTAGATACCAGGACTCGAAATTACGGTGTTGCAATAGATGTGGGCACAACTACCGTCGTTGCGCAACTCGTTGATATTAATTCGATGACTGTCCTTGCTGGGGAAGGCTCCCATAATCATCAGGCAAGCTATGGCGAAGACGTCATATCCAGGATAATCTATGCTTGCGGCAAGGATGGGCTCGATCCCTTGCACGAGGCTATAATAAAGAATATAAACCAACTCATTGACAAGCTGGTAGACGGGCAGAAGATATCCAGGGAAGATATAAATGCCGTTGTGGCTGCGGGCAATACTGCCATGAGTCATTTCCTGCTCGGGCTTACCCCCTGTGCAATTCGCCTTGACCCCTATGTGCCGACAGCCGATAAATACCCTCAGATCCTAGCCAGGGATATTGGCATAAACATTAACCTCCATGGGATTCTGGAAACGATTCCAAGTGTCGCCTCCTATGTGGGTGGCGATATTGTCGCTGGCGTTATGTCATGCGGGATTGCTGACCACCCGGAAGTGAAAGGTCTCATCGATATTGGGACTAACGGCGAGATAGCCATTGGAAACAGTGAATGGCTTGTCTGTTGTTCTGCTTCCGCAGGGCCAGCCTTTGAGGGCGGCGGTACAAGGTGTGGCATGCGCGCCATAAAAGGGGCTATTGAAAAAATAGAAATATCCGAAGGAAAGGTTGTCTATGAAACCATTGGACAAGCACCTGCGCGGGGAATATGTGGCTCCGGGTTGATCGATTGCATCTATGAACTGGTAAGGAACGGGATTATCAGGGCAAATGGCAAATTCCGTCGCAGACTAAAGGACGAGCGATTGACTGTTAAAGACGATATCCCACAGTACACCATCGCTTTAGGTGAAGAGACGGAAACGGGAGAGCCTGTAGTTATAACCGAATCTGATATCGATAACCTCATGAAATCCAAGGGTGCGGTCTTTGCCGCCATCAAGTCACTGGTGGATTATATTGATCTTTCATTCGACCAGATAGATACTTTCTACGTGGCGGGTGGATTTGGGAATTTTTTGAACATCTCTAAGGCAGTTTCCATTGGCCTGCTGCCGGACATTTCTAAGGAAAAGATTCAGTTTATCGGAAATAGCTCCCTGACCGGAGCGCGTATATCCCTTCTTTCTGAAATTGCCTTTGAAAAGTGTGTTAATATTTCAAGGTCTATGACAAATATCGAGCTCTCTAATTACCAGCCTTTCATGGACGAATATATTGCGGCCCTTTTCCTGCCGCACACCGACCGGAAGCTCTTTCCCTCCGTTCAGTATTGATTCCTGTTGTCAAGGTCGACGAACGCCGGGAAGCTACCTTCCCAAAATTCTTTTAAATAATTGTCTTTATCCATCTACCTTTGTAAACAACCATAAGATGGCTACCGTTCATATCTATCTCCTTGACCGGCCAGTAACTACCCGGGCTTCTTTCTTTCGCCCACTCTGCTTGTTTGCTGTCCTTTAATGATCTTCTCTAACCCTTTGATAGACTCTTAATTTTCCAAAGCATGTTCAGTTTTTGAACGATCTGTAATCTAACCTCTTTTGGGAGTCTTTCTTTGTTAAGATATTTAATGCGGTTATTATGTTTTTCAAAAAATATTTTATGGATCATCTCCGAATTAGTTGAAGAAAAACAGGGTAAAATGATGAGAGTTTTAAAACAGAATGGATATCCGGTATCTCTTAAGGGTATTAGTTCCGGTATGCAGGGAGTCTGGCCGGTCAATACATATAGAGGACAATTCATGGTTAAACGAACGATATAGATTTTATCTGTATTCCGGACGCAGAGAATTTCGATAGGCTTGTTCTTCTTCATATCTTTCTTTTGGCAACCGTGTTTCAAGATAGGGCCATCCTGAACCACCCTTGATACCTTTGTAAAAGAGTAAATTTAAATCAAAATCTTGCTTCATCTTGACACCGGATAGCATTCCTCTTCGGATCATTTCATTAAATTTGGTACCTTGAAATGGTGTCATAATAGTGGCATCCACATAGTTTTTCATTGGCCTTCCTTTTTCATCAATACCATTGACAGGATTGTCGGCGATAAATTCTATCATCCTAGTCGTGTCGCGAAGGTCTTGCTCATCCTCCCACGGATAGATCATGGTGAAAGCATCAACAGCAATCCCTAGGTCATTGGCAATCTTAACAGCTTTATAGTTATCTCGGACATATTGTTGTTGCCCGTTGCATTTGTTAACCAAATTAAGGGACTGTTGTGAACCGGTTTCAAGTCCCATGCCTACCCTTTTACCGCCCGTGTCTCTGAACAGACCCAGTAACCGTTCCTTATACTTGATAACAAGATAGGCATGTGTGAATGCTCTCCAAGTTGTATAATGGTTTTTTCTAACGAGACCTGCTAACCACTCGACCTGTTTTGGATGCATGAGGCCAACGTCATCAAAGAACATAACCCCTGTTTTTTTGTGGGTTAATACTTTGTGGGCGTCTGCAATGACCTCAAGGTCTTCATCAATCATGTCTTTTGAAAACCGTCGAACTTTTTCTTTGGCTGACTCACAAAAGTTACATGAGAAAGGGCATCCTAAAGCGGTGATAGTATGGTAGGCTGGGACACCTGCAATTTCAAAATTGTATAGCTTCATAAGGGGCAGTGGTCGAGATGGAGCCGGAATTTCCTTAAGCTTGTGAAAATTATCAACAAGCACAGTTGGCCTGGTACCTTTCCGAACCTGGCCAGATGCAATTTGATACATGGGTTTCCAACCGTCCTGGGGTACGATAAAATCAAAGGCATGGCTTTCCGGAAGCGTTTTGACCGCATCCAGATAGTATCGCGGATGTGATCCTCCAATGATTTTTGTAATATGGGGGTAATATTTATTTATAACTTCGCTTATAAGATATGCATCAGAAGCCTGCGGGCTCATAGCGGACACCCCTACAATATCGTAATTTTCAAGTATAGATTTATCAAAAGGAATGTCGGTGCTATCTCCATCTGCTGACATTAATAACATGTTGAGTTCATTCAGCGTTGGTTTTTCAATAATGCCGTTTGACCTCTCTTCCCTTACTGCTGGTGATTCATAAAATACAAGAATGTCTGATGAAATATCGAACTGTTTAATAAAGGATTGAAGGTAGTGTAAGCTTAATTGCTGGTAGACAAATTCGTTTTCCAAAAAGCGGTCAGGAGGCTTTATAAAAAGCACTTTATTCTTGTTTATCGCTGAAGTTGATTTTTTCTTAATTGATAGGATATCGCGGGTTTTAATAAAATTGTTCATCATTAGGGAGTCAATTTTACTTTGTGATTAGGTTTTATGTTTTTTTTGGAAGCAATCAAATTTATATTTAAACATAGTTGTTATTGCAGTAATACCGTCTTTCCAATTGATTTTCTTACCTTCTTTATATGTTCGTGGACGATATTTAATTGGTAATTGAATAACCGAATGACCATTTCGAGCTATTTTGCACATAAGTTCTATGTCATATTCGAAACGATCGGCATCAACTTCTACTGATTTTAGGATATCGCTTTTAAATAGTTTATAACATGGTTCGGTGTCAGTTAGTTTCATACCATAGAGAAGGTTGAATATAATAACTAAAAGTTTATTTCCAATCCAATGTATGGGATAAATTGTTTTATTCTTGCCCAAAAGGATGAATCGTTGATTT
>CAYRFN010000050.1:0-24647 GCA_964423495.1 uncultured Desulfobacteraceae bacterium
GTCCACCATACTCCACTCCATATACGGATTTACCACCATCACGGGGGGGGGCATCAGGATGCGGGGGAAGGAGATAACCCGCCTGAAGCCTAACCAAAAGCTCAAAGACGCCGGCATCGCATATATCCTTCAGGACAAATCGGTCTTTCCAGGGATGACAGTTGAAGAAAATATGCTCATGGGCGGCTTTCTCATGGACAAACAGAGTCATGCCCAGGAAGCCGCGGACAAGGTCCTTTCCAAATATCCCCGCTTGAATGAACGACGAAATAAGCAGGCCGGCGTGCTGTCGGGGGGAGAAAGGCGGCTGCTGGAGATCTCCCGGGCCCTTATCATGGAACCGGAAGTCCTTTTGGTGGACGAGCCCTCCATCGGTCTCGAGCCCCGCTATGTCGATATGGTCTTTGAGATCTTAGACAACCTTCAACACACCGAAGGCAAGACCATCATCATGGTCGAACAGAACGCTAAAAAAGGCCTTGAATTTGCTGACATAGGCTACGTGCTGGTCTCGGGCCAACTGGCCATGGCCGGAAGCGGCGATGAACTCCTGGAGAATCCAGAGGTCGGCCGCCTGTTTCTGGGGAGATCGGAGGGCACAGCGCACACATTTTCCTGAGGGATTCTCTTTTTCTCTTATGTTATGATTCATTACTGTCCCAAATAAATCAAAATTCGGCTTTTTGCTTATCCAAACGGCTGTTTTTACGTAAAGGCCAAAATAGATCCAGTGTAAGGGACACTTTTCGATGCTCCGAGAAAGAGATTCCCTGACCCCTGTGAATCCGAACCTCTGAACCATGAACCCGTGAAAGGTTACAGCCTTTATTAACTGTTTCATCGCTCATTACCTCAGCTTAGCGTGATTTAATACTTGACTATCTTTTGGTTTAGAGGCATTATTATATCCGGTTGTCCTAACAAATAGGCCATAAATTGAATAACTTTTGTTTTCCGGGATAATAAGAATCTTTGATTTACCGTACTTAGGCTGAGGCACCTTTTATCTGAATATAACAAAACGAATCTTTGTTTTTCAGGGTTTCATTCCTTTGGAAAGGAGGTGAAAAAACTTAACTTTTCCGATCCCTGGTCTTTACTTTTTGGAGGAACCATGAGGTATGACCAGTTATAGCCCATCTTTTAAATCCATAAGCTGGTTAAGCCCCATAACGAACTCTGTAATTGTTAAAGGTTTGATGAGGGATTATGGTTATCACATGGAAAAAAAGGAGGTGTCATATGAAAAAAGAGAAAAAGAAGGGTATTACTCGTCGGGATTTTATTAAGAAGGTAGGGTATGCTGCGACTGCAGTCGGTATCTCATCCAGCGTGCCAAAAATTCTCAAACCGGCCCATGCAGCCACAAAAGACCACATCCTCATCGGTCGTCCAGCTCCTTTGACCGGTCCTGTGTCCTTTTTTCACGAGTCCTCACCATGGCTGGACAATAAGGGTTTGGCAGAGATCAACAAGGACGGAGGCATCTATATAAAAGAATTCGGGAAAAAATTGCCCCTCAAGTTGAAGATGCTGGACACGGAGAGCAACCCGACAAAGGCCGCTGAACTGGCTTCCAAGCTTATTTTAAAAGACAAGATAGATATCATGTATGTCAGTAGCACGCCTGCTACCGGGAACCCGGTCTCAGCCGTCTGCGAAAGGGCCAAGATGCCATGCGTGGTCACACTGGATCCCCTTGAAATGTGGACGCCAGGCGGACCATATCATTGGTCTTTTAATGATTCCATGAGCGTAATGGATTATTCTCTCAGCTTCGTACAGGCATGGGATCAGGTTGAGACCAACAAAATTGTTGGTCTATGCGCACAAAATGACCCCGATGGAATGGCCTGGGCACACGGAACCGCTGCCGTAGCCGAACCGGCCGGTTATAAGATAGTTGATTTTGGCAGGTTCCCCCCTGGGACCAAAGACTACACCTCTCAAATAAATGGCTGGAAGAAAGAGAACGTGGAAATTCTGAATTCGAACACGACGCCGCCTGATTTCGCTGCCCTATGGAGACAGTGCCAGCAGCTGGGGTTTAAACCGAAAATCTGCACCGCCGGCAGGGCAGGTCTCTTTGCCACGGCCATGGAGGCCCTTGGCGGCGATCTGGGCTTGGGGATCTTATGTGAGGCCGTCTGGCTTCCTTCTTTCCCCTTCAAGTCATCTCTGGGAGGTTACAGCGGAAGAGATCTTGCTGGAGCCTATGAGGAGGCCTCAGGAAAACAGTGGACACAACTCCTTGCAGGGCACTGGACAGGTTATGAAATTTTGGCCGATGTCCTTAGGCGGGCTCAAGCCCTCGATAGGGAGACACTCCGAAAGAGCATAGCCGAAACTGATCTGGATACAATAGGAGGGCACGTCAAATTCAACAAAGACAATATTTGCGTCGTACCCTCTGGCTGCCTACAATGGGTAAAAGGAAAGAAATTCAAATATGATGCCGTTCTTGTCTCCGGTGGCAAATACAAAGAGCTGCCTATCGAAAGGAAGACGGTCTCGCTCCATGAAATAAGGGGGAAATAATCCTGAAATCTGACTCCATGGACCTTATCATGAGTCTTCCTGACATCAATAAGCGGTGAAACATAAGAAATCGTCCTCATTGAAACAGGCCCCTTATCAAATTTGGTAAGGGGCCTTTCTCAGTAAGAGCCTAGCATATCCAATCATATCAGGTCCATTTTCAACCATAACCTTTATCATTTTTTTATTTGATATTAACGATTGCGAGAAGCAGATGCCATTGGGTCTGCGGCTTATGGAAAAAAAAGCAACTGAACAAAGCGAGAAAGAGGCAAGTCATTCAAGTGACAGAAAAGCAATTTTTGCTAAGATTTGGCAATCGGCAGAGCCCTATCTCAATACTCGAAAGAATGATATCCACACTGAAATTTCCATGGGCTTTGCCTATCAATTATTGGAGAGAGAAGGTGGAGACCAAGACATAGTGATTCCGGCGATTATACTCCACGATGTTGGATGGAAAGAGGTTCCGGAAAACCTCCAATTAAAGGCATTCGGACCGGTCATTAAATTGCCGGCACTAAACCGGCAACATGAAGTGGAAGGTGTGAAAATAGCAAGAGATATTCTTCAAAAGATCTATTATGACGGAGAAAAGATCAGAGATATTATCGACATCATCGATGGCCACGATTCAAGGAAAGAACCGATCTCTTTGAATGACAAAATTGTGAAAGACGCAGACAAGTTGTGGAGGTATACAAGAGAATGCCTTCTTATTGACGCTGAGAGATTTAAGATGACCCATGACCAAGCGTTCAATAGGATTCTTTCCAATCTGGGCAACTGGTTCTTTACGAATTCTGCAAGAGAGATCGCAGGGAAGGAGATAGAAAAGCGTCTAATTGAGCTGAAAGGTGAATGACCATGAAAGATTACGACATTTTTGTTTTTGGAAATATGTCGATTGGAATCATAAGGACACCCAGAGAAGAATATGAGGAACCTGGCGGGCCGATAGTATTCGCCGTATGGACAGCTCATCAATTGGGGTGTTCGGTTGGGTTGCTGACCAAGACTTCTTTGAATGATCGATATCGTCTTAAAGCATTCCCTTTGACTGAAGAAAATATATTTTGGCGTGAATCCACTGAAACGACATCAAATAGGGTTGTTTACCAGACCGAGTCCATGGAGACAAGAGTCTTGACCAATCTGAACCAAGCAGATCCTTACAAGATAGAAGAATTTCCAGACATTTCGGCAAAGGTTATCCAGTTCAGCGGCGTTTTAGCTGGAGAAATTGACCTGAAAATGATACGCTATATTTCAGACAAAACCCCAATTGCCTTAGATGCACAAGGGATGACGAGAAATGTTTTTTCTAACAATTCGATAGAATACATTGACTGGAAGGATAAACTGGAGGCACTGCCCCTTATCACTTATTTTAAAGCGGATGCCGCCGAAGCGGCGTTTTTAACGGGTATTAATACCGACGATCATGAGGGCAGGGTTGCCGCTGCCGAAAGATTCCTGGAGTGGGGCGCAAAGGAGGTTGTCATCTCACACCATACCGGGTTGATCGCCGCAAAGGAATCAGATGTGGTCTCCTCTCCCTTTAAGAACAGAAATCTTTCTGGTAGAACAGGTCGTGGCGATACAAGTTTTACGGCATATATCACCGAGCGATTCACCAAAAATCCTGCCGATGCCATAAAATTTGCGACAGCACTTACGTCTATGAAAATGGAGATTCCGGGGCCATTTAAAAAAACCCGGGAAGAGGTTGAAGTTTTTATGCGGGAGTTTTATTCATAATAAATCGAGCCGATTTCAAAACGCCCTATTTCGGCCAATCTCAGCGTTGGGCTCAATTTTTAATCCTCAAAATATCCAATGTAATCCTGAGGTTAAAATTTTCGGCCGCCTTGATATTGACAAAACTGAAAAATTTTAAACAGGCTCAATCATTATTTATTTTAACTGCAGTCTCATAAAATAGTTAAGGAGGATTGCGTATGGGTATGAGTAAAATTTCACAAGATAGGGAGATATTCCCTTCGACACAGGAAATGGCCGCTAAGGTTAAGGATGAGGTAGAAGGGTATACTTTCTGTGATGGATGTAACGGAGTTCCTTTTTGCGGAATAAAATTTTTTAAAAGGGGCGATGTCATTACTCGTATTGAACCATGGCCAGGGTTCCCTCACTCTCAGCTTTGCTCCAAGGCCTATGCAAGCCTTCAGGAGCTATATAATCCCGACCGGCTCAAATACCCCATGAAGCGGACCAATCCGAAGGGTTCACCTGACCCGGGTTATGTCCGAATCTCCTGGGATGAATCCTATGATATGATTGTGGGCCACCTGAAGCGAATCAAGGAAGCCTATGGCCCCCATGCGGTTTTCTTTTACGTTGGCGACCCTAAGGAGCCGCGGGCTGCTGTTCAGCGATTGGCGGCTACCTACGGTTCGGTCAATTACGGCACCGAGAGTTCCACCGCCTGCCGTAGGGCCGCCAATTTGGCCGAGGTTTTGACCTACGGCTTTGCAACCATGGGAAATCTCCCGACTGAGGAAACAAAGGTAATGCTGATCTGGGGTACTAATCCCGCCTATTCTGGCACCCCCTTCATGTGCCATGGGCACCTTGCGGATGCCAAAGAACGCGGGGTCAAGTTCATTGTTGTAGATCCCAGGATCACGCCTACGGCAAGCAAACTGGCGGACATCCATCTGCGGCCTCGCCCGGCTGTAACCGCAGCCCTTGCTGCAGGTATTATGCACGTCATTTTTAAGGAAGGTCTTCATGACAGGGAATTCTGTAACAACTGGGTCCACGGCATTGACGAATTGAAGGACTATGTCAAAGACTTTTCTCCGGAAAAAGTTGAAAAGATAACCTGGGTCCCCGCCGAAAAGATTATTGATGCGGCCCGTCTATATGCTACGAATGGACCCGGAGCGTTGATGGTCAGTGCCCAAGGAACAACCCATGACCGGAACGCCGTAAACAACCATCGGGCCATATTGATGGTTCCTGCCGTCTGCGGCTACATTGATATTCCAGGCGGGATCAAAAAAGCCACCTATCCCCTGGAAGGGGCCGGAACCTGGGCTGCTGGGCCTCCTGTGTTTAGTATGAGAAAAAAAATGAATGAGATGAAGCCCTATAGATTGGATGTCAAGGCCTTTCCCGCCTGGGCGGAAAATATCCATGAGGTCCAAACCAATTATCTTGTTGAATGGATAAGAGAGGGGAAAATTAAGGCCTTTCTTGGTTGGGCTTTTAACGCCATGATCTGGCCGCAAACACACGAATACCAAAAGGCTATCCAAAACCTTGAGTTCTCAATGGCTACGGATTACTTCTACCGTCCCTGGTCCCACGATTATATGGACCTTGTGCTGCCGGCCGCAGTAAGCTACGAACGGTTGGCCCCCTATGCTTTTTTCGGCCGTACACTCTTTGGTCGCACACCCATAAAGCCTTTGGGCGAGTGCAAGGAAGACTGGCAGATCGCCCTGGATATTGGCGTGCGTTTAGGTTATCCGGATCTATTTTTCAATGGAGATGTAGAAGGGGCTTGCAATGATATCCTTGGGCTGTGGGGCCTTAATTATGACGATTTGAGAAATCACCAGGAAAAGGGGATCGTTGTGCCGGCTAAGGGGCCTGAACTGTATAGGAAGTACGAAACAGGAGAGATGAGAACGGACGGAAAGACCGGATTTGATACGCCGTCCGGAAAGATCGAAGCCGTATCCATCATCCTGAAAAAACATGGTTATCCATCACTCTGCGAATATAAGGAACCTATGCATGTCACACCGGACTTCCCCCTGATATTAATTACCGGAACCAGGGTTCCTTATATTGCCCATAGTAAATGGAGAGAGGATTCGCCATGGTTATTTGAACTTCAGCGAGATCCGCTCTTGACGATCAATCCCAAAGATGCGTCAGAAATGGATATTAAGGATGGAGATGACGCGATTCTGAAAACGGCCTACGGCCAGATTCGTGTAAAGGCAAAACCCACGATAATGGTTCCATCCGGTATCGTGGGTATCATGCATGGATGGGCCAGGGCAAACGTGAATGAATTGATACCTCGAAAATTTGATCCGATCTCCGGATTTCCACCCTACAAAGAGGTCCCCTGCACGGTGGTGCGGGCATGAACAACATTTCTTACAAGCGGGAGGAAAGAGTATAATGGCTAGATATGGGATAATCGTGGACCTGAACCGGTGTACAGGTTGCATGACATGCGTCATAGCCTGTAAACACGAAAACCTTACTCGTCCGAAGGTATGGTGGAACAGAATCCTTGAATTGGAAAGTGAATCACTCGATCATATCACATATTTCCGAAATGCCTGTATGCATTGTGATGATCCGCCTTGTGTGGAGGCGTGTTCGGCCGGGGCCTTCTATAAACGGCCGGATGGAATAGTCCTGATCGATCATGACAAGTGTGTGGGTGCGGGAGATTGTGTTGATGCCTGCCCTTACGGCGCCATCGACCTTAACCCTGATCAGGATTACTTTCCCGGGCAAAAACTGCCTTATGAAGAACCACCCTATGTCCACCGGATTCACCCGCCTGGAAAGTCTTCAAAGTGCACTCTATGCACGCATCGGATCGAACAGGGGAAAGAACCGGTCTGCGTTGAGGCATGCCCTTCAAAGTCCATGGTTTTTGGTGATCTGGATGACCCCGGCAGCCCTGCCTATAAGAAACTCGGGAAATCGGAACAGCTTCTCGCATCCAAAGGCGCCGATCCCAAAATCTACTACATTATCCCAATGAACCTATCAAAACAGATAGGGCAGAGGATTATGGACAACCCTAAAATGGCACGGTGAGAGCAAGATCATTACTCCTCCCACCTGTTTAGAGGAATAGGGGATAGGCCCCGGAGCATTATATGGGCGGCGTCCTCGATAGAAAATCAAGATTTAGCCCTTGACTTGCTTAAATACATTATGATATACGGTTGTCCTAACAAATGTCATCAGAACTAAATGACTTTAGGCATTGACCATCTGGAGTCTCGACCATGCAACTTGAGCAAAGCCCGATACCCCTCTATTTTCAAGTTAAAAACATTATCAAATCCAAGATCACATCAAATGAACTTAAGGGGCAAGAACGTCTCCCGTCGGAAGCCGATCTGTGTGCCGAATATGGCGTCAGTCGGGCTACGGTTCGCCAGGCTCTTTCAGAGTTGATGAAAGAAGGGCTCATATACCGAGTCCGAGGAAGGGGCACTTTTGTTACCGATAGTGCGGGACTTAAACAGCTGGCGCTGAAAGGCACGATTGAAAACCTTATTGCTTCCGGGCGAGGGACTAAGATAAAGGTCTTGGCATACAAGGAAGTCTCTCCTTCCCCCCATGTGGCTAAAATATTACGGTTGGAAAAAACTCAAAAGATCTTTCAGCTTGAATTGGTTCGATTTATTCCGAAGGGGCCTTTTGGCTATTCTTTTGTCTACCTGCCTCCTCAATTGGGAATAAAGGTTTCTCAAAATGAAATAACAGAAACGACTGAAATCATAACTTTCCTCGAAGAAAAGATGAACGCAAGGGTTCACCGCGCGAGTCAAACAATCGATGCAGCCTTGGTCAAAGGGGCCGTTGCGAAAAATCTTTCCATTAAGCCAAATAGTCCTGCTCTAGTTATCGGGCGGGAATACTATGAAGTAAATGGTTCAATCCTGTTTTCGTCTTTAACCTATTACCGACCTGAGCTCTACAAATATAGAATAGAGTTAATCAGGACCTGAATCTATTGCAGTGATGCAGGCATCAGGTTTCTGAGATGATGATCATTAAAGAATAAGGAGGGACATATGTCTGGGACTGAGGAAAAGCTTGCAAAATATATTTTGGATACCAAATTCGAGGATCTGCCCGCCGAAATAGTCGATCTCGTGAAAAATTTGATATTCACTAATTTAGGCACTACTATTGCCGGAGCCATGGTTGAGGGATGTGAGGCCCTGGCAGATCACGTCAAAGAATGGGGCGGAAAAGAGGAAGCCACCATTCTGATCCACGGTGGTAAAGTGCCGGCCCACAACGCCGCCCTTATTAACACATTCATGGCTCGTGCGCTGGATTTTGATGATGGCATTCGGCCGGGGATGCACGCGGGTGCATCTGCTGTGCCCGCTGCCCTGGCAGCCTCGGAGCTAGCGGGCGGTTGTGAAGGGAAAAAATTCCTTACCGCCGTTGCCGTTGGAGTAGAGGTGGCTGACAGGATCAATCTCGTTGCAGATTATGACGGTTTTGACCCTACAGGGATCACAAGCATATTCGCCGCAACCGGAGCTGCCGGGAAAATACTCGGCCTGGATCTGGATCAGATATGGCATGCCTTGGCCATAGCCTTTAACAAGTCCGGAGGAAGCTTCCAAAGTAATGTAGAAGGTGCACTGTCAGTGAGATTAATCCAGGGTTTTGCCTCCCAAGGGGGGGTAATCTCCGCTGAATTAGCACAGAAAGGATTTACCGGTCCCAAAAGTTTCCTTGAGGGGGTATACGGGTACTTCCATCTCTATGCCAAGGATAAACATGATCCCCAGGCAGTGGTTGGCGAGTTGGGCGAAAGATTTGAGGTCAGCCAGACCATATTCAAAAAGTATCCAAGCTGCGTGGACACTTTTGCCAGCACCCATGCGATGCTGGAGTTGGTAAAAGAGAAGGACATAGGTCCCGATGATATTATCAAAGTTGATATTAGGGTAACGCCGTATGTCTACAAGCTGGTAGGACATCCATTTGTGATAGGGGATAGCCCCAGGGTAAATGCCCAGTTTAATATCCGCTATTGTGTCTCTAATGTCCTGCTTAGAAAAAGCCCCAGGCTGGAACACTTTGAGGAACAGTCCGTTAGGGATCCGAAGATTATGGATATTACAAAGAAGGTCAAAGTTGAACCTGATCCGAGCCTGGAGCCGCGGGGCGAGACGGCGTTGGAGATGCAGGTATTTACCAGAGATGGAGTCGTCCATAAAAAAAGCCTCGATTTCCCTCCTGGGTTGCCCGAAAATCCATTGACTAAAGAAGACCACCTAGAGCGCTTCCGTAGTTGTATCAGTTTCGCGGGAGAACTTTTACCCCAGGAGAAAATAGAGAAGATGAGTTCATTAATCAGCGAAATCGAAGGGGTAGAAGACATTCGCCTTCTGATTCCCCTGCTATTGAGAACAAATTCTTAGGCATTTTATCAGGAAAGGAGATAACTAGATGAGCTTACATGATTATTATGAAAGTTTTCCGGACGTTCACCCTAATATTGTTTTGAAGACGGACGTCTTGAGACAGGGGATGAAAATCTCCGAAAGCGCGCAGAAAGCGTTCAACCAGAGAGATGACATCCTGTGGAGGGGGTTCCATATTTTTTCTTACGATTCAGATAGCCCTAAAGTATATAAGAACAAGATTCCTATGGGCTTCCATCTCTCCGATGGGTGCTGTATCCAGGTAAGGACGAATGAAAAATCTCCCTACACCATGGACTTTGTGGACGGTCAGTATCTCCTCACTGAAAACGGTGAGACAATTGCTGAAGATCTCTATTTTGATCCCAAGCCCAAATGGTACGACATGAAGTTTGAAAACGGCATACCCCTGCCGGCCGTCGTCCAGGGGTTTTCCGGCGAGTATATGTTTATCACAATCAATAGATATTGTGAGCTATGGAATACGAAAAATCAGTGCCTTTTTTGTGATATCAATGCGACTTTCAAGGCCCAACGGGATGGGGAAGAGGATGTCGTGGCCCGGTTGGAACCCGGTGTGATAGCCGACGCTCTCAAGCTAGCCATTGCAGTGGACCCCCTGTACCGTCTGGCGGTTATTATCACCGGCGGGACTATTTTGGGGGAATACAGGGGACAGACTGAAATGGATTTTTATTGCTCACGATTAAACGCGATCAGAGAAAGGCTGCAAGTTTGGATTCCGTCTACCTTCCAGATTGACCCTCAGGATGATGAAGGGTGGAAAAGACTTCATGAAACTGGCATAGGGAGCATTCAGCCGAATATAGAGGTCTGGGATGAGGATCTATTTGCCTGGATATGCCCAGGGAAAAACAAGTTGATCGGACGTGATACATGGCTGAAGAGAACAATTAGGGCGGTGGATTTTTGGGGTCGAGGCCGGGTTCAGCCCAACTTCGTGATTGGTGTGGAAATGGCAGAACCACACGGGTTCAAAGATGTTGGCTCAGCGGTGAAATCGACCTCAGATGGATGGGATTTTTTAATGAGTAACGGCGCCCTTCCTAGATATAATCAATGGACCATTGAAAGCGGTTCCGCCTTTGCCAACCAGCAAAGACCACCATTGGAGTACTTTATAGAAATCCAGAAGGCATATACCGAACTGAGGTGGAAATACAATTTCGACCCCCCTTTCCCATCAACCTTTAGTCGTAGCTCTTATCTTCTCTGTTGCTTACAAGACTTCGAGTACTACCATGGCACGGGCATCTTGTCCAAGAAGAAACAAGAAGAGATGCTAGCTGCGGGCAGGAAATCAACCGACGAGGCCTGAGATAATGATTGGCCGGGGGGAGTTTTTGAATTTATTATGAATTTTAAGGAGCTGAACATTGCTATCCAAGAAAAAGCGAAAAACCCTTTTTTTACGAGCTAGGATGCTGATGTTACGCCATTCCGATTTAACTGAAATTCAGGTTTCACCTTTTCATTGCACCGGTAAAATCGTTTTTGGACCAGAGTGGGAGCTGAAATAATTCAATGGAGGTAAATAGATGGCCGA
The DNA here is from genome assembly GCA_964423495.1 of uncultured Desulfobacteraceae bacterium. Classification (GTDB taxonomy): domain Bacteria; phylum Desulfobacterota; class DSM-4660; order Desulfatiglandales; family Desulfatiglandaceae; genus CAYRFN01. The sequence goes on from CAYRFN010000050.1 coordinate 11,284, forward strand.
GGATGAAGTCGTCGTAGCAACCACATGTCAATTATGCATGGCTGGTTGCGGCGTGCTGGTATCTCTAAAGGATGGCAAACCGGTCCGCGTGGCAGGGGACCCGGATTACCCTTTAAATAAGGGAGCGTTGTGTCGCATAGGCAGGGCCTCCTTAGAGTACCTTTACCACCCGGACCGCCTGAAGCATCCATTAAAAAGGGCGGGGCAAAAGGGAGAAGGCAAATGGCAGCGGATTTCATGGGATGAGGCCCTGGACACTATTGCCGATGAACTGACCAAGATCAAGGGGAGATACGGGGCTGAGTCCCTCGTTATCATTCGCGGCAATGCCAAGGGCTATCAGGAGGCCTACCTCAGCCGATTCGCCAACCTTTTCGGCACGCCGAATTGCTCCTCGAACGCGCATGTATGCCATATTCCAAGGGTTCGTGGCTCAGAAATGACCTGCGGATTCTTTCCAAAACCCGACTACGATTATCCGCCGGCATGCCTCGTCGTATGGGGGGTGAACGATCATGCGACCTTTCTCCCGAACTGCTTAGGGGAAATGAAGGCCCTGAAAAAAGGGGCGAAGCTCATGGTAATGGACGTTGCGGAGACAGAATCCACTCGACGGGCCGATATCTGGATAAAACCCCGTCCAAGTTCAGACCTGGCATTAGCACTGGGGATGATCAATGTCGTAATCAATGAGAACTTGTATGAAAGAGAGTTTGTTGAAAATTGGACAGTGGGTTTTGAAAGGCTCAAAACTCATATTCAGGATTATCCCCCGGAGAAGGTGAGTGAGATAACCTGGGTTCCGGCTGAAATGATTAGAGAGGCCGCCAGGATGTTTGCCACAAACAAACCGGCCGCCGTTGCCTGGGGTAACGCGCTTGACACCAATCCAAACAATTTCCAGTGTGCCCGTGCGATTACCATATTAATGGCCATAACCGGTAACCTGGATAGGCCGGGCGGTAATATAGATTGGTCACCATCCGGGGTGTTGACTCGGAGCTCCCCGGATCTCAAAAAAAATGACGCCCTTCCGCCGGAGGCGAGCGCCAAATGGCTCAGTGCCAGCGAAGGCATACTGCGTAAAATGTCTTTGGCCTTACCCCAGGTCGTGATTAAAGCCATGATCGAAGATGACCCTTACCCGGTCCGTGCAGCGTTTGTTTCCGGGGGGAATCTGCTTTTAACCTACTCAAATGCCCTGGAGACTCGAAGAGCCTTAGAGAGTTTGGATTTTCTGGTCATAAGTGATTTTTTTATGACCCCCACGGCTGAATTAGCGGATATCGTTCTGCCTGTGACCACTTATCTGGAAATGGATCACCTTCACGAATCACAAAATTTACCCGTATTAGGCGTCATACAGAAGGTTGCCCAAATAGGAGAGTGCCGATCGGACTACAGGATATGGAAGGATCTTGCGGATAGGTTGGGGTTTGGAGATGAGTTCTGGGATGAAAAAGGCGTCCTTGATTATATCCTGAAACCCGTTGGTTTAACTTTCGACGAATTCCGGAAGGTGCGGGTCATTTCCGGCAGGAAAGAATATCGAAAATATCAGAGGGATGGATTTAATACGCCTTCAGGCAAAGTGGAGCTCTATTCAGACCAGCTTAAAGAATTGGGCTTTGATCCATTACCCCTATGGCATGAACCCCCGGAATCACCATACAGCGCGCCTGAATTGATGAAAGAGTATCCTCTGCTTGTGACCAACCGAAAGTCGGCCTCCTACAGGCATGCCTCGGGACGGCAAATAGCCTCCTTGCGTAGCAGCCATGCCGAGCCTCTGGTTAAGATTCACACTGAAACGGCTGATCATTTAGGCATCGCGGAGGGTGACATGGTTTATATCGAGACAAAACGGGGTAGAATCAAGCAGAAAGCGGCTTTAACACCTCATATAGATCCCAGAGTGGTTGTCGCTGATTTTGGCTGGTGGTTTCCTGAAAAAGATTCGGACTTACACGGATGGACAGAATCAAACCTTAATGTCCTGACCGATGATAGGAAGCCCTATGGCCGGGAAACGGGAGCATCCACCTTGAGGGGCATCTTGTGTAAGGTTTATAGGGCATCCCATTAAGCCTTTTTAACATAATAATGAGACTCGAAGGCTGAAAATAATAGGACGGGAGGTTTCTTTTATGAAGATTAAATGGTTAGGGCACGCATCTGTTCTGATTACCTCGGATTCGGGGCTGAGAATAATAACCGACCCTTTTCGGCCGGGTAGGTACACAACACCTGACGGATACCTGTTTTACTTTCCTATAAATGAATGGGCAGATATTGTCGCCATCAGTCATGACCATGTGGATCATGACCGGGTAGGTGAAGTTCAGGGCAACCCGGAAGTAGTCAGGGGAGATGAGATTAAAGGGAAGGGCCCAATATCGGTTAAAGGGATAGAATTTAAAGCCGTCCCCACTTTCCATGATGAGCGTGAGGGGAAGGTCCTTGGCGAAAATAGCGTACTCTGTTTTGAGGTAGACGGATTGAGGCTATGTCACAACGGCGATCTGGGCCATAGGCTTACGGATGATCAAAAGGAACAAATTGGTAAAGTGGATATACTGCTTCTTTGCGCTGGACAGTGCAAGCCCATAGGGGAGCGCCAGTCCAGAATCGATGAGACAGGTCAGCGGATTAGACTGCCCTTTGCCAAATATATTATTGATTGTGAGGCTGCGAATCAGGTTTATGAGCAGTTGGCGCCAAAGGTTACGATACCCATACATTGCAGCAACGACAGATGCAGCTTCAAAATAGCCAGTATGGAAACCTTTCTTCTTCAGAAGGAAAACGCAATCAGACTGGATGCCAGTGAAGTTGAACTCAATAGAGGAGAACTTCCTGCTGAAAGTCAGATTATTTCTCTAAAGCCGGCACTATAGGAGTTCGATGTAAAGGATATGTCTACTGAGAAGTTTATATTCTGGCTTGATGAATTGGGAAATGAACATAACGATCTGGTGGGTAAGAAATGTGCAAACCTGGGGGAACTCATAAAAGCAGGTTTTCGTGTTCCTCCGGGGTTTGCGTTAACACTGACGGCTTATGAGGCATTCTTGACAACCACCGGTGTCATTGATGAAATTCGTAAGCACTTCGCCCAATTTAATGCCGATCCCAATGACCCTAAGGATCTGCAGAAATATGTGGATTCGGCCAAAGTCGTACGTCGTATTGCGGAGTCAAAACCAATGCCCAAGGATATAGAAGATTCAGTGGCATTGTATTATGATGAGTTATGCCGGAAAACCGGCATTAGTAATGTAGCCGTATCTACGCGATCAGCTGGGTCGGCAAGTCATCCCGGGCAATATGAGACTTATCTTAACGTTGCGGGGAAATTCGACTTAATGGATCATATAGTTAAGGTGTGGTCAAGTACGTTTAACACACGTTCTCTTGTCGCTCGTGCGCGTGTTGGGGCTCCTCTTGAAAGTGACCCTATTGGAGTGGGCGTAGTAAAAATGATCAATGCCAAAGCGGCCGGCGTTATGTTTACTGCAGAACCAAACACCGCCGACTCGTCCAAGATTGTGATAGAGGGCACCTGGGGTTTGGGAGAAAACGTCGTAAGTGGTGCAGTTACCCCTGATAATTGGGTGGTGGATAAGGCCTCTCTTGAAATCACTGACCGCAGACTATCGCCTAAGGCAGCTGACAATAGCTTAATCCCGGAGGCAGTCAACACTTCACCTTGTGATAATGCCCATGATGGACAAAGGGGCTGTCTTAGCGATGAAGAGGTGTCTGAATTGGCAAAGACAGGGAAACAGATAGAGGAATATTTTGGCCTACCCCAGGACATAGAATGGGCCTTAGAGAGAAACACACCTCCCAATAATATAGTTCTCTTACAGACCAGACCGGAAAAATTCAGAATAAGCCTGGGAGGGTTTTAAAGAATAGGGGTTTTCTGTAAAAAATCGAAACTTAGGAAAATGTCATCAGGTTTTTCAAGGCTTGACCCTGTTAGTATTTATTTAAGGTTCAAAGTTCTGGACTTCTCTTAAAGAAAAAGGAGGGAAAAATGGCAGGTTATTTTAATGAAGGAGTACTTGTAGAATGGGATGACGACAGGGACCCGGCGCTTGTTGATTGCTACAAGGTGTGGGTTTGTGACCCGAAACAGACGACTCGATGCTTTACGCCCTTTGATCTGTGGATGCTTCAGCAAAACTATGATAACCACGGTATTCCCTATGCCCATGATTATTTGTCTATTCCTCAATGTAAAGGTCTTGACAGCAGATTAAGGAATGGCTGGGTATACCAGGGAAGTATATTCACGACCGAAGAGGAACGCAAGGAGCGCGAGCCCAAATTCAAGGAGAAAATAGTGCCTTGGATAAAGGACCCTTTCAAAGAATACAATAAAGGTATCGATGAGTTAATGGAACGTTATAATCGGTTCAAATCCCTCGAGATGGAGAAACTGGAAGATTGGGAACTGAAAGACGCCTTTCAAGAGTGGCTCCTGCTTTATAGAAGGGCATCGAATTTACACTTCATATGGATGGTTGCAGGTGCCGTGGTCTACCCCATGTTTGAGGACGCCTGCAAGGACCTTATCGGGATTGACAAGTACGACCCTCTGTTTAATGACCTGATGGGAGGTTTTGATCACAAGCTAATAGAAACTGATCGTGGACTATTCCAGTTGGGGGTAAGAGTGCGAGAAATGGGTTTAGAATCGCTCTTTAATGAGACCTCGGACGAGGAGAAACTCCTCTCCAAGCTGGAACAAAGTGAACCCGGGAAGAACTGGATTAAAGAGTTGCGTGAATTTTTGGACGAATATGGTTGGAGGACGGTCGGAAACTGGGATGCAGGCAATCCCACCTGGGTGGAGAAGCCAAGCCAGGTTATGCTAATGATAAAGCGATTCATGTCCCAGTCGACATTTCCTGTCGATGAAGCACGACCAAGACTGGTCGAAAGAATGGAGAAAGCAAGAGATGACCTTATCTCTCGTGTGCCTGATGATAAGAAAAAGATGTTTGCCAACTTGATGCGGGCTGCTCAGTGGAGTGTCGTAGAAAACGAGGAACACGTGTTTTATTGTGAGAACTACGGCAACGCATTAGGGCGTTACGTGACCAAGGAGATCGGGAAAAGGTTCGCAAAGGCGGGGGCAATCGATGATCCCCGCGATATCTATTATATGCTCCCGGAAGAGATAGACGTGCGAATGATCTCTAAATACAGTGCAAAAAAAATGGTGGAGGCAAGGAAAGTGCAGCATGAGGAACTCCGTAAAGTGGAGCCGGAGCCTTTCGTGGGAGACCCGACAAAGATGGGGGAAGTGATTGCTAACAGCCCTATGCTGCGCACTACCGTAGCCCCCTTTCCCAGGATCCGGCCGGAGTTAAAAGCAGACCTCTATGGCACGGTGTCAACACCCGGCGTTGTTGAGGGTGTAGTCAATGTTATAACGTCCGAAAATGATTTCTCCAAATTTAGGCCCGGTGAGATATTAGTCGCCATTGAGACATCCTCCGTATGGACACCTCTGTTCAGCATGGCCAGTGCTGTTGTGACTGATGTTGGCGGTATCTTGAGTCACTCCGCAATAGCAGGCCGGGAATATGGGTTGCCGGTGATATCCGGATGTATTGAGGGAACGAAGAAATTGAAATCCGGGATGAAGGTAAAGGTCGATGGCGATCAGGGGGTCATATATATCCTTGAGAAATAGCAAGTGTCTATTCGGCCTCGCTGAAGCGGGATTCGGCAATCTCTGCGTCAGATTCGGATTTTAACCGGCCTGAGGCGGATTAATCCTCGAAATATTTCACAGTTATCACTGAGGAAAATGATGTTCAAAGAAAAAATTACCAGTATTGAAAAGAAAAAGCATACGGATCTCGCGCTTTATTATCATCAACAGGGTTTTGCCTGCTCTCAGGCCGTCCTTGCTGCCTATGCTTCGGAATTCGGATTGGACAGCGAATTAGCCCTTAAGATTACAACTCCCTTTGCAGGCGGATTGGCTCGGTTGGGTGAAACATGCGGTGCGGTTACGGCAGCTTTGATGATCATCGGCCTCAAATACGGAAAAATTAAAGCTGACGATGAGCGAGCAAAAGAATTCACCTACTACTATTCAGAAGAGTTTTTTGATCAATTTAAGAAACGAAACGGCACGATTTTATGCAGGGACTTAATCGCCTGCAATCTCAATACTCCGGAAGGGTTGAAGTTCTTTAGAGAAAACAATTTAATGCAAAAGATTTGTCCGAAGTTTGTCAAAGATGCCGCTGAGATTCTCGATGAGATTATATGAAGGGGGGTGCATGTAAACCTTTATGATTGGGAGGGGCAAAGAAGCAGGATTTGGAATCCTGTACTGTAAAGAAATCCGTGAACCTTGATTTACAGGGCCTCGGCAATGGCCCTGCCGAGCTCCACGGTGGTGGCCTTTCCACCCATGTCGGGGGTCCGAAGAGGGGATTCCCCAAGGACCGTTTCGATGGCACGCTCAACTGTGGCCGCCGCCTCCGGGTGGCCCAGGTGATCGAGCATCATAGCTCCCGACCAGATCTGACCAATGGGATTGGCGATGCCCTTTCCGGCAATATCGGGCGCCGAGCCGTGCACCGGCTCGAACATGGATGGGTACTCTCTGGTCGGATTGATATTGGCTGATGGCGCGATGCCGATGGTGCCCGCGATTGCCGGGCCCAGATCCGACAGGATGTCGCCGAAGAGGTTGCTCCCCACTACCACATCGAACCAGTCGGGATGAAGGACAAAGTGGGAAGTGAGGATATCGATATGGAATTGGTCGGTAATTATATCAGGGTACTCGAGTGCGATGGCTGCAAAACGTTCGTCCCAGTAAGGCATGGTGTGAATAATTCCATTTGACTTGGTCGCCGAGGTGACATGTTTTGCTTCACGTTGCCGGGCAAGGTCGAAGGCGTAGCGCAGGACCCTATCGACACCTCTCCGTGTGAATACTGACTCCTGGACGACTGTCTCTGCATCGGTCCCTGAATAGAGGCGTCCGCCTATCTCAGAATATTCACCCTCGTTGTTTTCCCGTACAACAAAGAAATCGATATCCGAAGGCCCACGGCCCTTAAGGGGGGATACCATGCCCTTTAACATGCGAACAGGACGCAGATTGATGAATTGATGCATCTGCCTGCGAATGGGGATCAACAATCCCCACAGGGAAACGTGGTCGGGGATGCCGGGAAACCCGACCGCACCGAGGAAGATCGCATCACACCCACGCAGCAGATCCATCCCGTCTTCGGGCATCATGCGGCCGATGCTTGTATAGGTCTCGCAGCTCCAGGGGTACTCATCCCACCTGAAGTTGATGCCAAAACGCAGTCCGACAGCTTCGAGGACACGTAGACCCTCCGGGACCACCTCTTTTCCGATCCCATCGCCAGGAATCACAGCGATTCGATAATTTGCCATACTCATCCTCCATCGACTATTAAGTACGCTTGTTCGCAATTACGATGACATATAATCATTGCCACGATATCTGGATTGTAAATTATATTACAATAATCCGGACTTATTGAGTATCTTCCTAATCTCCGATTTTTCAGCCTCGGTAGAAGGAAGCAGGGGAAGCCTCGGTTCGCCACCGAAATAGCCGAGCATATCCATGGCCGCCTTTAGCCCGCCAATGCCGTAAATGGCGGTGATGGCTTTATTAACCGGAATCATCATGAGCTGGAGCGCTCTTGCCTCCTCAAAACGACCTTCCTGAACAAGGTCAAATATTTTTACGCATGACTCCGGGGCGACATTGGCAAGGGCAAGGATCCCTCCCGCACAACCCAGGGTCAGTCCCCCGAATAACACGCCCGCGGTGCCGACAAGTACCTTGAAATCCCTTTCAACGTGATTCAGATATTCGCCGAGTTGGTTCATATTCCCTGCACTGTCCTTGATACCTATAATATTGGGGTGGTGCGCCAATTTTGAGACAATATTCGCGGACAGGTTAAGGTGCGTGAATTTTGGAACATTGTAGAGGATAATGGGCATAGGTGAATGATCAGCCACAATCATGTAATGCCTCTCCAGGGCCCCCTCATTCATCTTGCCGCCAAAAAAATGAGGCGTGATCACCAGGGCTGCCTGTGCACCCCGTTTCGCACAATCCCTGGTAAGCTGAAGGGTCTCTTCAGTGGATTCGCACCCAGTGCCCGCAATAATCTGCATCTCACCTGGTGAGGATCGGGCAACGGTTTCAACGACCTCTCTTTTTTCTTTTTCCGAGAGATAAACAAACTCGCCGTTGGAACCAAGCACCACAAAACCCTTGATGCCCGTCAGACCCCATCTTTCAACATTCGCCTCCAGTTTATCATAGGCGACCTTTCCGTTGATAAAGGGCGTGGTGATGGGAGGAAAGATCCCATGGAGATTGATTTCGGCCATCTAATCATGCCTCCTTTTACTTCTGGTCAGTCCCTTTCTTCTGATTTAAAAAAATAAACTTTAAGGATCATATACTCTCATTGGGCGAAAATATTAATTTATTGTGTCTGACAACGAAATCTTCAGTATTCTGGATATCCTCCCTGCACATTTTGATCATCTCAGAAAACATAAAAAAAGCACTGATAGATATATTCTCCAGTTCCATTGGTGTGTATAATGCAAATCACATTGTTCATTTTCTATGTCATATAACGACAGGATTAATCTGTTGTCAACAATGTGGTGCAACAAACTTTAGAATATGCACAAAATGTTTGCGGGGTACAGCACTTGAAAACCAGCACGCTGTTGGCATTCAGATTGCGCCCATTGATCCGCGGTTGCTACTTTTACATTCACTAATGCCTGTGCTTAATGGAATGATCAAAAGGAAAGCACAAAAAAATAACACAGCACTCCAACCACCTTCCTTGTAAACAAATCCGGACAAAGTAATTCCAAGCCAACCACCTATGTAATAAAATAACACATAGAGAGCATTAGCACGCCCTTGACCGCCGGAAAGCCTGCGGTTAAGGGCCCCAACAGCGGCAGAGTGGATAGTGAAAAAACCAGTACAAAGAGCGAGCAGCCCAAGTATGACAGCAGCAATTATAGGTTGCAGGATAAGTACCAATGAAATGCCTAAAACTAAACCCCCTCCCAGTAAAGTGGTTCCACTGCCAAAGCGATTACTGATTCGACCGGCTGTAGGTCCCATAAAGATGCCTACGACATAAACCAGATAAAGTAAAGTCGTCAGTTCGGTAGAGAAACTAAAAGGCGGTGCAGTAAGACGGAACGGCAAATAGTTGAAAATCGATGAGAAGATTGAAAAGCTTCCTGCAGCACAAAAATAAATACGCAGGAGTTCCCAGCGCTTTAGTAACTTTAAAAAACTGATTGACTTATATTTTTGTTTGTCATCGGTTGAAGTCCGCGGTAGTACCCACAGAGCAGTAAATGTTGTTATAATAATGAGTATTGATGCTGATACAAAAGCATAGCGCCAGTGTAAGGGCGGATGAATCCATCCACCAAGCAAGCGGCCGCCCAATCCACCAAGCACAGATGCAGACACATAAGACCCCATTACCACATTAAGCCGCTCTGGCGGAAGTGTTTTTGCCAGATAAGCTGCAAGACAGGTTGTCAATGCAGGAATAAAGATTCCTTGGAGAAAACGCGCCCCAATTAAAACCCAGAAGTCATTTGTCAACGCACAAGTTAGGCCGCCAAGAGACACCAAAGCGCCACCAGTAAAGATAATAGGATGGATGGGTAGTCTATCTACAAGAAAGCCGAAAGGCAGATTGGAAATGGCTATACCGAGGATGACGGCAGACACGCTGAAAGAAACCAGTACCATATCGACTGCAAACTCATTTTGTAACACTGGTAATACCGGTTGAGTAATGTAAATATTTGTGAAAGATGCGGATACCAATGCAAAGACGGTTAATTGCAGACGAAAATAGGAAGAGTCGGCCATGTTTTCGCTAATGGGGAAATGGACGTCGCCCAGATCCCTGATTCCCCTTTCACTGCTTTTGTTTCAATGTCATGCTCGATAAGAGCAACAGGACTATACCATAGAGGATCAGAATGCTAAATTCGCCAATATGAGAAAAGATCCCATTCATTTCCGCGATCATTGGTTTGATCAATTTTTGAGCATAGGTAAAAGGGATAAGATAGGATAACCAACGTACACTCCAAGGAAGACTGGAAAGTGGCAGTATTAACCCGGAGATAAAAATTGTGGTGAGTATAAATAGCGGAATAAAAGGAAAGATCTGGGCTTCAGTCTTGGCCAAGTTGGATATCATTATCCCAAGCGCAATTGAAATTAACGATAAAGTCCACATGACTGTAAAAAGGGATAGCATAAGGCCTATGCCGTATGACAATTGGAATAAAAAATTGACCTCCACCATGATGAGAATTGCCTGTAGTGTAGCGAGACCCGCATAGCCGAGGAGATAGCCTATAACGACCTCCGTGCGGCTGAAGTTGTTCACAAACATCCGGGTGATCGTCTCATCCCGCCGGTCCCGCACGATGACAATCAAGCAGAGCACATAAGAGGTGAAATGAATAATAAAGGCCGTTATCATGATATAAAGTTCTTCGGGATCGGTGAAGAGTTTAACCAGCAAGGTCTGGATAAATATTTTAAAAAGATAAAAAATAATTAACGGTAAAAAAATGGACAGGGCCAGAAAACGCCTGTCTCCGAGAAGTTGGCTATAAATGCGTGTGGTTATCGCCAGTGTTTTGTTAACCATTTTTTTCTTCTTCTTCCACGAGCTTTAGAAAGATATCCTCAAGGCTTTCCTGCCGAATAGATATATTTGAGACGCCCGGCTTAAGGCCATAGCGATTTAACATCCCAGGCAGACTGCGGGAATAATCGCTTACTTCTTCTGTGACTGTCTTGCCATCTATTTCAAATGTTACCTGTGTTTGTCCCTTGGCCAGGATATTATCTGGAATGTCTTCTATGATAAGGCGGCCTTCCCTCAGGATACCAATTCGGTCACAGGCCAGAGGTTCATCCATGAGGTGCGTGCTGATGATAATAGTTATCCCTTTATCCACCAGCGATCGAAAATGTCTCTAAAAGCTCTCTTTGAGAACAGGGTCAACCCCTGCGGTCGGCTCGTCCAGAATCAAAAGAATTGGTTCATGCACTAAGGCACATGCCAGCGAACAGCGCTGCTTGAGACCCCCGGAAAGATTTGCCACTTTGCGACTGACCAAATCAGCAAGACCGACAAATTCAAGGACTTGGTCTACCCGTTCGTGTAGTTGGTCAAGCTTATGGGCCCGCGCAAAAAACGTGACATTGGCCCGAACAGATAAATCTGCATAAAGTGCGGGCACCTGTGGCATATAACCAAGGTATGCCCTTGCAAATCGGGCTTCTTTGGGCATAGCATGTCCAAGCACTTTCACTGACCCTGCAGTCGGCTTAACCGCACCAACCAAGGTTTTGATAAGTGTAGATTTCCCTGCACCGTTCGGCCCTAACAACCCATAAATCTGTCCCGGCTCGATTGTTAAGTCCAGCCCTTGGAGTGCCTTTACTTTTCCATAGTTCTTGACGAGACCTGAAATTGATATGGTTTGTTGCATGGCTCTATTTTAAGAGGACACATATAATTCTAATTCAGCAATGAAACCGAATCTACATTATTAATGATCCTGCCAACAGTCGCATAATGAAGTCCCAGGTGCCTAACTATTTCTGTCTGGAAGTGATATAATAGATAGAGCCTGGAAATTTGATTTTGAGCGGTCTGACCATGATCAGCATAATACCCTTAAAATATCATAATGCATGACCTGACCCCAATTTTCATTTATCACCAAGCACCCGGAGATTAGCTCCGGGTGCTTTTTGTTCGGCATTAAAAGTTTAAGTTCCTTGTGCCGGTTTGTAGATCAGCGCTGTCACGATACCGCAGATAATAATTGCAATCGTTTCGTAGATGAACCAGTAAACCGCCAGGCTGAAAGGAATTGGCAGGACATAATACCACATCAGGGAAGAGGGTATGGTGATGAACAAGCCGATTATCAGACCGAAGCGAAGGCCTTCTATCCATCCCTTTGCTTCGTAACCCTTAGTAAAGATATAGACCAAAAAAAACGACCAGACGAGGCCGCCAATTAAAGTTATCCACATCATCGAGTTTATCTCATCTGTAGGGCGCCACAGGCTAGATGTTGCCTCGTAGGCTCCCTTTAGAATGACCATGTGGGTGATGTAACTCAATATTTCATATACGATGAAAACAACAATGCCTGTGATGATGAACCTTTTTGTGTTCATAACCCTTTCCTCCTTTTGTTAAATGTTATTCCCAGGCAAACAAAATACCGTAAAACACCCAACCTTGTACGGTTAGAACATTCTGACCCTCCTGGGACTTGGACAATTAAGAATGTCCCCCAATTTGGGCAAGATAATTCGCATTTATTATTATACATTTCATATCAGTAAATTGAACTGATAAATATTCGCTTTTGCTGATTGGAAATTGCTTTTTTGAACCATAGGAACATTAACAAAAAAATGAGGAAAATTCCAACCTCTTTTTCCAGTTTTTTCCCGAATTGCCCCTTTCTGAGCAGATATAGTCAGGCACTTGGGATTTCTTTATGCGACTGTTGGCAGGATCATTAATAAGATGACGTTATAATGCAAGGCCTGATAATCATATAAAGGGCATCACGGTTAAAGTGTGGGCACCTCCCTATCCACAGCTAAATATGCTATGGAACCAGTATGCATAAGCGTAACAATTTTAATAGGATTTAGGAGGTGCCGAAGTGAAAGCATATGCTGGAATTGATTTACATTCAAGTAATAGTTACATTGGAATCATTAATGAGCAGGATGAAAGATTATTTCAGAAGAGATTACCAAACCATTTAAGTCATATTTTGCGGGTCATAGAACCTTTCAAAGAATCTCTAGAAGGTGTGGTTGTTGAGTCAACCTACAATTGGTACTGGCTCGTGGATGGGTTACAGGATGAAGGCTACAAAGTACATCTGACCAATCCCTCTGCGATCAAGCACTATGAGGGTCTTAAACACACAGATGATAAATGGGATTCATTCTGGCTGGCGCATATGAAGCGATCAAACATATTACCAGAGGGATGCATCTACCCGAAAGAGGAGTGCCCTGTGAGGGATGCGCTGCGCAGAAGGCTTCTATCAAAAACAGGCAGAGGACCACGGGCGTGAGCCCGTGGGTGAATGCCTTTAACTTTACGTAATCATGAGACAGTGTGTCGTTAAGACCTTTTCTTTGGTTCCGAGTCTCCCGGCCTGGTCTTTTCTACGACTTATCCACTGGGGATTCTTGCCCCCTCCGCATTCCC
>CAYRFN010000051.1:0-24540 GCA_964423495.1 uncultured Desulfobacteraceae bacterium
GCAACTTAACTCAAATAACCAGCAACCAATTTTTCGTTTTCTGAAAAGAGAGCCCAATGTCCTTCTAAATGCGAAGCCTTTTGAACTTTACCAAAGGCTTAGACAATTTAATAATTCACTCCACCCGCCAGGCGGTTCCGCCCATCCCAAACTTTTCCCTCGAAGGGGAGGGCAGGGTGGGGGTGGTAACTTGAGATATGATAAGCCGAAGCTTGAGAACAAGCGGTCGTTTGATTGGTTTGGAAAGGCTGAAGAAAAAATGAGACTGGCAGAGAGGGTGGCCCGCTTTTTGGGTATTTATTACGGTTGGATCATTGTGGCATTGTCCCTGATCTCCATGGCCTTCTGGTTCGGCATACGGTCCAGCTTTTCGGTGTTTTATGTGGCCCTGTTGGAAGATTTCAACTGGGGGCGGGGTGAGTCTGCAGGGGTTCAATCCATGGCCCTCATTATATATACGGTCATGTCGCCCACAGTGGGGGGGCTGATCGACCGCTTTGGTCCCCGCAGGGTCATTATCCCCGGGACTCTGGTCCTCTCCTTGGGGCTGTTTCTCTGCGCTACCATTGAGACGCTGGGTCAGTTCTATTTCCTCTATGGGGTCATTGTGGGGATTGGAGTCACATTTGTCAGTATTGTTCCTTATACAGCCATTTTGGCCCACTGGTTTGAAAAGAATCGGGGTCTGGCGAGCGGTATTGCTGTATCCGGAATCGGGGTGGGCACTTTCCTTTTCGTCCCCTTATCTCAACAGTTCATCTCCATGTGGGGCTGGCGCTTTACGTTCATGGTTTTAGGAGGGCTTGTTTTCATCATCTTAATTCCCCTGAGCTTTCTGATTTTAATGCACAAGCCCCAAAATCTTGGCCTGGAGCCCGACGGTTTGAAAGAAAAGCCGCCATTTCATGAAGAAGATCAGCAAACAGAAGCGCAGAGCAACCGGACCCGGATGGAATGGACCCTTAAAAGCGTCTTGAGCACGGGCAGTTTCTGGGCCCTATTCGCATTCCCTTTCCTTTCCCTCCTCGGCTTATATATTATCGTCGTTCACAATGTCAGATTTATGGTCGATCAGGGGATTGATAAGATGACCGCCGCCTTCGTTTTCGCCATGGTTGGTGTGGTTTCTTCCTGCTTTCGTATTTTTTGGGGATGGCTCTCCGATCGTATTGGGCGAGAAATAACATACTCCATGGGAATGGTATGTATCTGCATGGGCACTGGTTCCCTTCTGCTCATAGAGATCATGGGTGAGAAATGGCTCGTTTATCCATTTTTTATATTGTTTGGCATGGGATGGGGGGCGACCGCGCCTATGTTTATGGCCACGGCTGCCGACCTCTTTAGAGGCAGGGTCTTCGGGCTCATCTACGGTCTCGTGGAAGGGGGTATCGGCATAGCAGGCGCCTTTGGCGCCTGGGTGGCGGGATTCATTTTTGACAGGACCCAGAGCTACAAGTGGGCCTTCATCCTCGCCATCGCCGTCTTTGCGTTGTCCTGCCTCTTTATCTGGCTGGCCGCCCCCCGCAAGGCCCGACCTGTGGAGAAATGATAACAAGAAATAAAGGCGCTCAGTTTTTTCTCATGCTTTTTTCACCTGAATTTTCGAGCCAGAGGATATCTTCTTAAATACTTTTGTGTCGCCAATGATTTTTCCCACAATATTGACTGCACTGGCAGGGCGTATTTCGCTGCCTTCGCTGACAGGTGTGGGACCAAAAAAGATGCATAATGCCTTGCCTGTCGGCCAGTAACCTAAATCCCCCCTGTCAACAATCTCTTTAGCTGTTTCATCCAGAGGCAAAGAAACGGGAATGCTAAAATAAATTTCATCTCCCCAGAGGTTACATGTGGATTCGATTGGGAGGGAGTCCCAAATTGCCTTAGCGGTTTTACTTTCAGATAAGGTTGCCTCGCTTGTTATTTTCTCGGCTTCAATAATAATCATGCGCTCCATAAAACCGGTCTCCTTTCAGTGAAAAAGGGTCATTTGATTTCCAGAAATGGTCAATAAAAGTGGTTCCTTCTTCACTTCCCCTTGATAGTCGAAAGAGATTTCACCAGAAACCCCCTTGAAATCATGACATTTAAGCAAGGCCATCTGTACATCCATTCTTGTGCGTATCTCATCTTTAACCAGGACTTTTTTTAACAGTCTAATAGTATCATAGCCACTGGCTGCCAGAAGCCCTGGATCGGAATCAAAATTATATCTATAGCTTTCAACAAAGACATCGACACCGGGGTACCCGGAATGTTTGAAAAAACCTGAAGAAAAAATAGCGCCTTGGACATAATCTTTTGCCAAATCTATTAGTTGGGGATCTTGCCATAGACTCGTGCCAAGTAATAGAACATCCAGGACATCATGATAAACCAATTGAGGTGCAATCATCGCCACTCTCTGGAAGTTGTCGGGGACAAAAACTGCGTCAAAATCTATAATAGGCTCAGGTTCATCAGAAAATATTTCATTTTCTTCTTCCTCGATAGTCCTCATTTCCCTAAGTTTTTGGACCAAGGAAGCCGGTCTCGGATAGTAAAGGCCGGTCATTTTCTTTATCGGGTCGGCGAAATCCGTATCATCTGGATTATAGGAGTCAACGGCTGTAACTGTTGCGCCCATTTCCTCTGATTTGTCCCAGAATAAATTCATAAAAAAGCGCCCATAGGTATTATCAGGATATAGTATGGCAAACCTCTTTAGGCCCATTTCATGTATGGCAGTATTTAAAAGTCTATTGATCTCTTTTGAAGGAGTCAGGAAATTACGAAAAACCATGCCACCTTCTTCAACGATACCTTCCTTTTGTGTAAGTGTAATCACCGGCACACCCAACCCCTGTGCTTTCTTTGCGGCAGCAGTGGCCGTACTGCTTAAAAGTGGGCCAATGATGACCATTACTTTTTCGTTGTTGACCAGGTCTTCGAGTCCGGCCAAAGTTTCTTCCGGCAGGCCTTTGGTATCTTTGATCACTAACTCCAGATCACTGTCCCGCATTTGTTCTTCCAAGGTGGCCATTCCAAGCTGAATTCCGTTCAGGATCTCTTCGCCATAAATGGCAAAAGGCCCACTTAAGGGCAGCAAGCAACCCACCACATTAAATCTTACAGACATCTCGTCCTGTATACGGTCTAAAAGCTGCTCTCCTAACGATATCCAGGACTTTTCCGTGGTAGATTGAAGCAGGGACAACGCTGCCGTTTTAGCTTCTTCAAGTTTATTCTGTTCAATATAGTGAGTAGCCACTCTATGGTAGATTTTTGGGGCATAATTACTTTCAGCGGCATATCCGGCTAATTGCTCAAGTTCTTCAATATTACTGGTTTTGATAAGCCCATCCAGTTTCTCATTGAGTTCTCCCTGCTTTTGAATGTCAACGAGGTTTTCTTCTTTGGCCTTAAGCCACCAGAAAAATGCCTTAGGTTTATCTCCAAGGGCATAATAATCATTTCCAAGTAGTACCTGGATATCCGCCTTTAACAAATGTTGGGGGTATTGTTCGATCCATTTGAGGGCCTTGTTCTTGGAGCGTTGGTACTGACCCAGGAGGTAAAGGCAGTTTGCTATTTGATACTGCACTGTGGATAACTCCTCATAATCGGGATGGTCTATGGAAATCCTTTTTAGAAGGGCGAGTGCTTTTCTATATTGTTCAATTTTTAGAAATGTCTCCGCCATACGATGTATGGATGACGCCGGTTTCTCAACCATCAACGCCTCCTTTGGGGGAGGGATTCTGGGTTTACAGCCTGCCAAAAAAAAAACTATCCCCACCATAAGGGCGGGGATAGCCATATTCCCATAAAGAGATTTTGAAATCACTTTTTGACTTCCTCAAAATCGGCATCCACTACATCTTCATCTTTTGTGGCACTTTCTGTGGATTCAGTGCCAGCAGTTCCAGCAGCCCGGTCCTGATCTTGGCTGGCCTTTGCATACATTTGTTCTGCCAGTTTGTGCGATGCCTGTGTTAATTCATCACTGAGTCTTTTTATTTCTTCGGTATTATCACCTTCCATTGCCTTTTTCAGATTATCAATAGCCTGATTGATATCCGTTTTTGTTGATTCATCCAGCTTGCCCCCCACTTCTTTAATGGACTTCTCGGTGCTATAAATCAGAGAGTCAGCCATGTTGCGGGCATCTACCAGTTCACGCTTTTTCTTGTCGTCTTCCGCATGTATCTCAGCGTCTTTGATAAGCTTTTCAATTTCTTCTTCAGACAAACCGCTTGAAGCGGTAATCTCGATAGATTGTTCTTTGCCGGTACCCATGTCTTTGGCAGATACATGCACAATCCCATTGGCATCAATATCAAATGCGACCTCAATCTGGGGAATACCTCTTGGGGCAGGTGGGATACCCACCAGCTGAAATCGCCCGAGAGTCTTATTATAACCGGCCATCTCCCGTTCCCCTTGAAGAACGTGGATTTCAACAGCTGGTTGGTTGTCGGCTGCTGTTGAAAAAATCTGGCTCTTCTTGGTCGGGATAGTTGTGTTTTTTTCAATCAGTTTGGTAAACACACCTCCAAGGGTTTCGATCCCCAAGGAAAGCGGTGTCACGTCAAGTAGAAGCACGTCCTTAACATCGCCTTTTAGCACACCGCCTTGAATAGCCGCACCGACAGCAACCACTTCATCAGGATTTACGTTTTTACTCGGTTCCTTGCCAAATATCTCTTTGACCTTTTCCTGGACTTTGGGCATTCTTGTCATCCCACCTACCAGGATGACCTCGTCAATATCATTGGGCCTAAGCCCGGCATCCTTTAATGCTGTTTTACATGGTTCAACGACTTTTTCAATAAGACCATCGACCAGTGCTTCCAGCTTTGCACGGGTCAACTTAATATTGAGGTGTTTGGGACCGCTTGCGTCAGCAGTAATAAAGGGGAGATTGATATCTGTCTCCATGGAGCCGGATAATTCTATTTTGGCCTTTTCCGCCGCTTCTTTGAGCCTCTGAAGGGCCATCTTATCATTGCGGAGATCAATTCCCTGGTCTTTCTTGAATTCGTTTGCCAAATAATCAATTATCAGAAGGTCAAAATCCTCCCCGCCCAAATGGGTGTTACCATTGGTTGACTTTACCTCAAACACTCCTTCACCTATTTCGAGAACAGATATGTCGAAAGTACCGCCACCCAGATCAAACACAGCAATCTTTCTATCCTGTTTTTTGTCTAATCCAAAAGCGAGGGAGGCCGCTGTAGGCTCATTGATGATCCTTTCCACCTTTAAGCCGGCAATACGTCCAGCATCTTTAGTGGCCTGCCTCTGGCTGTCATTAAAGTATGCGGGAACTGTGATTACTGCTTCTGTTACTTTCTGCCCAAGATAATCTTCTGCTGTCTCTTTCATCTTCTGGAGCACCATTGCAGATATTTCTGCAGGGCTGTAATCTTTTCCCCTGACTGAAACATGGGCATCCCCATTAGATGCCTTATTGATCTTGTAAGGGAGCACTTTAATATCATTTTTTACTTCCTGTGAATCGTATTTTCTGCCGATAAGCCTTTTAACCGCAAAAACGGTGTTTTCAGGATTAGTAACGGCTTGCCTTTTCGCAGCCTGGCCCACCAGCCTTTCTCCGCTATCGGTAAAGCCTATCGTAGAAGGCGTTGTCCTGCTTCCCTCTTTATTAGCAATTACTACAGGATCTCCTCCCTCCATTACGGCGACACATGAATTTGTTGTCCCAAGATCAATGCCTATTATTCTTCCCATATTCTTGCCTCCTTAAACTCTGCAACATAATTTTCTCGGCTTCATATACCCTCTCAGGAACTGCTGAGGCAGTTTTAACTTAGAAGCCGTTTTTAGCCTTGCTATTAAGTATTCTTTCATAATTCATCTTTATTCTTGCTAATAATAACCACCGAAGGTCGGAGCAGCCGCTGATTAAGGATATAACCCTTTTGAAGTTCTTTAAGAACTGTTCCTGATTCTTTGGTATTATCCTCTAACTCTGAAATGGCCTCGTGGAAATTAGGATCAAAGGATTCATTCACTGCTTTAACGTCTTTCAATCCTGCCTTTTCCAGCGTATCTATAAGCCTTTTCAGCGTCAGTTCAACACCTTCCCGAAGGGCATTAATCGATTTTTCATCCTGTGAATGGTCAATAGCCTTTTCCAAGCTGTCCATTACTGGAAGTAATTGCTTTATCAGTAACTCGTTTGAATATTTCACCAATTCCTCTTTTTCTTTTTGGAACCTCTTCTTCATGTTATCAATGTCTGCCTGTGAGCGGACGTAAAGGTCATAATTCTTCTCTGCTGATTCTTGAATCTCTTCAAGCTTTTCAAGCAATTGCGACTTGGTCATCTTCTCCAAAGGCGTATCTTTTGTCTTTTGATCTTCCCCTTCAGCCATTTTTTTAGGCCGCTCTTTCAATTCTTCTTTTAAATCTTCTTTGATTTTTACCTTTATTTGTCTGTCTTTTGTCATGCCGACCTGAACCATTCCTCACTTCCATTAAAAATATAATTATTGCTTGTCAGTTCATACAATTATAGCGAAACGTTAAGCATCAGAAAAAGCTTTGTCAAGATTCAGGATACAAGATTTAGGACATAAAATTCAGGATGTAAGGTGGAACTTTACAGTCTAACCCCTGTCAATTTTTCTAGGGCCTCAAGGTATTTTCCTCTTGTTTTTTCAATAATATCAGGCGGGAGCTTGGGAGGTGGTGGTTTCTTTGGCCAATTGATACCAATAAGATAATCCCTCAAGAACTGTTTATCAAAGCTCTTTTGCGGTCCCCCAGGGCTATATTCATCCATTGGCCAGAATCTTGATGAGTCCGGAGTAAGAACCTCATCGATAAGGATTAGCCTGTCATCTTTTATACCGAATTCAAACTTGGTATCAGCGACAATGATTCCTTTTTCAGCTGCGAAATCCCTCCCGTATTCATAGATTTGGAGGCTGATACGCTGAACCTCTTTCGCAATATCTCTCCCAAGGATCTCTATTGCCGTCTCAAAAGATATATTAATGTCATGCATTCCATCTTCTGCCTTTGTCGAAGGTGTAAAAATTGGTTCAGGCAACTTCTCCGATTCACGCAAATCATCTGGAACAGGAATTCCACAGATGCTCCCCTTTGAAAGGAATTCCTGCCACCCAGAACCGGAAAGATAACCTCTGACTATACATTCCACAGGTAAAGGCTTTGTTTTTTTTACAAGCATGCTACGGCCCATAAGCTGCTTACTGTACTTTTGGCATGCCTCTGGATACTCGGCAGGTTCGCTGCTTACCAGGTGATTTTCCACAATTGGTTGCAGTTTCTTGAACCAGAACAAGGAAATGTTCGTGAGGATTTTACCCTTGTCTGGAATCGGATCATCCATAACCACATCAAAGGCTGACATACGATCGCTTGCCACAATCAGCAATTGATCTTCAATTTCATAGACATCCCTGACTTTTCCCCGTTTTAAAAGCTTGAGGTCTTCAAAATTGCTTTTTTCTAAAATGGTAAAATCCATTATTCATCTCCCCTTTATCCCCTCCCATCAGAGACTTTTTCGTAATTAGGTGAGGGGGCGTTTGATAATGGTTCATTAGTTTTATTGATAGACTGCTTGGTAATCCGTAAGTTTACGTACGTAATCTCGATAGTATCTTAATACCTTATTTCGAAACGAAACGGTTTCAATATATGGAGGTATTCCTCTATATTGCCG
The DNA here is from genome assembly GCA_964423495.1 of uncultured Desulfobacteraceae bacterium. Taxonomy (GTDB): domain Bacteria; phylum Desulfobacterota; class DSM-4660; order Desulfatiglandales; family Desulfatiglandaceae; genus CAYRFN01. The sequence goes on from CAYRFN010000051.1 coordinate 7,700, forward strand.
AACCCGATGGGGTCCGGCATTATAGGAGGCCAGAGCCAGACTGATGTCTCCATGCTGGATCTTCATCATATTTGAAAAACATTTAAAACCGTATTTGATCGCCTTATGTGGCTTCAAACGACCGTCTGTGTTTTTCTTTAATAGTTCCCGTTTATACTTAGTGTATAATTCTTTCCGTTTTTGTCTGCAATGCAATGATTCTTGCATCAGTTCTCTGGCGCTCTTTGCAAGTTTCAGCATGTTTTCATCTGTTATCTCAGTAATAAGTTCCATAGCCCTGTGCCTTAGCCTACGTTCGCGTACCAAAAATGATTTTGCCTTGTTGAGATATGCGGGAATGAAGACGGTTTCAACCCCCAGGTTCTTGGCAGTTTCCGGCATTATCTGAGTTAGACCAACGGCTCCGACTTTGGACACTGCCCTGTGATCAAAATTGGACTCTTGCCTTATCAGGGCCATAAACAGCAAAGGATCGAAGGAATATCCGGGCCTTTTGTGTTTCTCAAGAACAGATTCAAAAAATGTAATATAGCGAAAACCAGATCTCCCCAAAACGTGCTTCCAGGCTGAACCTTCAATTGCACTGCTGTTTCTAATAGGTTTGTCGAGGTCAAACCGAATTAATGTTTTTTCAGATGCCTTTTCTGTAAATTCATTGAAAACATGATTAACAAACCGCATATTTTTAGTGTTCAAGAATTCATTATCTTCATTTTTTATACCTTGGCATCGGTTGTAAAAGTAACCAAGGGCATCCCTCAAATTATAAGAAGTCATTCTTAAACTTTCTTGCAGCAAATCTTCCAACAAGTCGTAACAAAGTTGTTCATTCAACCTATCATCGATCATTACGGTAGTTTTTGTCCTGTAAACCATCAGCTTTTCCTGAGCAGATCGAACAGATGTATTGTAACAAATGGCCAATTTGCCGACCTTTTTCGCATGTTCTCCGGGAAAGGCCTCCTTTTTTTTAGTAGTCATAGCTTCGACCACTTTTTCAAAAAGCTCATCTGCTTTCCTGTATAATTCCCTTGCTTCGAGATAATCTTGGTCAACCTGAACCTTAAGACCAAAAGACCAAGCGACCTCAGGACTGATCCTCAGAATCCCTTCCTCCCCTCTATACGAACCATCTGACAGGCTTTTCTTATGATAATCAAGGTTATATGTGATAATGCTTTTTTTCAGTAAAGATATATCAGCCAAGGCAGGGAATGGAACAGCCATTGGCAGTATGGCTAAAAGGAAAAAAATTTTTTTTTCTATGCTTTTTCTTCTAAAATGCATTCGTCAATCTAACAGTCAAACTGCTGGTGATCATTCAAGGTATCCGATGGAATCGTCGTTATGATGGGCAATCAATTCTTTGGCTTTCTTCTTTGATTCTTCCATATCTTCGGTTGGGAAGGTTAAGGTAGGTGTTTCAATGACACCCATATCCGATAGGATCTCTTTGATAATAGCTACAGGCATCTTGTAGTAAGCTCCCTTGAGGTCACGCAGGTATTTTCCTAGTTCCCAAACCTGCTGGATATGATCTGGGTAATCTTTTTTATCAGCCGTTATTTGAAGGGAGGATCGGGTGATCCTTTGCCAAGCCCTTGGCGCCAGATTGGCACCGACTGAGACCACCCCGCTCATACTTGGGTAGTCCAAAAAATGGTTTTCATCCCCATCATAGATCCTAAAATTGGCTCTTGTTCGACATGCCCTTTGGTAATTATGAGCCCTATCAAGGGAGCCAGAAAATATCAGGCCAACAATATTATCTAAATGGGTTAATTCTTTTAGAATACAAGTACGTATATTTCTTCTTTTAAAGGGCCTGTCCACTTCTTTTATTAGCTCAGGATCATTGTGGAGAATAATAGGCTGCCCGGCAATAGAGCAGAGGTTCTGATAGTGGGCAGGCAGTCCTCGGTTGCTGTGATAGTAAAGTGGACTGTCAACCCAGAGAACCTCTCCGGTGTATTTATGGCTTTCAATGGCCTTTTTCAGGACAAGAATGGTTTCTTTTGTTTTTTTTTCAGTATTTTGGGAAACCCAGATCAGGACAGGAATTTTCCCACGAATCAAAACGAACACCTTTTCCAGGAGCTCTAAACGCTTACTTGGGTCCAGATTCTTTCCTTCACCCATTTGGGGGCTGGCTAAGAGTATTGCCTGAACATTGGGTGTTATGCGGTCAAGAAGTTTTTCCAGCCCAAGACCATCAATAGACTCGTCGTTTTTAAAGGGGGTGATCAGGTCAACGATGAGTCCCCGTGGTGGTATTAAAGACTCCATTGACTCTGAATTCCTCTCTCCCAAGGAGATCGTGAAGATGAACGATTCCTTTGACCCGTTTGTGCCTGTCAACGATTGCAAGATGGGTAATTTCGTAAAATTCCATGAGCCCCAATGCCTCTATAGCAGTATGGTTTTCGTCTATTGTTTTAGGAGAAGGGGACATGATATCCTCAACCTTCATCTCAAGGATGTTTTTTTGTTTGATAAGGGCTCTTCTCAAATCCCCGTCGCAGAGAATTCCTGCAAGTGTATGATCTTTCTCTACAATTAGCGCAGCTCCGATATTTTTTACATCAATTTCTTTGATTGCCTGTTGGACTTTTGAACCTATAGGAACGACTGGTAAATGATCACCTGTGAGCATAACCTCTTTGACTTTGACAGCTAACCTTTCTCCAAGACCTCCCCCTGGATGAAATTTTCTAAAATCATCCTTATTAAAGCGTCTACGATTAAGCAGGGCCACGGCAAGGGCATCGCCCATGGCCAGGGCAGCAGTGGTGCTGGCTGTTGGCGCTAACCCCATTGGGCAGGCCTCCCTTTCCACGCCAACATCGATAACCACATCGCATACCTTGGTAATTGGGGAATCCAGACTTCCTGTGAATGCTATAGTCTTAACCCCCATCCTTTTGAGGATAGGCAATATTGTGCTAATCTCCGCGGTTTGGCCGCTATTAGATATAGCAAGTACTATATCATCATTGGTTACCATGCCAAGGTCGCCGTGGATAGCCTCTGTAGGATGAAGGAACAGGGAAGGGGTCCCAGTGCTTGTTAAGGTGGCGGCAATTTTCCTGCCGATCAGGCCGGATTTTCCAATACCTGTAAGTATGACTCTTCCTTTGGCATTCAAGATCAATTCAATGGCTTCTTCAAACTCTGGGCCAATTCTTTCCATCAGGCTCAGGATGCTCTGCGCCTCTATTTTCAGAACCTCTTTTGCTTGTTCAATAACCATCAATTCTATTTCCTTTCTGTTTTCAATTTTCCTTTAACATTTTTCATAACCCTTCTCAAGGTATAAGTTTGCCCTTAGTATTTTGGTTCTGATTTTTCATGTTAGGGATTGAATAATTTAGTTTGTTTTGATTTGATCCTATGTGTCTATATCTATTATACTATTTCACGGGATACATTGAGGTTGTTATAAGGATTTGTAGATCTGCTTAATCATTATTGGTAATATCTATATCAATTGTTGATTCTCTTGGTATGGATTTCAAATCTAAATATAAACTTTTAATCAAGGTTTTCCAGGCCTGTATTTTTTGAATGTAAAAGGCATGCAAGAAAAAGACATGAAGGTTAGCCCATGCAGGAAATGATGAACCAGGAATTAAACGTTGTTGTTATGCCAAACGGTTCTCTTCAGTTGGAATGGACGGATACGGAAAAGAACAGAAATAAGAGCAGTATGTTGTTGCAGGAAAATATATACAAACGCTTCTCTGCTGATGCCAATTCGTGGCTCTTGTTTTTGGGCTTTTGCGATCATCAGGTTTTACTTTCTCCTTCTCTTGATTATTGGCGGAATTTTGCCGGGGTTTTTACCAAAAGATTAAGCCAGACACCTGATTTGGAAATTCTTCGTCATAAAGTAAAGGTTTTAGTTGAAGAAGATGAACTGAGGCGGCATTTGGAATGCGCTCCGCTTATGACCGGGTCTGAATACCTGAGCTTAGAATTGTTTGGGGCTATATGGACGAGATTAAACAATACATTTACCCTTGCAATTAAGTCCTATGACGGTATGGTTAAAAATTTTATTAGGACCTACAGCCCGAATGTGCATCTCGTGGGCAGAGTATTTTTTCACCTTGTGGAAAATAAGAGTGATGATTATCCGTTTGCTTTCATGGCAACCTATTCCACCAGGCTAAACAAGAAAGGAAAGTCCAAACATCTCCCTCTCAAATATGCCCTTCAGGAATATAAAAACGATAATGAAAGGTTGTTGGAACTCCTTGCAACGGTTCATACAGCTGCAAAGAATAGTCCGCTAATCTCAGATCTTATTGAAAGCGGGGAATTGTTTCATCCCCTTGCCTGGACCTCCGGCGAGGCATTTTCATTCTTGAAGGAAATTCCTATTTATGAAGAGGCTGGAATTTTATGCCGAATGCCGAATTGGTGGAAAGGCGGCGCATCAGGTGTAAGGCTAAATTTCAGTGTTGGTGATTCAAGACCTTCCTTTGTCGGTATGGATGCAATTTTGAATTTCAATGTTCAGTTATTTCTCGGGGACACTAAGATTTCAGAAAAAGAGGCGAGACAGTTATTAAATGAATCAGAAGGGCTTGCATTTATAAAAAATAAGTGGGTAGCGGTAGATCCGGAAAGGTTGAGACAGACTCTTGATGCCTATGAAAAGGCAAAAAAAATGATGGGCGAAGAAGGATTAAGCCTGAAAGATGCCTTGCGGTTGCAGCTTGTGCCTGAAAAGCTACTGGGTAGTTATGAAAAAGACGTAGATCACAGTGTTTCAAACGGAGATTGGCTGAAATCAGTGATACGGAAATTGCTCGATCCCGATCTGATTACATCGGTAAGGATTAATAGGTCATTTAAAGCCAAGTTAAGGGATTATCAACAGAAGGGGCTAAACTGGCTCTATTTCTTGCATTCATTGCAGTTTGGAGCATGTTTGGCAGATGATATGGGCCTTGGCAAAACCGTTCAGGTACTGGCATTTTTGAATATCTTGAAATCCGAGCCTAAAAAATCAGGAAAACCAAAAAAGGCAAGTCTTCTAATAATTCCTGCATCCCTAATTTCCAATTGGGATAATGAGATTCGTCGATTTTCCCCTGACATTAATTTTTATATCGCACATCCGGGCGCAGGTTCAACAAAGATTATCAGAGACAAAGACGAAAAATCATTAGATGCATTTGATCTTGTTATAACTACCTACGCATTGGCTCAAAAATATGAATGGATTAAGGCACATTTGTGGAACTATATCATCTTAGATGAGGCCCAGGCCATTAAAAACCCTGGGACAAAACAGGCCAAGGCAATAAAAGATCTCCATTGTTTTAACAGGGTTATAATGACAGGGACTCCTATTGAGAACCGGTTGATGGATCTCTGGTCTTTATTTGATTTCTTAAATCCGGGATTACTTGGGAATGCCAGGGAGTTTAAGGAATTTTCGAAAAGACTAAAGGATGACACTTCGGGTTATTCAAGATTGCGAAAACTTATTAACCCATACATTTTGAGGCGTTTAAAAACTGATAAAACAGTTATATCTGATCTCCCGGACAAAGTGGAGATGAAAACATATGCTTCTCTTAGCAAAAAGCAGGTCCTTTTATATAAAGATTTGGTTGAAGATATAAAGGAATCAATTGACGAAACAGAGGGAATTCAAAGGAAGGGGATAATACTTTCTTCCCTTATGAAATTCAAACAGCTTTGTAATCACCCGGATCAATATCTCGGGACCGGAGGATTTGAAGAAAAGGGGAGTGGCAAGTTTTTAAGGCTTCGTGAAATATGTGAGACAATATATGAAAAAAGAGAAAAGGTCCTTATATTTACCCAATTTAAGGAGATGACCGAACCGCTTCATGATTTTTTGGAAGGCATCTTTCATCGAAAAGGCCTGGTTTTGCATGGGAGTGTGGCGGTAGGTAAAAGGAGAAAGATTATTGAACAATTTCAGAGTCAAAGCTATGTACCGTTTATGGTGTTGTCCTTAAAGGCAGGAGGAGTTGGGTTAAATTTGACAGAGGCAAACCACGTAGTTCATTTTGACCGGTGGTGGAATCCTGCTGTAGAAAACCAGGCAACCGATCGCGCATTCAGGATTGGACAGAAAAAGAATGTTATTGTACACAAGTTTTTGACCAAAGGCACTGTTGAAGAAAAAATTGATATGATGTTAGAAGAAAAATCCAGATTATCAGAAGATGTTATTGCCAGCACAAAAGAAACCTGGATAACGGAAATGAAAAATGATGAATTGATGGATCTTTTTAAATTAACATTGTGAGAATAACGGAGATAATCATGGGCTATTGGGATTATTATCCGCCTTATGTAACAATTGCAGAGAAGAGGGCAAAAGCGGCCAGGAAATTAAACCAACTAAGAAAGAAAAATCCTGATATAAAACCGATTGTCCTTGAAGGAAGCAGAATTGTTCGGACATGGTGGGGCAAGTCATGGAATCTCAATCTTGAACGTTATGCAGACTACAGCAATCGTATCGGACGTGGACGCAGTTATGTGCGCCATGGGGCGGTGCTTGATCTTCAAATAGCTTCAGGCAAGGTCGAATCCTTAGTCCAGGGGACAAGATCAAAACCCTATTCTGTAAGCATTAAGATAAAGGCTGTTAATAAAAAGATCTGGCAGGAAATCAAGGCTGCCTGTGAAGGCAAATTAGATTCATTTCAGGAGCTCTTGGCAGGAAAATTTCCAAAGGCATTAGGTGAAATATTTACGACCCAGGGGAGGGGCCTGTTCCCCTCACCAAAAGAGATTGATTTCAGTTGTAGCTGTCCTGATTGGGCCTATATGTGCAAACATGTGGCTGCCACCCTGTATGGCATAGGTGCCAGATTGGATGAAGATCCCGGACTGTTTTTCAAGCTTAGAAAGGTTCGGATGAAAGATCTGATAACCCAGGCAGTGGAAGATAAGACACATAAGTTGCTTAAAAAAGCAAAAAAGAAAACTGCAAGAATTATTGCTGAATCAGATCTGGCCGATGTGTTTGGTATTGATATGGAAGAGACTGTAACGCCATCCAAGAGAAAGGCAAAAGCTCCAAAAAGAATGTCGAAAAGGAAGAAGACATTAACCCGCGAGTCCAAGAAGGCAAAAAGCAAAGCCACAACCAGGAAAAAAGTTAAATCCCCATATGACACGGTTGTGGGAATTGTCAGGAGAAGCAGAAAAGGCATCACAGTCGTCAATATAAGAGAAAAAACAAGGTTTGATGACAAACAGATACGGACTTTTATCTATAAGGCAAAAAGGCAGGGCAAGATTAAAAACAAATCAAGAGGTGTTTATGTGTCCTCGAATAAAAAATTGGCCAAAATCAGAACGGCCTCGTGAAATACTGTTTATATCGGTAATCTTGATATCGTTAAGAAATACACGATTATCGACGTTCTGGCATCCGGTAAGGCCCCAGGAACGGTCATGTGGGAGAGCTAACAAACAGGGCGGGCTCAATGGGTTGATGTCAACAATTTCTGACGATTTAAAGTGCTTTTTGAGATAGCCTTATGCAAAAAGAAGCTAAAGCAAGGATAAAAATCAATGGCCTCCTTCAGCGCGCAGGGTGGCGGTTTTTTGATGATGAAAACGGCCCGGCCAGCATTGCCCTGGAAACAAATGTTAAAATCAAGAAAAAGGATATTGACCAATTCGGTGATGATTTTGAAAAAACCGGCAATGGATTTGTTGATTACCTCTTGCTCGACAGCAAAGGCTTCCCCTGTGCGGTACTTGAAGCAAAATCCGAAAAATTAGACCCATTGGTCGGAAAAGAGCAGGCCCGCAAGTACGCCAAATCGACAAATGTTCGCTTTATAATTCTTTCAAATGGAAACCTTCATTATTTCTGGGACTTGGAGCATGGTAATCCTTCCATTATAACAGATTTTCCCTCTCAGGAATCATTAGACCAGTACACTACCTTTAAACCCAACCCTGAAAGCCTTGTTAAGGAAAAAATCGAAGACGATTATATCGCTATCACCCAAGACCCTATGTACAGGTCTGATCCCCGCTGGAATAATCCCGATGAGCGCGATGCCTTTATCAAAGAGAACAACCTGAAGTTTCTGCGGCATTATCAGTTGAAGGCCATTTACGCCCTGCAAGATTCTGTAAAAAGCGGCAGCGACCGTTTTCTCTTTGAGATGGCCACAGGCACCGGTAAAACGCTTGCGTCAGCCGCCGTTATCAAGCTCTTTTTAAGAACAGGGAATGCAAACCGGGTCCTTTTCTTGGTCGATAGAATCGAGCTGGAAAACCAGGCCTGGAAGAATCTTGTCCGTTGCCTGAAGAATGACTACACATGCGTCATCTACAAAGAAAACCGCGACGATTGGCGCAAGGCCGAGGTTGTCGTTTCCACAGTTCAAAGCCTTTCGGTCAACAATAAATATAGAAGCCTGTTTTCCCCGACAGATTTTGATCTGATCATATCCGATGAGGCGCATCGATCAATCAGCGGAAACAGCCGGGCTGTGTTCGAATATTTTGTGGGTTATAAATTGGGGCTTACCGCCACGCCAAAGGATTACCTGAAGAAGATCGACCCGGAAAAAATCAGTAAGCAAGACCCGCGGGAATGGGAACGCAGGCAACTCCTCGATTCGTATATAACCTTTGGTTGTGCCAGCGGAATCCCCACTTTCAGGTATAGCCTCATCGAGGGAGTAAATGACGGGTTTCTGGTCAACCCGGTTGTCGTAGATGCCCGGACGGAAATCACTACACAGCTTCTATCCGACCTTGGTTATTCCGTGCTTATGGAAAACGAGGAAGGAGAATTAGAGGAAAGGATCTTTTTCCAGAAAGACTTTGAGAAGAAGTTTTTTTCAGATAAAACAAATAGAATCCTGTGCAAAACCTTTCTTGAAAACGCAATCAGGGACTCTTTGAGTAATGAAATCGGTAAAAGTATCATTTTCTGCGTAAGCCAGAACCATGCATCCAAAATCACCCAGATCCTGAATATATTCGCTGACAGCCTGTTTCCCGGAAAATACAACTCTGATTTTGCCGTACAGGTAACTTCAATGATTCCAGATGCACAGCAGTTTTCCATCAGTTTCGCGAACAACAACCTGAACGGGCACACTACGGTGCTGGAGGGATATCTCAGCTCCAAAACCCGTGTCTGTGTGACTGTCGGCATGATGACCACCGGTTATGATTGCGAAGACATCTTAAACCTCTGTTTGATGCGTCCCATATTTTCTCCCACTGATTTCATACAGATCAAGGGCCGCGGCACGAGGAGATATACCTTCCTCCACAAAATAAAAGAAGACGGCCATATGGAGGAATATAAGAAGGAAAAGAAGACCTTCAAACTCTTCGATTTCTTTGCCACCTGCGAATATTTTGAGGAAAAATTCAATTACGATGAAGTGCTGGAACTGCCCCCCACCGGAACGGGCACAGGCACTGGTGATGGCGGTGGCATTAATGTTGACGAATACGCAAGCATTAAACCTGACCCTTTGTCATCTTATGTTGAGTCTCGCGTGGGCCTTCATGGAATGAAAATCGACCGCAAATTCTATGATCAATTCGAGGAAACCGTCAAAAATGATGACATGGTTCGGCAGCACTATGAGCGCGGTGATATGAAAGCTGCCGAGGAATACATCAGGGATAACCTCTTCGATAAACCTGAAGAATTCTTCAATCTGGAGAAACTGCGAAAATCGGTACAGCTCAATCGCCGGCTCAGGTTGTGGGAGATTCTTGAGAAGGCCTTCGGAGATATTGAACGGTTTAAGTCCAAAGATGAACTCCTTGATGAAGAATTAGATAAATTCGTTTCCATCCACAAGCCGGACGCTTCTCATATTTCTCAGATCAGAGATTTTCTATATGCATATATCACAGACAATGAGATCCGGGACATCATAGAAAATAAAGAATACAACCGTCTTGCTACAAATCCCAAACTGACCATTGCCGACCTGAAGGCCCTTGAAGAGTGGCGGGATGTAATACCTGAGTATGTAAAGGACTACGTCTCTTTGAATACATTTATGTAGTTTTGAGCAAGTAGGCATAAGGCTAAACCATGCTTGATAACGGAACTAAAAAACGCATAGATTCCGCGCGTGACATCCTCGTGGGCAAGGTCCCTGACCCAAAATCACAGGTAGAACAGATAACCATCGCCATGATCTACAAGTTCATGGACGACATGGACAATCAAACCGAGGAACTCGGAGGCAAGGCCACCTTTTTTGCTGGTGAATTCAAACAGTACGCCTGGAGCCACCTGCTGGACCGCAAATTCAGCGGTCATGAGCGTCTTCTCCTTTATGCCGAGGGCATAGAGAAGATGAATATAAACGAAAATATCCCCCAGCTTTTCAGGGATATTTTTAAGGGAGCGTTTCTTCCCTACAGGGACCCGGAAACGCTCAATCTCTTTCTGAAGGAAATAAACGGCTTTAACTATGACCACAGTGAGCGCCTTGGGGATGCTTTTGAATACCTGCTTTCCGTTCTGAGCAGTCAGGGCGATGCCGGGCAGTTTCGTACACCGCGTCATATCATTGATTTCATAGTTGAAATTGTGAACCCCTCTAAAGAGGACTCAGTCCTTGACCCTGCGTGCGGCACTGCCGGATTCCTGGTCTCATCTTACAAACACATTCTCAATCAAAACACCAAAATCAGAATAGGCGACCTTTTGACCACTGACGACAAAGGCAGGCTTATGACCAATTTCTGCGGCTATGATATCTCCCCGGACATGGTGCGGCTTTCCCTTGTCAACATGTATCTCCACAGCTTTGCCGATCCATTGATTTACGAATATGACACGCTTACCAGCGAAGACCGATGGGATGAGCGTTATGATGTGATTATGGCCAATCCGCCGTTCATGTCGCCCAAAGGCGGCATCCGTCCCCATTCGCGTTTTACCGTAAAGGCCAAACGAAGCGAAGTTCTCTTTGTTGATTACATCGCCGAACACCTCAACGTCCACGGCAGGGCCGGGGTCATTGTTCCCGAAGGAATCATTTTCCAGTCACAGAATGCCTATAAAAACCTGCGTAAGATGTTAGTTGAAGAAGGCTATCTGTATGCGGTCATCTCCCTGCCAGCCGGAGTCTTTCAACCATACTCAGGCGTCAAAACAAGCATCCTGCTCATGGATAAGACCCTGACGAAAAAGACCGGTGAAATCCTTTTCGTAAAGGTGTCAAACGACGGCTTTGACCTTGGAGCCCAGCGCCGCCCCATTGACAAGAACGACCTGCCCCAGGCCCTTGAAATTGTCAAGGTTTGGAAGAAGGCAATCGGCCAAGGTAAAGACTTTGAGCTTAGCGAGGACGGCAAGGCAATCGCTCATACCGTAAGCAAAGAAAAAATCGCCGAATCCGGTGATTACAACCTTTCCGGGGACAGATACAGGGAAGTTATCAGTTATGCCAATGTGAAGTGGCCGATGGTGGAGTTGCGGGAGGTAACTATTGAAATAAAATCAGGCTTTGCCTGTGGGAAATCAGATCAAAACGCACAAGGTGTTCCTCACCTAAGACCCATGAATATAAGCTCTGATGGCCAACTTGTTTGGGAGGGCACAAAATTCATTTCCGAGGAAGAGTTTAAGGATAAAACTGAATATAAACTAAAGAAGGGTGATGTCTTATTCAACAACACAAACAGTAAAGAGCTGGTCGGAAAGACTTGTTTTGTGGAAGAGGATATATTGGGTGGCTATTCAAATCACATCACAAGAATCAGAACAGATAATTCCAGACTGGACCAAAAATATCTTTCGATAGTTCTGCATCATTTGTGGGCAAGACGAATTTTTCTGGAAAAATGCCATAAATGGGTAGGGCAGGCTGGAATAAACAATAAGGCATTGTCAGCAATCCAAATTCCCCTCCCCCCATTGGAAGTTCAGGAAAAGATTGTAGCAGAACTGGACGGTTATCAGAAAATCATTGATGGCGCGAAACAGATCGTCCAAAACTACAAACCCACAATCAAAATCGACCCCGATTGGCCGATGGTGGAGTTGGAAGAAATATCTCATATGAAGAGAGGGCCGTTTGGGGGTTCTTTGAAAAAAGAAATATTTGTGAGGCAAGGGTATAAAGTTTACGAACAAAAACATGCTATTCATGGTGATTTTACGATTGGAAAATACTTTATTGATGAGAAGAAATATAGAGAAATGGAATCCTTTGCTATTGCTCCAAATGATCTTCTTATAAGTTGTTCTGGTACTATGGGAAAGATTGTTATAGTCCCTGAAGATGCCCCAAAGGGCGTAATAAATCAGGCATTGCTAAAGATCACTCCCAAAAAAGGTATGGTATTACCATTCTATTTAAAATGTATTCTTGAAAGCGAACAGGTTCAACAAACGTATTTCCAAAGTACTAACGGAGCTGCGATTCAAAATGTAGGTTCAATGAAAGTTATGAAGAGAATTCCAATCCCCCTCCCACCCTTTGAAACCCAGCAAAAAATCGTCGCAGAAATCGAAGCCGAGCGTGAGCTTGTGGAGGCGAATAAGGAGCTGATTGAGATTTTTGAGAAAAAGATAAAGGACAAAATCGGTGAAGTATGGGGTGAATGAGAGGAACATTCATGAGTGAAAATGGAGTTATTCCGGTTGATCAAATTGAAACCATTATCTTCTTGATACGCGGTCAAAAGGTCATGTTAAGCACTCACCTTGCTGAGCTGTATAGCATTGAACCGCGTGTTCTGGTTCAGGCACTAAAGTGAAATATTGATAGATTTCCAGGGGACTTCATGTTTCAGTCCGGCAGTTGACAGATGATGAGTTTTTAAACTTGAAATCACAAATTGTGACTTCAAGTTGGGGCGGCCCTCGCAGAGCAAAACCTTATGCCTTTACTGAACAAGGGGTTGCAATGCTTTAATTGGTTTTATGGTAAAGGAAAAAAAGGCTGCTTATGTCAAAAGAGGGGACAAAGGGAAAGAAAAATTATGAAAACAATTAAAGATATTCCCGAACACAGCCGACCCCGAGAAAAACTGCGGGAAAAAGGCGCATCTGCTTTGAGCGACGAAGAGCTGGTAGCCGCCATTCTTGGCCGCGGGATTGAAGGGGTGGATATTGTTACCATGTCCAGGAATGTTGCACGGCTGATACGTAAACATAAAGAAAATCTTTCTGTTGATCATCTTACATCCGTGTCGGGGATGGGGCTTGCCAAGGCCGCTCAGATCCTATCGGCCTTTGAATTGGCAAGGCGGTATTTGCTCAAAGAAACCGTAAAGATCAAAAGCGCCAAGGACATCCTGCCTTTGGTTGCCGATATTGCCAATAAACAGCAGGAATATTTTGTATGCATATCACTCAACGGAGCCAACGAAGTCATAGAAAAACGCATCGTAACGATCGGCCTTGTGAACAGCAGCCAGATTCATCCCCGTGAAGTCTTTGCCGATGTCATAGCAGACCGTGCAGCCGCCGTTATCTTTGCCCATAACCATCCATCCGGTGATCCAAAACCCAGCGACGTTGACGCAAAAACCCACAAACAACTTACCGAAGCGGGAAAAATCCTCGGCCTTCGAATTCTCGATCACATAATAGTGACTAAAAAAGGATATTTCAGCTTCCAGGAGGCTGGGTTGATTGGTTGATATACAAAACAAAAAAGTAACACAGCGGCAAACTCAAACTCCAAAAAAACGCCTCATGCACGATCTGTTGACCGGCAAGGTCAGGGACAGGATATTAAGGAACATGAAAGCCAAACCTGGTAGTGTCCTAATTAGAATATTTTTATTGAAAAATTATAGGAAGTGTTTGATCTAAATTCCTAAAATATTACTTGACAAAATTGATAGATGTCCTAAACTATTACTAAAAGATTATTAATATTAAAATCGTGAGGTTGCTATGAAAATTTATATTTGCTTTAAGCCAACACCACCCAGTTATCCTTTTTCCACGTAAGAAATTCTACACCTTTAACTACCACATTGCCGGTACACAAAAGTATATGTATCTAACCAATTATCCTTCTCCTTACCGTATTTAGACATTTTTTCATATATGTATTCAGCGTATTCCTTTGCTGTGTCGCAGTCTCTTGGCTTATTCCTTATTGCATAGTAATAAGCCAGATTATTCTTTATATTACAGAGTAATTTATCGTTTTCTCGATTTTTTGCTTCCCTATCAGGAATCCTATTAAAAATAAAGAGTGCGTGTTCAGTGAGAGTTATAGCGATTTCTATATATTGGTTTTCCTCGTTACTCATTTCATCATAACTTTTCCAAAAAACAAAACCTATTTCTACAAATGCTCGAGCGGACTCCTTTAGTGTTTCTGAACTTGCAATTATGGCCGATTCAGCCGCTAACTTTCCAGATAATATTTGATAAATTGTATAACTTATGACCGCTATTCCGACTGCCAAAACAGCCAATACAATAGTAAGTGTGTCTTTTAAAATGTCATATTTGAATTGAGATGGGACGCTCCATGTCGGTGCTAAGACACAGTAACCAATAAATAACCCGACTAACAACGCAAGTATTACTATACCTACATAAGATTTCTTAGTCATATCAACCCGTTATAATGTTAAAGCAATTCAAGACTCTCTTCAATTTAATTAGCCTAACTTAAATTTATACAAAATAAAAGCATAAAAATTCTACCTAAATTGAACATTAATCAGGTATCACCTTAATAAAAATGGCAACCCACTCTATTCTCTCCTTCAGTTATGGTCTTTTTAGAGCCATACGATACCTTTTTATATCTGTTAATTGCCTAATAAATAATCAGTAACATTTTTTTAATAAAAATTATAAAAAAAGCTTGACTTTCTACTTTGTAGATGCTACCTTGTTACCAGATTGGTTAGATCAAACGATAGCAATATAATAAATTATAATAATATCAAATGTTTATCAAAATATGTGTATAATCCTTAACAGTAGCAATATTAAATGAGAAAATAATATTTAATCAGGAGGATTGAAAAATGGATACTTTAATTGATATAAAACCCTTATTACAAAAATTAAACAAACAATTAAGTGAGATCAAAGAGACATATAGAATGTTGCAAAAATTAAAAGAGGTAACAGGGGCATCTTTCGAGATACCTAATTTATCATTTAATGGTTTAGATACACCAGTAAAAGACAGTCTTTTTACTGAAAACGTTATAGAAACAATTAAACCTGATCAATTTTATGGAAAATCTAATACGGTCGCTACTGAGGAATATTTGAAAATGTTACATCATTCTACATCTATCGAAAATATCTATCAGGCTCTAATTAAGGGAGGAATAGTATTTAGTGGCAAAGATCCCCAAAAATCATTGTATGTCTCATTAGTGCGGGCACATAAAAAATTTGAAAAGGTTGGAAAAGGTAAAAATACAACATTCGGTCTAAAAGAATGGTATCCTGATGTTATGAGGAAAAAAACAGAAGAAAAATCTCATACTCAAATAATAAAAGAGGATGAAAAAGAAGAAAAAACAGAGGAATTAGAAGAACTTGAGAACAATAGAAAAGAGGAGAGCACTCTATAGTTGCACTCTCCTCTTAAATATGCCCCCGTAGTGTAATGGATAACACAATTGCCTACTAAGCTTTAAATCTTGGTTCAAATCCAAGCGGGGGCAGATCCAAATTAAACGTCGGGTCTTAATGGGAGCATCCATTATGACCCTAAACCACTAAACATTCACCAAGGTTAGTATAATGTTTACCGTTTTCACGGCTCGTGGCTATATTTTTATATTATCTAATCCGCCACCATTTGTCAAGTATATAATAGTATTTTTCAAAAATAATACTCCCGCCATTTGTGGCTGCAAATTACGAGAGCTAAACCGTCCAAGTGGGGGAGCCACAAGGACAGCCCAAAAAATATTGTAAGGCCCTCCGCCAGGTCAATAGAAAGGATCACAGACGTCCACAGAGATACTATTATGAGACTGATGGTTCGTATGGGTAAAAAATGTGAAGCTTTAATGAAAGATAAGATCCGTGATTTTCACTCCGAGCAGATCCAAGTTGATGAAATCTGGACATTCATTAAAAAGAAAGAAAGCAGGTTAAGAGGAAAAGAGAGGTTTAACCCTGCTCTTGGGGATCAATACGTTTTTGTTGCCTTGGATGCAAACACAAAACTAATCCCTTGCTTTGTTGTTGGTAAAAGAAACACAGAAACCGCTTTAAAATTTATTAAGGCTTTAAAAGAGAAAATGAACGGGAACGGAAGGTTTCAACTTAGTTCAGATGGGTTTAAGGCTTATATTACAGCTGTTGAAGAAATATTCGGGGCAGACATAGATTATGCTCAATTAATCAAAGTTTTTGCATCTGATTATATTGAACCTGGGAGGTACGCCCCACCAAAAGTCACGGAGGTATTATCCAAGATAATCAATGGAAACCCTAACCCTAAACATATTTGTAAATCATTCGTGGAACGTCAAAACCTTACCATGAGAATGCAAATGAGACAGTTTACAAGGCTAACCAATGCCTTTTCAAAGAAGTTAGAGAACCTTACGGCAGCCTTATCGTTACATTTTGCGTGGTATAATTTCGGAAGGATTCACCAAACATTAAGGGTAACGCCTGCAATGGAAGCAGGGGTAACCGATCATATATGGGGTCTTTTAATGAATTATTAGCTTGGGCAGGATAGCTAAATTTTTAAGAAAGGAGGTACAATGCTATGGCAAAGAATGAAAAGACTTCAAAAGCTGTAGGGACGAAAGCTTCTAAATTACTTAGAACAGATGTTCACCCCTGCATAATTAGTTAACTTATTGATATAACAGAGGATGAA
>CAYRFN010000052.1:0-23644 GCA_964423495.1 uncultured Desulfobacteraceae bacterium
TCTCAAATATTATTGCTTGTGTCTGGATAATAATTATTCACTGATTTTTTACTGAGGCATTTATGACTTTCTGTGATTTATGGGTGCCCTTGGAAACGATTTTGTTCAAGTATTCTCTTTCTTCTTTTGTTAAAGTGATGATATACTTTTTCATATTTAGCCCTCCATGGGTGATTATAAAAAAGTATATCACATCTATTGCGTCATGTCAAACTTGACATGACACTAGAATCTTATAAACATTTAGCTCATAGGCAGTATTGGGAAAATAGACCAGGTGTTCTCTTTTTGCATGTGCGAGTGAACAAGGAAAAAATAGTGCTGATTGAATCAGGAGAATGACGAAAGCAAGGAAAGCTTTCCGGACAAACCCAGAATCATGAAGCATTTTTGACCTCAAATTCCTTTTGAAGGACTAATGTCCCTGATTTATTGTATATTAGAACCTTCATTGAGGAAACGGATTCGGTCTCTGTATCCAGAAGATATCTTCCACTGATAGTTTTAAAACGCCTAATAAGGAAAGGCTGGCCGCGCTTGAAGTTAATAGGGATCCCATCTTTAAGAGCAACTTTAGGATATGCCAGAAATTGGGGCGGATCTGAATGTTTATCAATAGCAACAATATGAACATATCCGTCGGCAGGCCCTTTGTTCTTCACGTTGACAATATTAAAACTAATAGTTAGTTCGTTCCCTTCCTTTTTAATTGACAGATCCTTAATATCTACAAATTGTTCAGCTGGTATGCTCTCTGCTTTTTCTACAAGTTCTCTCTCTACTTTTTCAACGGGTTCTCTCTCTACTTCGGTGGGAACACTTATTATATCTGGCTTTTCAGTAGGGCTGGCCAATTCGGGTGATGCTTTATCACGAGACTCGAGATCTTTAATAGAGTTTTTTAAAAGCGTTAAACGATGTTTGGATCTATCAAGAGTTCTCTTTGTTTCATTAATTTCATGTTGCAAACGTTTTAACTCCGTTAAATGACCACTATTTGTCCTTCGTTCATCAAGATATGCGTAAAAGACAAAAATTGAGGCAAAAAGATAGAGAGCTAACAACGCAGATGTCCAAAATAAAAAACGAAAAGATATTTTGAAGGTCCGTACATTCCCCTTTTTTCCGACGATCATCAAGGTTAGATCATTGGCTTGGGAAAATATCCTCCTTATTCTGGGGTATTTCTTGCTATTTTGTTCCATGTCTCCTTTTTGATCTTCCAACCTTCCTTACCTCTTACAAGGAATAAATTTTTTACACCCAAATCGTGGTAGGCATCTGCTTGATAAATCTGTCTAAAACGAACTCGTGCGCTATTAGCCGAATATCGAGTGATTTTCAGCTTACTGAGCTGGATTTTTATTGAACGGTACTTCTTATTAATCTCCTCTTTGTATCTCTTCCAGGCATTTAGATCCATCCCTCGCGAACGGAAATTTTGATCATAAAGGCTGATATAAATGCTCAGATCTTGCAGCTCCCAAGCACTTTTCCAGGTGTCAATAAAATCTTTAATCTCATTCAAATCCGCTGCTGGCAGTCGAGAAGGAACCTTTTTGCCAATTCTCTCCCCTGCAAAAAATTCGCTAATTATTTTCCACTCATTACTATTCTTAGCCAGGTAAAGCCTCTTTTCTCCTTGGCTCATAAAGTTCATAGTATTATATGTTTGATTAAAACTTGCAAGGATAATTCCGTTTGTTTTAAGTAACTGGAGATTATCGATATTAACTTCAATCTTACCATATTTTTTCGCAAATCTGTTCTTATATCCCTTCCACCCATGCCATCCCATGCCTCGGGCAGAAAAGCGAGGACTATAAAAGTTCATGTAACTTGATTTGTCCTTATTTGCCCATGCCTCTTTCCATCTCTCAATAACCGTCTCTACTTCATAGCGTTCCGTCTTTAGGCTGTCAGGAGAGACCCATTCTATCCTTGGAGTAATAATAACAGGAGTCTCATGAAGTTTTACATAACCTGTAAGTTCATTAATGTTTCCATTCTCCAATACGATACAGCCATTTGTATCCCTTGGCTTCAATGGTTGATTGGTGCCATGGAACCATATTCCGTAACCACTTCTCCCTTTTGTCCAAGGGGTTCGGGTAGTCAATGGCAAAAGCACGGTCCCCATATATAGGAGGAAGCTCTCTTTCCAGGTAGGCTCGGGTAAAAAAATAAATGCCCTCAGGAGTCTTCTTATCATTTCTCGTGGATTTTGGACCACGGTTTTCTCCCGTAGAGCAGTTGAATACCTTTACAGGCCTATAAAAGTTGTCTCTACAGTATAAAAAAATCTTTTGAGTGGATTTGTCCACAATAATTATGTAATCAGCTCCTTGCTCAGGCCACTTCAATAGAGAAGAAGGAATGGCTTTAAAACTGTTCATCCCGGGAGGGGTTTGAACAGGTATAGCATTACTCAGGTTTGGCCAAAACACCAGAGAGAAGACGACCAGATTGAAAAGAAAAGTTCCCTTAATCCTGAATAGTTTAATAAACATTCCCATTATATCTATCCTTAACCAAATACCCTATCGAATATAATATCCACATGTTTTGTATGATAATCAAGGTCAAATATTTCCTTTATTTCATTTTCTGTCAGATACTTTCTGATCTCCTGGTCTTCAATAATAAGCCCTTCGAACTCCTGCTCGCTTTCCCATGCCCTCATGGCATTTCTTTGCACCATAATATAGGCTTTCTGCCTTTCAATACCTTTTTCTGCTAATTTAATTAGTACCTGCTGGGAAAAAATCAAGCCTTTTGTTTTCATAAGATTCTTAGTCATATTTTCGGGGTAGACTACCAAACCTTTTATAATCCCGGTTAAACGGTGAAGCATAAAATCAATAAGGATGGTACTGTCAGGAGCAATTACCCTTTCCACTGATGAGTGGCTAATATCTCTCTCATGCCATAGGGCCATATTTTCCATGGCAGCCAAGCAATTTGATCGCACCAAACGAGTTAACCCTGAGATATTTTCACAACCAATAGGATTTTTCTTATGGGGCATTGCAGAGGATCCCTTTTGCCCCTTTGCAAAGGGCTCTTCTGCCTCAAGAACCTCTGTTCTCTGGAGATGTCGTATCTCTACGGCAATTTTTTCCAAGGTACCGGCAAGGATTGCAAGGCTCGTAAAGTACTGGGCATGGCGATCTCGCTGGATGATCTGAGTAGATATTTCTGCGGCCTTTAAGCCAAGTTTTTTACAGACAAGGGATTCAACTTTTGGAGGGGTGTTGGCAAAAGTCCCCACTGCCCCTGACAGCTTCCCATACCTGATGATATCGTAAGCCTCTTCAAGTCGTTTCAAGTTCCTTTTCATCTCGGAATACCAGACAGCTAATTTAAGCCCGAAGGTCACGGGCTCAGCATGGATACCATGGGAGCGGCCGATCATAATCGTGTATTTATGCTCCATGGCCCTGCTCTTAATAACGCCCATAAATTCCTTGACATCATCAATGATCAAATCCATGGCCTCCTTAAGTAGAAGCGCAAAACTTGTGTCAAGTATGTCCGAAGATGTCAGACCTAAGTGGATATATCGTGAATCAGGCCCTACCCTTTCAGCGACATCAGTTAAAAAGGCGATAACATCATGCTTAGTCTCTTCTTCTATCTCCAAAATACGCGCCACCGAAAATCCAGCCTTTTTCTTAATATTCTCAAAGGCTTTACTTGGAATTATTCCTTCTTCTGCCATAGCCTCACAGGCTGCAATTTCTACCTCGAGCCATTTAGCGTACCGATTTTCTGCCTCCCAGATCCGACCCATTTCAGGACGAGTGTAACGGCTGATCATCTCTGTAACTCCAGTTTATAGATCTACTTGTTTCTTCGAATAAAGTCCTTTTTTAAACCGCGAATGATTTACCTATATATTCGAAATAAACCTGCCTAAAACGACACCAGCTGAAAGAAGCAATCCGTGGGCAATAAGAGTCTGAATAGTAAGAGCCTGTGCAGGTATCAATTCTTTATGCGAGAGATATTCTTTCCATAAAATTTTCATGGCCTTTACTCCAAGTGGCAAGGCAAAAAAGGACAACATGGTCAAGTAGGAGAACCCTGCGATACAAATTAGAAATATAACCACGATAAAGGCTAACAACATGATAACACAATAGAGATACTTGCCTATATCCGGACCCCATCTTACTACGAGATTATACTTCCCTGCCACACGATCGGCCTGATAGTCTGGAAATTGGTTAATCCAGATAACCCCTGCAATAAAAAACCCTTGAGGAAATCCAAGTAGAAATGCTTGCCAGCTCAGAGACCCTGACATCACGTAATAAGTCCCCAATGTGATAAAAGGACCAAATGCAAAAAAAATTAAAATTTCTCCCCACCCCCTTGACATAAGCTGAAAAGGAGGTGCTGAATAAGCCCACCCGGCAGCAATACCAAAAAGCCCAATGGCAATAACGAAGGGCCTTCCCAAATAAACGAGCCAGATACCGGCACATAAACCAAACGTAAAAAAGAATAAGGACATTATAAGGATAGTTAAGTGTGAAATTTTTCCATCTTGAATCACTCGGCTACCACCACTGAAAGGTGTAAATCGCACATTGATAGAATCGCTCCCTCTGGCATCATAATAATCATTGAGGAGATTAGCGCCCAAGTGGAGCGCCGCCACTCCCAAGGCTGTGATCAAAAAAAACGATACTGAAAAAATTTTTTCAGAAAAGGCAAATGCAGAGCCAATAATGACCGGCATTAAAGAACCTGACAGAAAAGGCGCTCTAAGGGCTTTTAAATAGACATTCATAGATTAAATTGCTTATGTTACTCGCTTTATCGTTGGATTTATTTCCATTTTCAACAAATTTAAGCTCTCATGTACCAAAATAATAACGTTATTTCAACTTTTTAAAACATAAAAATTCCTCTCTATAGGGCGTTAGAAAAAATGTGTTATGTGCATCCAGCTCTGAACCTGCTTTCTAGATTAATTCTGTTTAGCCTTGGCATTGCGGGGAGTCTTGGTATCTTTTTCAGGACGCATCCATGAGTGCTGAATTACCGAACAGGAGAGCTCGGACCCCATTGTTTAAGAGGACAATAATCACACAGCGGCTTTCTCCTGCAGTAATCCTTTCCTGTCCGTACAATCAAGGCATGAAACTCATTGAAAAAAGCTGGATCTTCAGGGAGATGGTCCATTAACAAATCCTGCAGTTCATCATAGGAAATTCCCTGTTCCTCAACCATATCATGTCGGCTTAGAATGCGGTGGGTATAGGCATCAATAACGAATACAGGACGACGGGCCGCATAAAGCAGAATGCTATCCGCTGTTTCAGGGCCGATCCCTTTGACAGACAAAAGCCCTTCCCTTAGACTACTAGTCCCACCTTCCAAAAACAGAAAAAGATCTCCCTGGTATCGATCAACAATAAAATTAATTAAATTCTTCAATCTTCTGGCCTTGATGTTAAAATACCCGGCTGGCCGAATCTCTTGAGCCAGTGCTTCTATTGTCAGTGAATGAAGACAATCCAGGGACAGCAACTCCTTATTTTTCAAATTTTCAATGGCCTTTTCCACGTTCTTCCAATTTGTATTTTGTGTAAGAACAGCACCGACCATCACTTCCAATTCTGTTTCACCTGGCCACCAGTTTTGTGGACCAAAGTGTTTCAATAGAAGATTAAACATCTTTATAAGCCTCTGACCAGTTAAGCTATTGGACTTTACAGTAAATTTTTTGTCCAATGGAATAGGAGGCTTATTTCTCTGGGGCAAATTGTTTTTCATTGGGGCTAATGGCTCTTTTTTCATTTCACTTTAATAGGTTGATTCGAGTCCATTGAAATCGGAAAAGCTTGGCGAATACTGTCCGCCATAGGAATCCGCTGCCTCATATTGTCTTGACAGGCCAAGCAGGATACCTTAGATTTAGCGTCCATGTCAATCACGCCAGTCCGTCGCTGGCAGATCGACAATTAGCACTATTTTTGAATCGACTGTTTCTGCTGAACATAAGTTCCCTGCAATAAGCAGTAAGCGGCAAGGGATCCCCAAAAGTAAAGAATTCTTTAGTGAGACAATTTAGTTGCATTCACCATAGCATTAAGTTCGGTGACCAAACGGATAGGAATTTGACTAATTATTAAATATCATGCCAAGGATACAAAAACTCACAAAGACACGCAATATAGGTATCATCGCCCATATTGATGCAGGTAAAACTACTGTGACAGAACGTGTCCTTTTCTATACAGGCCGCGTTCACAAGATGGGAGAAGTCCATGATGGCGAAGCCACTATGGACTGGATGCTGGAGGAAAGGGAAAGAGGTATCACAATTACTTCTGCGGTGACCTCATGTGATTGGAGAGGGCACGCTATAAACATAATAGATACCCCTGGGCATGTGGACTTTACTGTCGAAGTTGAACGTTCCCTACGTGTCTTGGATGGTGCCATCGGTATCTTCTGCGCTGTAGGAGGCGTGGAGCCACAATCTGAAACGGTTTGGCACCAGGCCAATAGGTACAGGGTCCCGAAAATCGCCTTTATCAATAAATTGGATCGTAGTGGAGCCGATTTCTACAGGGTCATTCAAATGATGAAGGAACGTCTTGGAGCTGTTCCTCTTATTCTCCAGTTGCCTTGGGGAATAGAAGACAATTTCAATGGGATTATTGATCTTATTAAGATGAAAGCCATTTTATGGGAAGATGAGACGCTTGGCGCCGAGTATAGAGAAGTCCCTATTCCTTCGGAACTAATGGACGAGGCCTCCCGTTATAAGGAAATGTTCTTAGAAATCCTCGCTGACAGCAATGATCAAATAATGGAGAAATATCTCTCAGAAGAAGAAATCGAAGATCGAGAACTAAAACAAGCCATACGGCAAGCAACCATCCAACTTGGCCTGGTTCCAACGTTTTGTGGTGCTGCCTTAAGAAATAAAGGCATACAACCACTTTTGGATGGAATAGTTGATTACCTCCCTTCTCCCATCGATATTCCACCGATTGTCGGTCACGTACCTTCTTCAGGCAAAGAAGAGTCCCGCCGAGCAGATGCGAATGAGTCCTTTACTGCTCTGGCCTTCAAAGTAATGATGGATCAGGCGAGGAAAACGACCTTTGTCCGTATTTATTCTGGTACCATCAAGACAGGGGATCTTATTTACAACCCAGGAAAGGGTGTAGACGAAAAACTCGCCCGACTCCTTAAAATGCATTCCAACAAGAGAGAACGTATAGATAACGCTTCAGCAGGGGATATCGTTGTCGCAATGGGTCTGAAGTTGACATCCACCGGCGATACGCTCTGCTCCAAAGAAAACCCTATCTTACTCGAATCTATCCAATTTAACGAACCTGTCATCAGTGTGGCTTTGGAACCTAAGAGAGTCCAGGATCATGATAAGCTTTTGGACGTCTTAAACAAGCTCTCGGATGAAGATCCTACATTTAGATTTAGGATTGATGAGGATACTGACCAAATTCTTATCTCTGGCATGGGTGAATTACACCTGGAGATTATCACAGGGCGGCTCAAACGTGAGTTTTTTGTTGAAACGAACCAGGGGAAACCCCAGGTCGTATACCGGGAGACGGTGACAAAAACAATAGAGCACGATGAGGTTTTCCAGCGAGAGCTCGGCGGGCAGCAGCATTTTGCTGGAGTGAAGATTGAAATCTCACCCTTGCCGAGAGGATCAGGTAACCGCTTTATTGATAAGTGTGAAAGCCCTGACCTTACAGAAGAATTTCTAATTGCCATCAGGGAAGGAGTATCTGAAGCAGGAACAAGCGGTGTCCTTATGGGATATCCGGTAATTGATGTTCAAACAGCCCTACTGGATCTTCAGATAAAGGATACATCTGATACGATGGCATTTAAAATAGCCGCAACAATGGCCTTTAAAAATGCCTGTCAAAAGGCTAATCCCATCCTTCTTGAACCGATTATGAAAGCCGAAATCCTTGTTCCGGAAGAGTTTACTGGAGAGGTCATTAGCGATCTAAATATGAGGCAGGGGAAAATTGAACAGATTACGAGCAAAGGACCTATTCAAATTCTCACGGTCAGTGTCCCACTATCCAAAATGTTCGGTTATTCCACCTCCCTTAGGTCCGCATCCCAAGGCCGGGGGACCTTCACCATGCAATTCAGCCATTATGATAAGGCATAAATGGTTTACTTGCCACAGCACTTTTTAAACTTCAAACCACTCCCGCAGGGACAAGGATCATTTCTGCCAATTTTTGGAGAAGCCCTTTTAACCGGAGATGTTGGGATTGGCTTTTGTTTTACAAAATCAATACGTTCAATAGACGGCATTCTGAATGAAAACGTTGTTTTCCCGTCCTTATTTGTTACAGCAAAATCGCCTTGGCCTATTATGTCCATTCCTATTAAGACTTCAGCATCACCAGGCAGTACACCCTCGGTCACTCTTAATTGAGGGATAACTACCTTGTTTGGAAGAAATAGGCTAATAAGATAAACTGGACTTCTATGTTCGCCACCGGCAGTAAAAACCTTTGCTATACCAATGGATTTCAATCCACATTCCTCAGCAACCTTTCTTGTAATAACAGAAGCTGTGGCTCCAGTATCCCAGATAGCATTGAATTTCTTTGGGTTCTTAGGTGGGTTTTTGGTACGTGAAGGATCAAATGCTCTAGAAATAAGGGCCTGGTTTATCAACACATTCGATCTTCCATTGTAGGACGTAGTAAACGATACTACCGGAATATTAGGCATTACGCAAATATCACCCTTGAGTGATATGTTTGAGAGTAGCTTTCAGTACCGGGCGAACATGGTTGAACCAAAAAGGTGCCTAATTCGTGCTCTTTTGATGTCTTTTCAACAGCCTCTATCTCTGAACCATATACACCTATCACTTTGTTATTCTTAATAACAATGACCTTACCATTATATTTTTCAACTAATTCAGTTTGATGGTCTAAATAGTAATCAAATTCTTTTTCTAATTGATTTTCCATAGTACTCACCTCCATTTTGTGTGAGCTTCTTTTGTATTCTATCGGAATTCTTTTCAAAAAGTCAATCCCTCTAAATATGCAATCCCATATGAGTAAAGAATAAACCATTATTTATAGAAGTTTTATATAGTGCTAGTTTTTTCTTGACATACTACATATTGTATCTAAAATTATTATCATAAGATCGTATTGGGAATAAAAAACCCCAACCGTTGCAGCGGTCAGGGCTTTGGCTAAAGAATACCGGGGGACCCGGTAATTGCGATTTACTGGTTTATTAGTCGAAAGGTTTTCGCATGTCAATTCTTTTCTCTATACCAGTTTAACCCTCTGTAATTCCTCGGTATTCTTTAAATTTTGCCGAGGAAAGGAGGGGAGGCCACCCACCAAAATTACAAATCTATGATAATTTCCCACGGTATTATTGGCACAAGAGTGCTGACAGAATTTCCAAGTTAAAATAATTCTGTCAGTAAATGCATTGACACTTTTCTTGAAGCTCGCTTCAAGGCGGGGCTCTTGTTTATCAACGGAGGAAAAATGGCAAAACGTAAATCACAATCGCAACACGACCAAATGGTCAGGGAAGTCTATAATCACATAATCTCTAAGGGATTCATAGATGTGAGAGCCGATCTCAAAGGTCTAACCCAACCTGAGTTGCTTTATTGGGAATCGACTGGCAAGGGTCATATTCCGGATTTGAGCGGCATTGATGGGAAAAATGGAAACCAGTTAAATATATTTGAAATTGAGACCGCAGATTCCATTTTCGACCAGCATACTGAAGGTCAATGGAATCTGTTTGCCGCAAATGCACGACATTATGGTAAGAGATTCAGGGTTGTTGTCCCGAAAGGATCAGAAACATGGGCTAAGTCGAGGATTACGCAACTTGGAATACAGGCTGATGTGTGGACAGTTGGATAACAAATCTTTAACCGGGCTCCTGTCTGAAAACAGGTGCCCGCTATTGAATAAGGAGATCGATATGACACGAAAAGAAAGAGTTACGAGGGTCATTGACGGTGACACATTCGAGACGAACCGGAGGAAAAAGCCTGTTCGGTTGAGTGGGTATGACGCACCAGAGTTAAACCAGCGTGGCGGAAAAACTGCAAAAAAGGTTCTGGAGAATCTCATCCTGAATAAAGAGGTCTCCATTGATACGAAAGCACGAGATAAATATGCTCGGGCAATCGCAAACGTTAAGCAGGGAAGATTTTCCGTTAATAAGGCTATGAAAGAAAAACTCAATAAATAGTTTTTAGTCAGGGGCCTGCTACAGGGCGGGCCCTCTTAAGAGTTAGAGGGAAAATTTTATTATTCCGCTACCCTGAACCGCATTGAAATTTTTCAGTCGAAAAGAGGATAAAGAAAATATGCTTTTCATTTGAGAACTCCTCTTTCTGTGTCCCAATAGAAATTGAGCGCCGCTACACGGAAGGTATCTGGTGTTTTCAATTCACTTAGAATCAAGGAATATTCTTTTTCGCTTAATTCATGAAAATGGCAAGACAGGCCTCTATTTCCGTTTTCCCCCTTTCTTAAACTACATATCAAACCGCAAGAGCATATACACTATTTCCTGCCCCATAATACGAGTCATAGATGTGCTGATATACTGCATCACATTTCTTTTGATACAACTCAGTGGTATAAGCCTGAGGCAACCCGCGATCAAAAAAGTCTTCGATGGTCACACGGACCTGTGCCCTTGACTGTTGACGCTTTCGCCAGTCAAGCACCAGCTTTTCCTTCTTGAGGGTTTGAAGAAGTTCCCTACCTACCTTCTTGATCTGTTGTTCCTCCTTTTTGGTAAGTGACATTTCCGGCTTGGTCAAGAGATCGAATATTGCAAGCTCCTCTTCTGTGAGCTGTTCCGTAATGCCTCGTTTTTCCTCCTCGTTTAGGCCCTGTGCAAAGGAAATAAGCTGTTTGAAAAACTCATCAATGTTCATACTGCCATCATTATATTCGTCAATCATCTTCTGAAACCGTTCCAAATAATCCATTCGGGTGCGGTTGAGGCGAACCATCTTTCTTAGCTTGCTGCTTATTTTCCCCTTGAGTTTTTCTGCCTCAGTACGCTTTCTCCCTTTCTCGAACTTGGCCTTAAGTGCTTCAAAATCAATTTTGCTCAGATCCACAACATGCTCCGTGGCCCAGGCCCCTGAAGGATCGCGAATTACATATCCCTCCGCAGCAATGGATTCATCAAGGAGCTTCTCGACCGCACCCATCACTTCAGAGATATCAGCAGATGGAGCTAAAGAACGGATTTTCTGAGCAATAACATCGAAGAGAATGCATCTGTGGCCCAGATCTTTTGCTGCCGGATCAGGAAGAATCGCCTTATAGAGCGTGTTCACATTGCCTGCAAGCAAGAGATAATCTCTTTTGGAATCATCGTTGACCAAAATGGCGTCAACAGCATTATCGAGTAGTTTTATCCTTTCAAAACCCTCCGAGACCTGGATTGCGTCTAAGTCGATCCCCTGTCTTACACAAAAGGCTGCTGCCTCGGCAATTGCCGCTTTCAGTTGTTCAACCAAAGCCGCTTTATCTTTAACAGGCGTGTCGCCTTCCTTCACACCCCCGCCGGATGCGGAGCCATATATTGTAAGCGCCCTTTGCAAGTTGCGGAAGACACCAACGTAATCGACGATCAGGCCGTTTACCTTGTCCCGGAAAACACGGTTGGCTCGTGCGATAGTCTGCATCAGGGTATGATTTCGCATGGGCTTGTCGAGATAGATAGTCGAGCAGCAGGGGACATCAAAGCCGGTCATCCACATGGCGCAGACGAAAACTATACGAAATGAATCGTCCGGGTCTTTGAACTTGGTATCCAGATCTTCTTTAACCATACGTTTGCGGTGCGGGACAATATCAAGTCCCTTTTTCTGCATCTCATCTATTTCATTCTGTGATTGGGAGACCACGACCGCCATGTCAGTTTTTTCCATGTCACGAATCTTAGTCTTGATCTCTGTTCGCTTTTCTTCCGGTGTAATAGCCAGCTCCTTCTTAAGGATCTCTATTTCTTGCTTCCAATACTTGCTGACCTTGTCATACATCCGCACCGCCGTCGCTTTGTCTATGCAAACCACCATGGCCTTGCCCTCAAAACCCCGGCTGGTGAAATGTTCTACGATATCTCCTGCCACGGTCTCCAGTCGGTCATCCCGGGTTATCAGGTGGTACTCCCTGGCAAATTCCCGCTCCAACTTGTTTTCCTGCTCCTCATCAAGTTCGGCCTCTTCAAGCAGCCGCTCCATGTCCTCATTGAGATTTTCATTTTTCAGTTGCAGTTCGGGGATGTGGTTTTCGTAATAGAGCGGCACCGTGGCCCCATCATCCACCGACTGCTTGAAGTTATAAACGCTCACATAGTCGCCGAAGACCTGTTTTGTCCTCTCTTCACCAACAATCAGCGGAGTACCGGTAAACGCAATAAATGATGCATTGGGCAATGCAGTTCGCATGTTCATGGCCAGTGTATCGTACTGACTGCGGTGGGCCTCATCGGTAATGACAATGATGTCTGAGCGCTCTGAGAGAACAGGATGCTTCTCATCGTTTTCGGTACGAAATTTGTGGATTAAGGTGAAGACATAGCGATGATTCTCGCGGAGCAATTGACGCAGGTGAACGGAACTCGTTGCCTGGGCCTTCTTTTCAGTGACCACGCCGGTGTCGGCGAAATTCTTGTATATCTGATGATCCAATTCCTTGCGGTCGGTAACGATGACGAATGTCCAGTTGCCGGGGATTTTGCGAAGGACCTTCTGGGAGAAAAAAATCATTGAAATGCTTTTGCCGCTGCCCTGGGTATGCCAGAAAACGCCGAGTCGTCCCTCTTTATTCTCGATCTGGCCCAGGGCCTCCATCGCCTGAAGAACTCCAAGGTACTGGTGATTCTTGGCCGCCAGCTTGATCAAGCCTCCCTGTGCCTCCATAAATAGCGTGAAATTTTCCACCAGATCCAAGAGACGCTCAGGTTTGCAGGTCCCGCAGATCATGGTGTCAAGCGAAATGATCCCCTCCTCACCTTCACTGTTGATCTTTTTCCAGTCTGCAAAATGCTCCCACGCGGCTGATACGCTTCCGACCTTACTCTTACTGCCATTGGAAAGGATGATCAGGGCGTTGTACCAGAAGAGCTGAGGGATAGTGCTTTTGTAGTCGGTCAGATTGTCTGTGTAAGCCGTTTTAAGTCTCCGATGAGTTGCCTTAAGCTCCATGAACACCAAGGGCAGTCCATTGACGAAACCAACCAGATCGGCGCGCCGGGTGTACATCTCGCCGGTAATCCAGAACTGGGAGGCCAGGAAATAATCGTTGTTTGCTGGATCATTCCAGTCAATTACCCTAACGATTTCAGTGGTGTCCCCATTACCACCTGCATCAGGAATCTTCACCTTTACGCTGTTTTTGATAAGCTGGCAGATCTCACGGTTGGCCTGAGCGAGGCTCATGCGCGAGCGGTCGCGGATCAACTCTTCGATTGCCAGATCGAATGCCTCTGCAGGCAGATTAGGATTCAGTTTTTCTAGAGCAGGACGGAGGCGGGATACCAAAACGACCTCTGCCCTGGTTTCACGACCCAAAAATATCTCCGCTTTCCCTTCTCCCCCTGGGAGAAGGTACAGGGATGAGGGTGAATCCACAAAGGATTCATTGAAACAGTTCGCTGTCTCCCACCCAAGTTCCTCAAATGAAGCGATTGCCGGCTGCTCTACCAGAGTATTTTCTGAATAATCTGCCACTTGTATTCCCTTTGTCGAGCGATTTAGAAAGTTTTGCAAAAATATTTCTTGACTTTTCGAAATTTAAGGGTAAATTATAATAGCTCATTTGCCATGTGTAAAAGGAGTTGGGCCGACCTTCAGCGTCGGCCTTTTCATGTCTAAGAGATCCTGCGCTTGTATTTCTTTTCCAGATTCCTTCGTTTGTGGGGATAATTGACATAGTATGATGTAATCAACCGTCTCCTGCCATCGCGATATTTTTTCATTAACACAAGAAAATTGAAATTTTTTAACCAAAGATAGGTTTTTATTGAACCATCACCCTCTTTATAGTCCCATGCCAACACCTCAGGTTTATCCGGGTTTTCTCTAAAGGGCACCAGACCGCACCCAGTACCATAGCCGACTGGTGATCATTCTCAAGATGGCAGGACTCGTCGCAATAAACATTAAATATCTGAGTCATTGCATATGCCCTCCTGTTTTTATATCAAGATCGGATACGTCCAGCTCGCCGGAGATTAGCTTGGGTAGGAGCAAGTCACGGGTTTGGCGGAGGACCTGGTTCTTTTTTGCCAAATTAAACAATTTCGCCAATAACGGTTCAACAAACTCGTCAAACAGATCCAAGAATTTTCGGTCAGGCAGTAAGATTGGTAGTCCCTTTACGCCTTTCTGGTTTATTCCTGGTTGTGCTGCATTGGCATTCAGATTGATAATGCCTGCAGTTATATCTGGCTGATCCAGCCAGAAGAATAGATAAGCTTGGCCACACTTTTCATTTGTTCGAAGAATGAATACATGTTCGTTAATACAACATTCGGAGTGCGGGAAGTTGTCGCGGAACATAGATTTTCGACCAATTTTTGCTCCATCCTTGTATAGCAGGACATCGCAATTATTAATACGCCCACGTTTCATCTTCTCAAAGAACTCACGACTAACAAATTTCTCTTTGGAGAAGTCGTATTTTCCAAGCCCAAGAATGTTTTCCGCCCCAATACTCGGCACATCGCGCATGCTCGGGTTAATTCCACCTTTTGGGCGAGAGCCTGACTCAAGTATTGATAAAACACTATCGAGTGTCGTTACGTCCCAGCCCTCCGGAATCTTGCCCAGCGGAGAATTGACCATTCGCGCCTTCTCGTGGCCGGGAAAGCGGAATTTGACAAACCACTCGCGATAGAGGGTCTGGGCCATCTCTTCCAGGATCGTGATCCGCCGCAGGTTGTTTTCGATCAGATCGTCATAGGCGGAGAGTATCGAGGCGATTTTGCGTTGGGTGGGAATAAGAGGTACAAGGAATTCAAACGTCAACAATTTATCAACGCTCAGATTGTCCTGCGTCGTGCCACGCGAAACATTCTGCATCCGTGATTTTATCAGGTCAATATAATATTTGATAAATCTGACATCTGCTTTCTTAGAATCTGGGATAAATCCAACAACGCTATCGGGAAAGCATCCTTTTATCTTCAAGATTGCTGTTTCAGCGATGTTCGCAGCGATAGTTATGCAAAGAGTACCTGGTTCCCACAACTTGCTTTGCGCTAACCCTTTTTCGCTATATGTCTGACTGTATTCATACAGGTAAAGATTGGCGGACTTTATGTCACCTGTTTGAAAGAATGGATAAGGACCACCATACAGTGACGGTTCATTGCGAGGACGCTGCCGCGAACGGCCACGACCAATAAAGCCAAGTTCATCGAGCTTGAATGGTTCTCTTGTTGCTTTTAATTGATGGCTCATTCTACCGCTGCATCCAATAGCTGTTGCACATTCTCCCCAATCTGCTTCTCAAATTCTCTTGCCTCTGTATTGAGCGACTCCAATTCCTCATTCATTTCTTCCAATCTCTCCCGGAAATCAAAGTCATCCTCGTCACGATTAGCAACGCCAACATACCGGCCCGGATTCAGGCTCCAGCCCTGGGCTTTAATATCTTGAATTGTTGCTAACTTGCACAAGCCTGGCACATCCACGTATTTGCCATCAAGGAATTTATTTTCCAGCATTTCGTCGCTTTTATACCGGCTCTCCGGTTTTTCTCCCCGATAGAGCCGCACAATATTGGCCAAAAATTCAATCTGTTGCGGGGTAAAATCGCGGTGGGCGCGGTCGATCTGGCGGAAGATGTGACGAGCATCTATAAAGAGGACTTTGTCTTTACGATCAGTGTCCTTCTTTCCCCTGTCCAGGAAAAAGAGGGTGCAAGGCAAAGTTACCGTGTAGAAAAAATTAGGGCCGATAGCCACCATCACATCAACGGCCCGATTCATTATAAGCTTCTGGCGGATATCAAGTTCCGATGCCCGGGCATCACTTGCGGAATTTGCCATGACAAAACCGGCCCGGCCGTTTTTGTTCAGGGTGCTGTAAAAAATCTGAATCCAGAGGTAGTTGGCGTTATCCACCCTGGGCATGCCAAAGGGAAAGCGCGGGTCGTCTTTGAGACGCTCCTTGTCCACCCGGTTTACATTAAAAGGCGGATTGGCCATGACAAAATCAAACTTACCCGGGCTGGTGTGCAGGTCTTCGTAATAGGTGTTTCCCTGCCGGATGTCGCCCGCAAGACCATGAACAGCAAGGTTCATTTTACATAGCCGCACGGTCTCGGAAACGCGTTCCTCGCCAAATACGCTGATCTCGGCATTTGGATTTCTCTTATGTTCCTCAACAAACCGCGCACTCTGGACAAACATACCGCCGGACCCGCAGGCAGGATCAAAGATACGGCCGTGAAAAGGTTCAATAATATTCACAATGAGCCTGACAATCGAAGTTGGAGTAAAGAACTCGCCACCCTTTTGGCCCTCGCTCATGGCAAAATTGCCAAGGAAATATTCATAGATCTTCCCGAAGGCATCCCCCTTGATATCCATGTGGATCGATGCCATAAGTTTGAGCAGTTCCACGAGCGAGGAGTTATCCAGGCGGTTGTAAGACTTGGGCAGAACATCCTTGAGATCCGGATTGTCTGCCTCAACAGCCTTCATGGCATTGTTGATTGCTTTTCCAATGTTTTCTCCTTCAGGTATATCAAGAAGATTCTTAAAACGGGCCTCATTTGGCAGGTAGAGTACACCTAATGCCTGGTAATCAGACTTGCCGATCTTTTTCCGGCCAGTGCCTTTTCCAGCGAGTTCCTTTTCAGCTTGGCTGAACTTGTGGTCAGCATAGCGGAGGAAAATCAATCCCAGTACAGGAACCGAATATTCAGAAGCCTTCAGCTTGGAGTTGGCCCTTAATTCATCTGCTGCGTCCCACAATCTTTTTTCAATCTCATTATTGTTATGCGCCATTTTTAAAATCCCTTAATCGACTTCTCCCCTTTGTTCAATCGGCGTTTCTATGGTCTTTAGGATATGTTCCTCCATCTCTTCTATCCCTTTACTAAAATCGCCAAGATCAAGTCCTTCCAAAAGGTTCCAGGAATCTAAATAAGCTTTGGGATCATTCCTTATTTTTTGAACGAATTTCAGAATTCCGTTGAGATAATCGTTTTCTCCTTATAATCCTTGCTCCGTACACTCAAATCACATTTCAGGAAATCAGTAATCTCATTTGCAGTAATAATGCTTTCATAGGCCATTGGTGTAAGATCATCCGTATCCATTATCAGTTACTAATTCCAGGTTCGGGAGTCCTTCACGCGGCAGTAAAAGACATATTGATCGTGCCTGTGATACGGTATTTTTCTATTGAATCCCTTTGCCTTCTGTTATTGCCGATAAACTGCCTTTTTTTCCTTTACCTCAAACCCAATCTTCTTTTTCTTAGTTTCTGGAGGGGCCATGAGCTGATGGATGGCCTCAAAGACCACCTTGAACTGCTCATCATATTTCTTTTCCAAAGCAGCCAGCTTACGTGCAAGATCGGTGTGCGTGTCCAACATTTGCCGTAATCGAACAAACGCACGCATAATCTCAACATTTACATCAATAGCCCGTTCGCTGTTAAGTACACTCGAAAGCATGGCTACACCCTGTTCCGTAAAAGCACGGGGTAAAGCTGAGGAATGTTTTAGCCTTTCGAACCGGTCACAATTTGTGACCAGTTCATCCTTTTCTTTTTTGGTCAGTCGAAACATGAAATCCAGCGGGAATCGCCGTTCATTCCGTTTAACAGCCTGATTCAATGCTTTAGTTGGGACTTCATAAAGAACGGCCAAGTCAGCATCCAACATAACCTTTTGCCCTCGTATTAACAAGATAGCCTGTTCAATCCGCTCAATAGGAATCCTGATCGTTTTTTTATCCATATCTGTTTCCACGTTTCCCCTTTTTCTTACTTATCTTTCTATGTCCCCGGTTAAAGACTTAAGGGCATCGCAACCTTTTATTCCACCTTTTCTCTTTGTTCAATCGGCGTTTCTATGGTCTTTAGGATATGTTCCTCCAGCTCTTCTATCCCTTTACTAAAATCGCCAAGATCAAGTTCTTCCAAAAGGTTCCAGGAATCCAAATAAACTTTGGGATCATTCCCTCGATCATCAAATAAACGACCTCCTTTTTCTTGTTTAATCCTCACTCCTTATCCGAGGCAGCTTTCGAGTTCCAGAGCCAGGACAACTTTCTTTGACACCTCACTCATTGTATCAGGGTCAAGAGTGCCCAAATACTTTACCAGCCTGTGTTTGGCTACAGTGTGAATATTATCACTTTGAATAAAGGAAGGTTTTTGTAGGTTTGCCTTTTGCCCAATAAATACCTCTGTAGGATAGCCCTTACCTTTTGTGGTAACTTCGGCCACGGAAACCTTATTGAGATATTCCAGGACATTTTGTCTTGTGAGAATGACTGCCGGTCTCACCCCTGTCTTTCCACCCAAATCAATCAACCAAATATCACCACGATTCATCAATCACTCCACTGTTGTGCGTTGATCCATGCTTCTGCATCCTTAGAATGATCAGGGTTTTCTTTAATGCTCTTTATCCATTGCTGCTCAAATTCCCTTATCTCCTTTTCCCTAAGCCAATCCCTGAGCGCTTCCCTTATGATAGCAGAGCGTGATATTTTTTCAGATGCGGCAAAACGGTCCACAGAATCAAGAAGATCTTTATCAAAGCTTATCTGAACGTTTTTCATAAGATATCCTTTTTTATATTCCAATTAATATTATTTATCATATATAATTATATACATTTAATCCGACATCTGTCCAGTTTTTTTCGTGCAGGTTGTAAAAAATTATCTATTCAGTCATCTTTGGAGTCTGGCCAATGCTGGCGTTGAAAAAGGGTATGAGGTTCCCTGCTCAAGTTTCACTATTTTTTAACAAGCGTTCCTGGCTGGATACTTTCATCACCATACTTTTCATGTACAGAATCCAATGCAGTGTTTAGGTTCTTTCTTTTTTCAGATACCTTATCTTGGTCAAAGAGGGTAAGCTGGCCTTCTGGTCCGGTAAAACTAAGTTGAGACAAAGATATCCCTAACAGTCGGACCGGCCTCTTACCAACGTCCGTTTTTTCTAAAAGGCTGCAAGCGGCTGAATATATCTCAGGAGCGTGATCAGTTGATTTAGACAGCGTTATAGACCTGGTTATTTGAATAAAGTCACTGTATTTTACTTTTAGGGTAATGGTTCTGCCTGTAGTCTCCTTTCGTCGCATTCGGCGTGCAACCTTATTCGCCAGAGATAAGAGTTCCTTTTTGGCCAAACCCGCGTCCAAAATATCTTTAGAAAAGGTTTCTTCATGTCCAATGGACTTCACATCATGATGCGGCTCCACATCTCTTTCATCTATTCCCATGGACAGCCGATGCATTTTGAGGCCATGTTTACCAAATTTTTTCTCCAAAACATTAACTGATAACTGTCTCAAATCTCTGAAAGTGCAAATTTTAAGGCGACTTAGGGTTTCCTGGGTCACTTTTCCGACGCCCCACATTTTGCTTATTGGAAGCGGGTCCAAAAACTCTCTAACTCTATCAGGTGATACAATAGTCAATCCATCAGGCTTGTCTATATCAGAGGCTATCTTGGCAACAAACTTGGACGGAGCTACGCCAGCTGAAACTGTCAAGCCAATTTCTCCAACAATAGTCTGTTTAATCTTTTTTGCTATTTCTTCCGGCAGTCCAAAAAGATGAGTGGAACCGGTAACATCAAGAAACGCCTCATCTATTGAGAGAGGCTCAACCAGT
This sequence comes from uncultured Desulfobacteraceae bacterium, assembly GCA_964423495.1. Lineage (GTDB taxonomy): Bacteria > Desulfobacterota > DSM-4660 > Desulfatiglandales > Desulfatiglandaceae > CAYRFN01. Next base: position 19,912 of record CAYRFN010000052.1, read on the forward strand.
GGGGTGAACTGATAGAATATTTCAAACACCTGTTCGGATATTTTCTTATATCTTGACATCCTGACCGGTAGAAATATTCCGACAGGGCAAAGGTGCATTGCTGTTGCCATGGGCTGAGCAGAATGGACACCGAATTTTCGGGCTTCATATGATGCGGAAGATACTACACCTCTTTCCCGGCTTCCGCCTACGATAACCGGCTTTCCTTTTAAAGAAGGATTATCCAGCACCTCAACTGCTGGATAAAAGGCATCCATATCCAAGTGAATGATCGCTCTTGATTTCGATTGGTTATCCATGTCTTGCGTGCTGTATTGGAATTAATGACCGGTTATAAAACTTTTTACGAAACCATCAAGATTTATTAAAGATAGGTTTTCTCTTCTCCAAAAATGCAGCTATCCCCTCTCTACCATTTGGCTGATCACCGCACCAGGACAATAATTCCCGTTCTTTTTCCAGGTGCGCCTCCAATGCTGTATTAAAAGAGTCACGAATCAATTTTTTTGATGCTGCAAAAGAGCTCAAGGATCGTTTTTTCATCTCTTCAACCACTTGAATAGCCCTTTTCACGCTCTCTCCATCCTCTACAACCTCGGTCACCAGGCCTAACGACTTGGCATTTTCAGATTTAATGGGTTGATCAAACGCTGCAATCTCCAAGGCCCTGGCCGACCCGACCAGTCTTGGAAGCGTAAAAGTGCCTCCCCCGTCAATACTAAGACCATTTGAGGTATATCCTTGTTTGAGAATGGCTGAGGTCTCCATTATTCTGAAATCACAGGCAAGCGCCAGGGAGAAACCTCCACCAACAGCCATGCCATTAATGGCTGCCACAACCGGTTTGGGCATATGAACTATTTCATGAATTGCCATGTGAAACCTGGCAACCAACTCATGAAAGGCCGCAGCATAATTCTCACCGTAATTTTTTATAAATTTCAGATCACCTCCTGAACAAAATGCCTTTCCTTTACCTGAAATTACAACACCAACTATCACCGGATCTAAGGCCAATTTCACCAGGATGCCTGCAAATAACTGAAACATTTCTTGATCAAGGGAGTTATATGTCTCTGGTCGGTTGAGTGTGACCACCGAGGTCCCGTCTATTTGTTCTAATTTTACTGATTCTTCCATAATAATTTCTCCTTAAAAATAAGGTAACAATTTAGCGCTTTGAAAAAATATCATTAGCGAATCATAGTGGCATGGAAGTCTCTTTTAGAAAGTCGCAGTTTAGCCGTGGCAGAACATGGGGTTCTCTTTTCAAAGAACTAAACGGTTACAAAATTAGTGATTTAATCCACAGGATACGCATTATATTATATCTTCAAGATTATGATTGACTCTCAGGTTTGTTTTATATATGGAAAGGGACACTTACGCAAGAGTTTGAAAAATGAAAAATAGCCAAAAATATCTGATTGATCAGCAAAATCGGCGTCTAAACTATCTTCGAATCTCAATCACCGATCGATGCAATCTCCAATGTATTTACTGCATGCCATGCGAGGGTATTGCAAAATTGCGGCATGAGGATATTCTTACTTACGAAGAGATTCTTCGTCTGGCCAGGATAGCCGTAAAACTTGGGGTTGATAAGATTCGATTGACAGGGGGGGAACCCCTTCTGAGGAAAGGAATATTTGAATTCCTACCTCGGCTAACTTTTTTGTCAGGGCTCAAAGATGTATCTCTAACCACTAATGGGCTTTATCTTAAAGATAATTTAGAGAAAGTAAGATCTTCAGGCATAAAGAGAATCAATGTCAGCCTGGACACCCTGCATCAGGAAAGGTTTGAGAGAATAACAGGATACGACGGTTTTCAAAAGGTCTGGGATGGCATTGAATTAGCGAGAAAATTGAATTTTCAGCCAATTAAAATCAACGTGGTTGTCATTAAAGGCATGAATGATGATGAAATACTTGATTTTGCCAAACTATCAAAACATTATCCCTATCATATCAGGTTCATAGAATATATGCCGTTCGGCGTCACAAACCAGGATGCTCCCCTACAATTTGTACCTAATTATTTGCTTAGAGAACAATTCGGAAGGCTGGGAAACCTTGTGCCAATTCAAAGAGCTGAATATGATGGACCAGTGGAACGTTTCAAGTTCGAGGGTGCCTGTGGTGAAATAGGCTTTATCAGTCCCCTAACCCACCACTTCTGCCCTTCATGTAACAGACTTCGCCTCACTGCAAGTGGCTATATAAGGCCCTGCCTCCTCTCTGATCAGGAGGAAGATCTGAAAGGTCCTATGCGGAGTGGAGCTTCGGACAATGACTTGGCACAAATTTTTTTAAAGGCCGCCTTTAATAAACCTTATTCACACCATTTAACTTCTAAAGGCCCCATCTCTTTCTCTGGGCAAATGTCATCTATTGGTGGATGATTATCTCTAACTTTCTAATCTTGAATACCTAAAAGCTTTGCTGCATTTAATCCCGCTATCTGTGAGATAGACTGCGAAGAGAGGTCTATTGATTCCATTTCCTGGAAGTATCGATAAGGTCTTATAAGGGGGTAGTCACTCCCGAAGATGATCTTTTCAAAACCAATTGCATCCCCAGCTATTTTGTAAATCTCTGGGTTGTAAAGATAAGGCGAGGCAGCGGTATCAAACCAGACGTTTCGAAAAACTTCTTTGACTTCCTTTTTCATAAAGCCATAAAAGAAAAGCCCTCCACCCCAGTGGGCCAGAATAATCCGGTTTGATGGGTATGTCTTAAGAAAATCATAGACTCCAGATAAGGTCATAGGAGCCTTTCCCGGGTAATTATGTCCCACAGGTTCATTCGTGTGAAGCAGCAAAGGGACATCAAATTGAGAACATAGGGCCATGACTTCCTTCAGGTCTCCAATGACTCCAGAAGTCAGGTCGGAGCTATAAACGGCCATCTCTCCGATTCCTGAAAGCCCTGATTTGAGGCACCGTTCTGCTTCTCTTGTCCCTTTAGGCGATAGAGGAGAAAAACAGCAAAAACCTATCAAACGGTCAGGATTACGATGAACTGATTCAATGATGTAGTCATTGTGCCTTCTATAGTAATCTTCATTTTCCCATGGGAACCCGAAAATCACCGATCTATTAACCCCATCTTCGTCCATGATATTTAGGAGCTCGTCTCTCCCTACTAGCCTTGCTTTAGGGGAACGGTAAAGAGTATCAAAGGCAGGTTCATCTGAAAAAAAGCTCGACCTCTTGTCCCTAAAAAAAGAAGGAAAGATATGTGTATGAAAATCGATAATCATCATAAAACCGAGCTCGTTAAATAGTTTAGAAATTGAATAGTTAATTTGACAATGTCATTATAACTTAACATTTTAGTTCTTTGAAAAAAAATCATTAGCGATTAAATATGGTCATAGGTATCTCTTTTTAAAAAGTCAAACGCTCTGACATCATTTCTTCGCTGTCGCTTCGCTCAGCTCAGTCCCCACAAGCGGGTCCCCAGTTCTATGGAACAGTCTGCCCTGGTGCGACTCGTTAGTATATTTGATAAAGCCAATTTATCATGTTAGCCCTGGTTTTTAACCATATAGCGATGGTTATCGGTCTGGGCCAGGGCAGCTTGGCCCTGAAATACAATCGGGCATCGGCATGTGGGTCTCTTTTAAGAAATTCGTCCCTCCTATGACTGGATCGAAAGCCCCTGGGTGTTAACCATGGATCAGGAACAGAAAGGCAGAGCATGGGGTTCTCTTTTCAGAAAACGAAATA